>NZ_DASWTF010000012.1:0-8305 GCF_036402275.1 Steroidobacter sp. | reverse complement strand
ACGCTGCCCGCGTTCTCCATCAACGTGGTCGATGTTTCCAGCGGCGGCGCCGAACTGTCCTGGACTCCCCCGACCCAGAACACCGACGGCAGCACGCTGACCAACCTGGCCGGCTACCGCATCGCCTACGGCACCTCCCCGCAAGCGATGACGCAGTCCATCCAGGTCGCGAACCCCGGCATCACTCGCTACACCATGGACAACCTCTCCCCCGGCACCTACTACTTCGCGGTCCGCGCTTACACCTCGAACGGCACCCAGAGCAGCAACTCGAACGTCTTCAGCAAGGTCGTGCAGTAAACCGCGACAGTTACTCAGAGGCGATACAAACGGCGACCCATGTGGGTCGCCGTTCTTTTCTTTGGGATGAATAGAAAACAGCCCGCGGAAGTCATGCGACCGCCCGGAGCGGACGCCCGGCGGGCATACCGGCTACAGCCTAATACTCAATGGATACTCGCGCTTCTTCCAGACGTAGTAGGTCGCTTCGCTGATCCCCATCTGCCGGCAGACATCCGCCACCGGCTGGCCCGCGTTGCCTTGCCCCCGCAAGCACCTTGCTCCAGTTCTAACTGACTACGAAATAGCGGGGTGACGTCATCCGCATCCACCGCATCGTCGCCTCACCAGTATGTTCGAGACCGACGATGAACGCAGCTTCACTCTGGTGTATTTCAGTGCCGGATCGAGTTGTTACAGCAAGAGTCCGGCCGTCGCTCGCCTCCGAGATGTTCTCGGGCGGCGGCGGCCTGGGACTTGAGCCGGGTCACTCAACAATGAATCCGTACATAAACGTTGGTGCGCCATTAGGCCCGCAGGTGTTCGGATCTACCTCCAGATGAACTTGGCCGCCAGCCAGCTGTAGCGCCAGCAATGTCGCGTACCAACGCGCCCCCCACGCCGTGCCAGCATTCCAACGAAGCTGACTACTATTGTTACAGTACATGGAGGTGGTATAGCCCTCGACATTCACCCAACACGTATTGGTGCTGCTGTTCTCACAGCCCACAGAGGTGACTCGGCCGAGCGCTCGTTCAGCCAATACGTGTGGCGACAACGAGACGAGAGCCAAACCCAAAGCCGCAGAAGCAAATCTCTTTCCCATATGTTTTCAATCTCCAGGTTTTGAGAAGCTGTGCGCCTGTCTCGCCAGTTCTCGGCATTTCCGCGTCAACCGGAAACGGATCGAACATCATTGCCGTGCTCGCTCGAGCTCACCGATCCGCAATGGCCTTCGGTCGCTGGCCCACACACTGGGCTCGTTCCCAGCCGGCATGAATGGTAGCGGCCTTCGGAACGTCAGAGTTCGAGATCCAATATTTCCGGAGGACACATGTAAGGATCCCCACTTCACGCTGGGATCTTGGCGCACAGGTAATCGCGCGCGAGGAAGCCGAGGTGCAGGACGCTCGACAACGGCAGAACGATGAAGATCAAGATCGCCAGTGAGGTAAGCCCCTCAAAGCCACCCAATGCGAATGTCCCGACCGGGCCGAGCGGCAGGACACAGATGCCCGCGGATAGCAGGCACGTGGTCGGTAGGCGTGATAACAAGCGCCGTCGGGTACGCAGCCACTTCCAGATGCTCAGCACTCCGATGAACAGGCAGGCGACACCCACGTAGTACGCGACCGGAATCCAGGACTCGGTGAGGTTCTCTCCGATGGCCAGGCGCAGCTGATGCGGCACCAACACCACCGCCGTCGGCAAGTACACAAAAGTCGGGCCGAGGCAGACCAGCATCTCCAGGCGCAGCAGCACGAGGGTCCATCTCGACAACTGCGCCGACGGTTCACCCCGGCTTGCGGCCTCGGCAGTCCTCACGTCGCCTCGCCGATGGCTCCCATCGGAGGCGTGAAAGCCGGCTTCTGAGCGACGCCGGCCGGCTGCGGCGGGCCGAGCGGATGACTCAAGACATACTTCTTCATCTCTTTGTCGAGCGCCCGGAAGGCTGCCGCGCCGAACACGTCGTTCGAGAACCCCATGATCATCTGCACCCAAGGCTCCAGGGCAGTGCTGTTCACTGAACAGAATAACCGGTTTATGCCGATGCCATGAGTGAAAACGTTCAGCGTGCCGCCTCTCTGGATGATCGTTCGCGAGATCGTTCCCGGATAGACAACGTGCGTGGGTCTAGTCACATTCTGAACGGCCCCCTGCCAGAACCCGGTCTCCACTTTCCGCTGCGTGACGTAGCCGCCCGGCACAGTGTAATAGCGTGCAAAGTTACCAGGAACGAGCGTGATTCTAACCAAGACCTCCTCGACACCGTCGACTCTGGTGGGAGTCGGTTGCAGCTTGTAGCTCGGATAAGTGAAATAACGCAGAGTTGCGCGCAACGTGGATGTGTCGCATCCCAGCGCGCCCATTGCGCATAGCGGCGTTGTAACGTCGTAGTGGTGATACGTATCGGCAGAGGGGTCGAAAGCTCCGTCACCCGGGAAAGGTGGATGCGATTCGCTGTTATCCACGTTCACCACACCACGCGCCTGGTCGATCACGGCTTGACCCCACACGCGAGCCAGGATCCGTTCCAATTGCGTCGCAGCCCCGAGATCGTTCAAAGGAACGTCCGGGCAGCCGTCTTTCAGGCGTTGCAGGACTTCTGCAGTCTCGCGAGCGTCGGTATCGTAAATGGAAGTGTCCGCCTCCAGCGTAACCGTTCCTGGGATGTAGACGTAAACGTGCAAGTCGTACTGGCACACGTTATGGGCCGGGTCGGTGCCGATCGGTTGATTGTTGCTGTCGTATACCGTCACTGACCGCGTACATCCGCCTGGGTCCGCGGACGTCGCCACGGGATCGAGAAAAGCGTAGCCGCACGATCTGCCAGGGTAGCGGGCCTCGCAGCGTTCAATGAGCCAGAACGCGGAGCTATAGTCCGTCGAGTCCACGACGAACCCGAACCACAGGGCCGACGCCGGCTGCGTCGACTTGAGCTTCAGCGGTACATTGACGAAATATTGCGGATCCAGCATCCACCGCATCAGATCGCCATGGTACTTCTCGAATTTGCTGTTCTTGGCAGTGACATGAAAAGGTGCGCGCCCGCGCCGCGGCGAGGCGTGGACGATCTGATCCATCGCACCCGGAATGAGGTCCTGCAGCCCTCCGATCGCCAGGTCATCGAAGCCATTCGCATCCACATCGCGGACCGACAGGTCCACGTCGGCCACGGGTGAATTGCGAATGGTGCCGCGAATCGCCGCCGGAATCTGCGTGACCAGAGCGAAGGTGCCGTCGCCGTTATTGGAGAGGATGAACTCTGCGACCGGGGGAGGAATGACGATTGGAACGTCATCCATTGGAATTACGACCGAACGCGGCGAACTGACGTGCAGGTCCAGTAGTCCGTCCGCGTTGTAGTACCCGATGCGGACCTCAAACGTGCTGTCGAATCCGGCAGAGTGAGCCAGACTGTTCCACAGTAGCGCGACGGACAGCCAGGCCATGGCAATTGTCATGACCCTACATCGATTGTTCCTTTTCAACTTCCATGCTCTCCGCGCAGCTTGCCTGAAATGTTGCATCGGTATTCGTTGCTGTCAACACGCGCCGCTCTTCATAGGAAAGAATCAGGGATTTGACCAAGATCTGTTGAACAGTCGCCGGGCGCACAGACTGCGAATCGTGCATCGCTGAGAACGGCAGTAAACACAACACCCGTGGACGTGACGTTCGCAACAGCGTTGGCGGGAGTGATGGTAACGGCGCTACCGCCGGATGCCGCAGTCAGTTCTGAATGCTCAACCAACGCAGACCTTCGACCTGCGCCGAAAGAACCGGATGCCAGCGTTCCATGAACGAAGTTTCTCGCTCATGCACTCGGGTGTCTTCATGCTTCTCACGTTTTCTTGTATCGATTCGGGTAGGGATGCCATGAGTCGTGGCGACAAAACGGTGACAAGCAAGCTGAGGTCGTGCTGCAGACTCGACTGACCTGCGCCCTCGAAGCATCCAGCCGCTTCACAGGCGAGACACCGTCATTACGCGTGCTTTGTGACGCGCTTGCAGCTAACTCTCGCACGAGCTCTAGCGATCCGCTGGCGTTGATTGCTGTGAACTGATCAGGTGATAGGAGGATCGGTAGCGCACCGAGGAAACACTCAACCAATCCCGGTGAGTCCGCCCGACCTCAATCGCAATCGCGATTCGCCGATGATCTCTCCAGCATCCGCGTGCAGGCATCCTCTCAAACGGTGCACGTGCCCTATGGCTTTCCAGCAAGGGAACGGAGGATTTCGGCTTCGCAGGTGAAACTCCTCGAACGGACCGACGCTCGTACCGCCGAAGGCCTGTCCTCCCAAACCCGCACATTCCCCGCCCATCCCACCTGCCGGGCCTTACGATCAACCGTCACTCAGGACTGAGAAATACGCGAGGGTCTCGGAGATGTTGGGCTGATCGGCGCAATTGCCGGTCCCATAGAATATGACCCACGAGCCTTGCGCCTGAGCGGCAAGCAGGCCTGCGAGATACTCTTTCGCCCGCGGACGATTCAAAGAGAAGGAGTAATAATCGCCGTTCGAACCGTGACAGCTTGGTGGGTTGACGACGCCACCCGAGGGGTAGACGTATACGAAGTCATCGGAAATCAGAAGCTCTCTGATGGATGCTCTCGTCGAGCCGGCGGATACTGGAGTTGACAGTCCGAATGCGACGAGCAAGGCTGCGGCTCGTACCCATCTGTTCATTCCGCTGCCACGATGGTGCTTCATCCGCATCACAATCCTTCTCCGCGGTGGATCATCCTGCCGTCCGGTGACAACTCAAGCATTCCCACGTCGCAGCGCTCACCCGCCGCACATTCGTGGATCGCATGCCGCAGCAGATTACGAAGGCCCCCCCATCCCCGTCAACAGATCCATCTACGCTTGCACAGAAATCAGGGTTTTGCCGAATGATGCGTAACACGCCAAGAAACGATCGCCCCCAACGCCAGCCCCTACTTCTCTGCCGATGACCCAAGCCATCAAAAAGTAACAGTCGGGCATGACGCCTGCCTCATATAGTCCCTGTGAGTAGCCATCGGCTTGACTCAGATCGCTGCGCTCCAGGACGGATCCGCCGCTTTTGAGCCCGATGAGCTTTCTGCGGCGAATGGGTTGCTCTAACACGTTGGGTTTGCTTGAGGGAACATCCCTCAGATTCTCCAACGATCTGTCGGATGTTTTGTGCAGACTATTGCCTATTCTGATTTGGCCACGTTGCTCAACGACGCCCAGGCCATCGGTTTTATCTCTGAACAGAATTTTTTTCACTGGGATTTCCTTAGAGCGGTTCAGATCAGCCCTCCTAGCCACAGCCAACGTGAAATATTCCTAAGGACCGGTCAAGCGTGGACCGCCGGGAACGTGGTCGATGTTTCCAGCGGCGGCGCCGAGCTGTCCTGGACTCCCCCGACCCAGAACACCGACGGCAGCACGCTCACCAACCTCGCCGGCTACCGCATCGCCTACGGCACCTCCCCGAACGCGATGACGCAGTCCATCCAGATCGCGAACCCCGGCATCACTCGCTACACCATGGACAATCTCTCTCCCGGCACCTACTACTTCGCGGTCCGCGCGTACACCTCGAACGGCACCCAGAGCAGCAACTCGAATGTCTTCAGCAAGGCCGTGCAGTAATCGCAAGGAGAAACTCAGGCGCTACGCGAGTGTGAAGCTCGCGGAGCGATACAAACGGCGATCCGATTGGATCGCCGTTTTTCTTTGGGATCAGATTAGATGCCGCAAACAGCCAGAGAGCCCACCGAGAAACGTTCAGCCACCTGCTCCCGACGTTACCGCGTATGTTATCCCGCAACGACGTAGTAACACTTCGATTGCAAGCGCATGGTCATAAGACTCGCCATCCCATCGAGTCGCCGCCGTGTGGCGCTCGATGTGCAACCCTTGTTCTTCGTGCGTGGCAACGAGCTGATTCAGATCTCCTAGCGGCTGCGTGTAGCCGGGCAACGTGCTGTCAAACGACCGGCCGTCGGGCGTGACAAAGCGAAACGCACCGTCCAGCACGAGGCGCGGGCGGTATGCTTCGCGTCTTCCGTCCAACATTGAGTGGCTCACCTGCTTCGTTCTCTACAATAGGAACGATGCTGCAATCACAAGACAACCGCCGGACCGTTTCTGCAGAAACGCTCGGACCGTGCTCGAACTGGCAACGGCCAGCAACGCTGTCTTGCAGCGTTTCGGCGTCCACGTGAACAACAATCTGTTGTCGATCTCCGCCGTTGAGCGCGGCGGGTCCTTGGGCGAGAAACGTTTCCGCCATGACCGCCAGAGCATCGACCCTGTGGGCCGAGGGATGGGCGCGCCATTTAACAGATGACGTTTCCGCAGAAACGTCCTCCGCCATTGGGTTCTCTTCGCACGCGGCCTCGATGGCCTTAATAAACAGCTGCCCCGCCTCGGCGGGCAACCGCGCCTTAATCACGAGCATGCCGTCCTGATCGTGAAACCAAGTGAGCCTTCGATCGATCTGCTGCTTGAGCCTCTCTCCCCAACTCCTCCGCTTCCTTGCCTCGGCGGAAGTCGCGCACGATCCGCTCCACATGCACCGCCGTGCCGTGCAGACAAGATCCTAACTCGGTGCGCCATACCTGTATATGCGACAGCTACCGGGTAACAGATTTTCCGGTTTTCTCACTCGGACCGCTTCCATATCGGAAGGGTATTGGCGCGATATCTGTGATCCCGGCGTATCTCGGTCAACACCGGGTGAAACGAATGCCGCTCGTTGCTGCGTAAGTTGAGCGGCAACGACAATTTCGAGATGAGCTGCTCCTCGATTGTCCAGGGCTGCTCCACAGGCATCCAGCAGACGCGCGCATTACGATCCATCCACTCTGACAACCGCTGCTCACCATCGGCAAACGTCAGCCGCCGCCCGCTGCCGACTCGCCGAAGCTCGATGCCAAGCGTTTCAGCCAGCAGACAACCGAGCGTCAGGCGGAGTGTCGAGCCCGCAGCGTTGCCACTGAAGTGACAGCGAATCCTGCCGCAGAGCGTCTGTCGACTCGGGGCTGCGCCATTCGCCGGCGGCGGTTTTGGAGATATGCCGACGTAAAGCAGGGCAGCGCCGCGAATCTTGTGACAATCTCTCGTCGATACACCCGCTGGAGGGCGAAGGAAGTACCACGCATACACACCCGCGACGCGAGGGACTGGAGACGGACGAGAACGCACCTCGGCGCGGCTCCAGAGACGCTCGGGCTTCATGAGAGCCGCCACTTTGTCGATACGACTCATTTATTCTCCGATGATGCCTGCCGAGGTCGAAGCGCCTGTTTTACTTCGCCGTCCGTTGACGTTTCGAAACCCCTCGGGCCGGCGATTTGGCGCCGCCGGGTTCGGGAAGTAGTTCGTTTATCAGGCGAGCGGGCAGCGGGCGCGCTCTGTTGACCAGGACGAAATCCCCGCGCTGAACCGCAAGGTCATCCGAAATAAAAGCGACCACCGGTATAGGCAACGAGTCGCTTTCTGCGAGCGCGCGCCTCTGGCCGTCGACGATCCACGCGACGCGGTCGCCTTTCGGTCGAATCGGGACGTTCAACAAGCCGGCCTCGACGCCCTGCGCGACTGCATCCGCCGCCGAGCCTCTCGATCGCCGGAAGCGAACATCGGGAGACATCGCGAGAACGATGGCGTCAGGAAACAGCACCTTTCCTTGTTTCAAGAATTGCACGGTATCGGCAACGTACTTTCTGATCTCAGGTCGCTGGAAACGTTTCAGGGAAGCGTCTTTATCGCCCCTAACACGCGATATGTCCGCAATCCGAGTGAAGTCCGAGCTTGTCATAAAGAAACAAAACACGCTGCCGCCGTTCCCTTGCACAGTGCGCAGAGCCCTCACCGCGATCTGCTGGCGAGCTACTTTTTGTTTCCGTTTCACTGCGTGCTTCTTCATACCCCAGCACGAATTTTGTTCGCCACTTTCGCAATCCACCGTGTAACGTTTTCAATTTATCATTTTGCACCCAAACGTCCAGCCGGAGCTGAGCGTGTCGAACTGATTTACAACGCCTGGTTGCTATGGCGCCTGCGTTTGCGAATGAGCACTCCTCCCTAACCGCCTAGCCGCGCCTCCTTAGATCCTACGTATGCTCAACAGTCGCTGCTGGTTGGCCTCAAGCGGTTTGCCAGCATCCGACGGCGATCCATGAGGGTGCGTCGGATATTTGGCGGTCCTCGCCTCCTGCAGAATGTCTCCCGTCGAGTAAGGGCATACCCGTCGAAAGACGGCGACGCAAAGCCTCCGGTCCTCGGATGCCGCTGCAACAGCAGCCGCATCACGGATAGCGGGG
>NZ_DASWTF010000011.1:0-188975 GCF_036402275.1 Steroidobacter sp. | reverse complement strand
CTCCCTCCTTCCGGCACCGTGCTCCCCCTCAGTCGCGCTATCGCGCGACGTCGTCGGGTCCCGTCCCTGGGCGCACTTTGCCGAAAAGGTCCCTCTTTCTCGACAATGCCGGAAGAAGGGAGGTCACCTCGAACGTCGCCTTCGGCTTTGGTGGCACATTCCGGTTCCGGAAGGCCCGCCGCAGGCGAAATAATAAATTCTTGGTTCCCCGTCCCGTTCACGGGAGGGGGTTAGGGGGTGGGTCTTCTGGCCCAGCTCACATAGATAAGTAGGGATTTAAGCATCCGCCTGATTTGTCGGGTGCGTCACAGTTCCTACGATGCATGCTGTACGGGTGCGCACGTTTGGGGAGCGTGCGTGATTTCTGGCATTTGAATTGCTTTATTTCAGGCAGCGTCAATGAGACGACTCTCGGCGGGTGTGATGTTCCATCGCTTCTTAATGAGTGCCCTGGCGGTCTTGGCATTGGCGGGCACAGCCAACGCCCAGTCCTATGCAGGCGCCAACATTCAATCCATCGACGCGATTCAGGCCGCGGCTGAAGAGTTCGTACGGTCTTCCCTGCCGGAAAATTCCGTCAAGCATTTCGTGACTGCCAACAAGCTGGACCCGCGGCTGCGATTGGATGCGTGCGCGTCGCCGCTCGAGGCTTTCTCACAAGGCACGGCGATGAACACCGGTCGCATGACCATCGGCGTGCGCTGCCCGGCCGCCACGACCTGGACTATTTATGTGCCCGTGACCGTCGAGGTCGAGGTATCGGTGCTGGTGTTGCGCCGGCCGCTGTCGCGGCGCTCACCGGTCGAGATTGCCGATGTGGAGCCGCAGGTTCGTCGCCTGCCGGGATCGGCCTCCATGTTCGTAAGCGATGTAGCGAGCTTGCAGGGCCATCGACTGAAGCGCTCCCTCCCTGTTGGGACGGCGCTGACAGTCGACATGCTCCAACCCAACGTGCTGGTCCGTCGCGGTCAGCGAGTCACGCTGATCGCCGCGAATGGTCCGGTGCAGATTCGCGCCCAGGGCGAGGCGCTCACCGAGGGCGCCGCCACCGAGCGCGTGCGGGTCCAGAATGTGAGCTCGCTCAAGGTTGTGGAAGGTGTGGTGGAAAGTGCTGGAGTTGTCAGGGTCGGTTCGTGAAATCTGGCCCGGGAATGCGACAATTTTCTGCTGTTGAGGGTTTCCCTGAGTCGCTCACGGGTGTGAATGGCCCGAAAGCGTGCCTGGTGTCTCAGTACGACTGTCAGACGGGAGTGGATGAAGCCAAGTTGATTTGACGTATTGTCATGCCGGTTTCTCGCAGGCTGCGAGTTCCCCCTAAGCCACCTCTGAGGCCGTGGCCGATGAGGTTGCTAAAGTTCTCAGAATCGCAGCCGTTACACCCTTCGAGCGGTGCGACGTGGTTGTCGGCGCCGCAACCGGAGAACGGACGTGACTACCAAAATCACTGGCTTCCAGAACACCCCTGTGCAGGTGGGCGCCGATAAGTCGGTGTCGCGCACGCGTGATGGCGCCGCTAACTCCGCCGAGGTGGCGAGTCAGCCGGCCAATCCCGTGCGGATCACCGATCAGGCCCGCCAGTTGGCGGCGCTGGAACAGACGGTGAATAGCGCGCCGGTGGTGAACGAGGCGAAAGTCGCCCGCATCCGCCAGGCGATCGAGGATGGTAGTTATCAGGTGGTGCCGGAGCGCATCGCCGACAAGTTGCTCCGCATGGATCGCGAACTGGGAGCAGCTCAGTAATCTAAGGAGTAAAGGTCCGTGGATCCGGTTGCCTGTCGCGATCATCTCGACAAACTGATCGCCGAAGAATCGAACACGCTCGACCAGCTGTTGACGCTGCTCGACCGTGAACATGAATTGCTGGTCGCCAACGACGTCGAAGCGTTGGATCGCGCGACCCAGGCGCGCCAGAACTGCATCGGCACGTTGCTGCGGATCGAAGACGAACGCAAATCGCTGTGCCGTGCTTTGAACGTGCCGGCGGACGTGCAAGGTCTGGATCGCATCCTCGCGTGGTGCGACCCTGGGAAACAATTGCGCCGTCGCTGGAAGGAGCTCGGCGAACGCGCCAACCGCTGTCGCACGGCCAACGATCGCAACGGTGCGCTGGTGACCGCGCGACTGAATCGCGTTCAAGGCATGCTGGATGTGGTGACTGGCCGTGCTGGTCAGCCGAAAGTCTACGGCCGTCAGGGCGCGTTCCAGAATCAGCCGCGCACCGGGCGCGTGCTGTTCTCCGTCTAGAGCTACTGTCACCTGGCCTTCCGCCAGGTGACTTTGTTTCAAGCGTCGATGCGATTGAGATCGACGGCTCTCTCGGGCGCCGGCGACGCGTCACTATTGGCGACCACATCTCCCAGGCGCAGCAGAATGCTCGCAGTGAGCGACCTGCCCTCTTCTTTCACCATCCGCGTCACCGCCAGGTTCAGCAGCGCATTGGCAATGTACTCACGTTGCGCCATCGGCACATCGCGCAGCGAGCTTTGAATCCGATGCATCACGGACTGCAGCTGCGCCACTTCCACGCCGCGATCGTCATCCGTCATCACACGAGTCAAACAACGGCGGGATACGACTGCATTCATCACGAATCTCTCCTCAAGACAGGAAACGCAGCGCTTCGGCCAACGCTTTGCAGCCGACGATGGCGGCGAGCACGGCGCTGACACGAGAAGGGAATGCGGGAAGCGGCACGCGCAGCCAGCGCTGTCGCGGCGAGGCTGAATAGACGAGCGCGACGGCCAGCATCCAGGTACCGATCGCAAAGCTCAACAACCAAACATGTGTTGGCACGGGCTACCTCAGATCACGCCGATGTTTGTTTTTCGGCGGCGTATGAGAGAGATAGCTAGCTGCGCCATCTGGGGAAGGACGGCGCTGGCGGGCACATTTTAAAACTCGGGATCGGGCATCCTGCCACGACCCTCGTGCGAGCCCAGCGAAAAGCGTGGTTTTCGCTGGCTCGCCGCCGCCTGCGGCGGCGGGGTACATCCATGTACCCGAAAAGCTGCCCTAGTTGTGGCGGCTATTTCGTGAGAATCAGCTTGTTACTGTGAGTCACACGCAAGCGGTAATACCCGCCGCTGTGCTCGATCAGAATTTCCCGCGCCTTACCGAACAGCTCTTCGGAGCGCAGTAAAGGAATCGCCGGCCCTCGAGCGAGCTCGGTGGCCGGCGATCGAACCTCCGCAGGGCGGAGAGGGGTTTTCGGTTGGTGTTGCAGCATGGGTGCAAATGATAATGCTTCTCAATAACAAAGCAAGCCTCTATTGGACTTTTCTGATTTTTTGCCGATTGCTGCTGATGAAGGGGCGCGCTAGGGCAACGCGCCCATGTCTTTCAATGCGTTACGTATGACCGTCTGATTCTGGGCGCTGGCCGCGGCGCCCTGCTCCGCGACGGCATCTGCTTGGGCGAATAAGGGAAAGAACAGACCCAGCTTGTCGACCGGTCCCTTCAACGTGACTTCCCCCTGCTTCACGAAAATCTGCGACCACTCATCGCGCACCTGGTCCCAGAATTGTTTGGTTTTATCGTAATAAGTGTCCGCCTGAGCGAAGTCGGCATCGCGAATTCGCTCGTAACGAGCGACGCCATACTCACGCGCCACGTAAGGACGCGATGAATCGACTTCACGCGCGGACGTGAGCACGGTCTTCAGATTGTTTTCTTCTTGAATCCAACCCGTCGGCGCGATCGTGTGACGATTGGTCCCGACCAGCACTTGATAGTCGTCACGCACGCTCCACTCGCGACGAGGCAGCGGACGCCATGTTTCTCCGCTCATCCATGTCGAGAAGCTCGCGGAATGTTCCCAACGTCCGACGCTCGCATACCGTGGCGATTCGTCGACTTGATACACGGTCTGCAGCCATGCGCCCTTGGAATCCGTGGCGCTCAGCTTGCGGCGCTGCCAGCGGTCGCGGCCGCGATACTCGACGATGTGAGTTGGTTCGTATTTCCAGTCCTGCCGCCAATGTTTGGTGACCATGGGCTCGCTGATCGAGCCATCCTTCTGCACGATGCGCATCTCCAGGATGTGCACGAGACTGACGTTCTTACCGTCGTCACTGTCGACGTAGACTTTTTCCGTGCCCCACGATTGGTACGGCGCGTTCGGCTTTTCCTGCGTGACGAAAGGCACGACCTCCAGGAAGTCGAACGTGACGCGATAAGTCCCGGCCATTGCGAGAATGGCGCGGCGATCGCGCTCTTGCGACGAGAGTCCGTCGGCGCGCACGTCCTTCCAGGCTTTGGAGGGTTCGAGGTCGAGCGTTACTGGCGCGCCCTTCGTCGTGCCGCCGCGCGGCGCGGGCGCACCCGATTCCAAGGGCCACGAGAATGTGTAGCGAGCTGGCGCGGCGCTTTGTTCTTTTGGTTTGCCGGCGTACTCATCGGCATTCGCGGCGGCGACACACACGGCTGCCGCGATGACAGCCACCCAACGATCCACTCTGGTCATGACCAACTCCTGAACGCATTCAGCTCGGATCCGACGCGGTCCTGGCGGTGAGCGTCAGTGTAACGAGCTGTCAGTTCCGAGTTAACTCACTGGTGGATCGAAGAGTTCAGCATTCCGGGAGATTGACTGCGAGGCCCCCCAGCGAGGTTTCTTTGTACGAGTCCTGCATGTCGGCGCCGGTCCGGCGCATGGTTTCGATCACACGGTCCAACGTAACGTGATGCGAGCCGTCGCCCATCAACGCGAGTCGTGATGCGTCGACAGCCTTCACCGCGCCGGTCGCGTTCCGTTCGATGCACGGAATCTGCACCAGACCGCCGATGGGATCGCAGGTCAGCCCGAGGTTGTGCTCCATGCCGATCTCGGCGGCGTTTTCGATCTGCTGATTCGTGCCACCCTGCGCGGCCGCCAGGCCGGCCGCGGCGATGGAACAGGCCACGCCGATTTCTCCCTGACAGCCCACTTCAGCGGCCGAGATGCTTGCGTTGGATTTGTACAGCGAGCCGATCGCAGCGGCGGTCAGCAGAAAGGTGTGGCGTCCTTCGCGCGTACCATTACAGAAACGATCGAAGTATCGCAGTACAGCTGGCACGACGCCGGCCGCTCCGTTCGTGGGCGCCGTGACGACCTTGCCGCCCGCGGCGTTTTCTTCGTTGACGGCGAGCGCCCAGGCATTTATCCAATCCATCGCGATCAGGCCGTCGGCGGTGTTCGTCTGTTCGCGTTTTTCCAACATGGCGCGCAGCTTCGCGGCACGACGCTTCACATTCAGACCGCCCGGCAAAATGCCTTCCTGGCGCAGGCCGCGATCGATACAAGCGTTCATGGCTTCCGAAATGCGATCGAGGCCGGCGAGCACTTCTTCGCGGGTGCGCGTCGCGCATTCGTTGCGCATCATCACTTCGGCAATCGTCAGGCCATTGCTCTCGGCGACTTCCAACAGCTCCGCGGCATCCGAAAACGACAACGGTACGTTGGTCGCGGCAGCAGCCGTGGCAGGCGCTTTCGCTTCTTCGTCACTTACGACAAAGCCGCCACCTACTGAATAGAAAGTCGCTTCGCGCAGCAGATTACCGGCGGAATCGCGCGCGAACAGCGTCAGAGCGTTGGGGTGATACGGCAGACTTTCCTTGTAATTCCAATGAATGTCTCGCTCGATACGGAAGTCGATCTCGTGACTACCGGCGAGCGCGAGCTTGCCGTGTTGACGTACGTCTTCGATCAGTTTGGCCGCCGCATCCGGATCCACTTGCGCCGGCAGCCAGCCGGCCAGACCGGTGGTGACGGCCGTGTCGGTCGCATGTCCCTTACCGGTGAGCGCCAACGAGCCATACAAACTCACCGTCACCTGCATGACCCGCGCCAGCAATCCCTGCTCGTCCAGCGACTTCGCGAAACGGCAGGCGGCCGTCATCGGCCCCATGGTGTGAGAGCTCGACGGACCGATGCCGATCTTGAACATGTCGAAGACACTGACGGTCGCTGCGCTCAAGAGGCTGCCTCTTTCACCAAAATGGGGCGGCAAATATACGCGCTGTGCCTGCACAGCGGTGTTGCGATCGGACACATAAATCGATCCGGCAAGACCCGAACTTAGAATTTCCCCTATCGCTCTTGCCAATGAGAATTATTCTCACCAATATGTCGGCCCATTACCGGCCCGGCCACGGGCTGATTCGGGCGTCGTATCTTGGTGATTTCCCAGCAAAAAAGCCGGGCCTTCTGGCTGAAACACCTGCACCAGTGGCACTGGGTCAGCGCCGCTATGTGCCTGGCGGGCATGGTGTTGTTCAGCATCACGGGCTTCACGCTGAATCACGCTTCATGGATCGGGGCGAAGCCTGAAGTAACAACTCGGAACGCCGAGTTGCCGGCTCCGTTGCTCGCGCAGTTGCGTGAGCGATGGGAACGCGATGGCAATGAGAATGCGGCGTTGCCTGCGCCTGTCGCCGAGTGGCTCGATTCAACGCTATCGGTGCGGGTCGAAGCGCGCGAGACCGAGTGGTCGGACGAAGAAATATACGTGTCGTTGCCCCGCCCCGGCGGCGACGCGTGGCTGACCGTAAATCTGCAAGACGGCGCGGTCACGCACGAGCTCACCGATCGCGGCTGGCTTTCCTACTTCAACGATTTGCATAAAGGACGCAACACCGGCTCCGCCTGGAGCCTGTTCATCGACGTGTTCGCGTTCGCTGCGCTGGTGTTTGCGGTGACGGGACTGCTGCTGCTGAAGATGCATGCGGGCAATCGTCCCGGGACGTGGCCCATGGTGGGGCTCGGCCTGGTGCTGCCGTTACTGCTGGCGATTTTGTTCATCCATTGAGGTGCTCATGAAATTTGTAAGGATGCTGACGGCAGCCGTGCTGCTGATCGGATCGAGCGCTGCGGCGCTCGGCGCGGAGTTGAACATCAAACTCGAGATTCCGCGCCTCGACGTCGCCGAGTATCACCGTCCCTACCTCGCGGTGTGGGTCGAGAACCAGGATCAAACGACCGCCGCGCAACTCGCCGTCTGGTATCAGACCGATTCGAAGAAAGAAGACGGCACGCAATGGCTGAAGGACCTGCGCCAGTGGTGGCGTCGCGGCGGCCGGGAACTGGAAATGCCCGTCGACGGCGTCACAGGCGCGACGCGTCCCGCCGGCGAGCACGTGTTGAGCTTCAAGGGCACCGACAAACAACTCGCTCAACTCGCGCCGGGCAAATACAACGTCGTGGTCGAAGCGTCGCGCGAAGTCGGCGGACGCGAGCTGCTGCGGCTGCCGTTCGAATGGCCCGGCACTCAGAAACAACAGGCGACGGCCAAAGGCAAGACCGAGCTCGGCGCCGTCACGCTCAATGTCACTCCCTGACTTCACTTCGCGAGGAAGACCATGAAAACCGCACTTCGCGTCATCGCCGTCACCACTGCCCTGCTCGCTCCGTTCGCCAGCCACGCGCACAAGGCGTGGCTGCTTCCCTCGGCTACCGTCTCTACGGTCGATCAATGGATCACCGTCGACGCCGCGGTCTCGAACGATCTGTTCTACTTCAACCACGTGCCGCTGCGCCTCGACATGCTGGCCATCACTGCGCCGGACGGATCGAAAGTCACGCCCGAAAATGCGCACACTGGCAAATATCGCAGCGTGTTCGACGTCCAGTTGAAGCAGAACGGCACGTACAAGGTGGCACTGGTCAATCAAGGCTTGTTCGCCAGTTACGAGGAAAATGGCGCTCGCAAACGCTGGCGTGGCACGGCTGCGAAGTTCGCGAGTGAGGTGCCCGCCGACGCCAAGAAGCTGGAAGTGAGCGAGTCGGTCGGTCGCATCGAGACATTCGTCACCGCGGGCAAGCCGACACAGGACGCCCTGAAGCCCTCCAACGTCGGCATCGAATTGATTCCGGTGACCCACCCGAATGACTTGTATGCGGGCGAAGCCGCGAAGTTTCGTTTCCTGCTCGATGGCAAGCCTGCCGCGAATCTCGAAGTGGTCGTCCAGGCTGGCGGCACGCGCTATCGCAACGAGCAGCAGGAACAACAGTTGAAGACCGACGCCAATGGCGAGCTGAGCGTCAACTGGCCTACGCCCGGGATGTATTGGCTGGAGACCGGGCTGCAAGATCAGAAGACGTCGTTGCAGCAGGCCAAGCAGCGCCGACTGAGCTACGTCGCCACCTTCGAAGTGTTACCGCAGTAACCGCGGGAATGTCTGGGATACTCGCCGGCATCAGCGACGCACGCCTGTACTCGGCGTGCGTCGTCGTCGTTCTATATCTCACGACCTGCGCATACTTTCTGTGGCCGCGCCGGCGGCCGGCCATCGTCGTCAGCGGTAATAATCATGCGACGTTGATCGCTTTCGCGAGTCAGACCGGATTCGCGGCCGACCTGGCGAATCGAACGGCCCAGTCTCTGCAAGCCGCCGGTGCGCCGGTCATGCTGGCATCGCTACAAAACATCGACGAGCGGATATTGCGCGAAGCCAAGAGTGCTCTGTTCGTGGTGAGCACCACCGGCGAAGGCGACGCGCCGGACCCCGCCGCTGGTTTTGTCAGAAACGTTCTAGACAGCTCCGTGCCGCTGAAGGAACTGAGTTACGGAGTGCTCGCGCTCGGGGATCGCGAGTACGACAACTATTGCGCCTTCGGACATCGGCTCGATCAATGGCTGCGCCACCAGGGCGCGACGGCATTGTTCGATGTGATCGAAGTCGATAATGGCGATGAAGGCGCGCTGCGCCACTGGCAGCACCAGCTCAGCGTCCTCAGTAACAGTCCCGATCTGCCGGACTGGGAAGCACCGCGCTACGAACGTTGGCGACTGACAGCGCGGGAGCACGTGAATCCGGGCAGCGCAGGCGATGCGTGTTTCCACATCGAGCTGCGGCCGCAGGCAGACGCGAGCGCCAGTTGGGAGGCGGGCGACATCGCGGAAATCGATCCTCGTAATTCGACGTGGGACACGAGACTAGAGTCCCTGCCCCATCGCGAATATTCCATCGCTTCGTTGCCCACGGATGGCGCCATCCACCTGCTCGTGCGCCAGATGCGCCGGCCCGATGGCGAGCCGGGCTTGGGCAGCGGCTGGCTGACGGCAGGAGCAAAGATCGGCGAGGACATCGCCGTGCGCGTGCGCTCCAATCCAAACTTTCACGCGCCCGAAACCAATGTTCCGTTGATCCTGATCGGCAATGGCACAGGTATCGCCGGCCTGCGAGCGCTCATCAAAATGCGCATCGCCGGGGGCAGGCATCGCAACTGGCTGATCTTCGGCGAGCGCAATGTCGCCCACGACAGGTTTTATGGTGAGGAGCTAGAGCAGTGGCGCGCTCGCGGACAACTGGAACGCATCGACCTGATGTTTTCCCGCGATCAACCGGAGCGACGCTACGTACAGCACCGAGTCCGCGAATGTGCGGATGAGTTGCGCCGATGGATCGCCGAGGGCGCAGCGATCTATGTCTGCGGCAGTTTGCAAGGAATGGCTCCAGCGGTCGACGCCGCGCTGTCAGAAGCGCTGGGCGCCGACACGCTGGAGGAATTGGCGATCGCGGGCCGCTATCGCCGCGATGTTTACTAACTCCCGCTGGGGTCAAAAACCCCAGCCGAGGTAGTTCGGATACGGCGTCCGTTCGCCAACGAAACGCAGGCCTTTCACGCAGCGGACGATCCACCACACGGCCAGCGCGAGCAGGATAGGAATGCCGATGAACACCCAGCTCAACACGACGCCGATGGCGCCGATCAGCAAGCCCATCCAGAACGTGCGGATCTGCAGCTCGTAGTGCGTGCGCAGCCACTCCGGCGCGCCATCCCGGTAGATGTACGCCATGATCAGGCCGATCAAGGCCGTCACGCCCGAGACCAGCGCCAGCAAATAGAGCACGTAAATGACATTGGCGATGGTCGTATTCGCCGAACCTTCCGTTACGCTCTGATTCACGAGTAGCTCCCACGCCGCAAGGGCGAAACATGGGAGGAATTGTGCGACCGATCACAGCTTTGGCTCAACCGCATTCACCGGCAAATAGCCGCAGCTGGCCTGGATTCTTGCCGGCGGGGAATCAATTACATGCTCCGCGCCCCGATGATGCCGACCGACGCCCGGCGTACTCTGTTGCCACAGTAAAGAGTAAGGAGACATCCATGCTCGATTTCGAAGACGACAACGTGATTCACATGCCGACCTCCGTCCCCACGGCGCTGCCGGAAGCGATGAAGGCGCTGGAGCAGGCTCGCGAGCGCCGTCGCGCCGAGCTCGCTGACTGGGAACCGTCCGGCGGCTGGCTGGTGAATCAGCGCAACGTTCGGCTGCATACGCGCGCCGGCGCGCGCTGAAGATCAACCCACCGGCGCGACGACGAACGACGCGTCCAGTTCCTTGGCCCAGCCAAGCAAGCCACCTTCCAAGTGAGCCACATTCGCCAGCCCGGCGCGCGTAGCGATGGCCGATGCGGTCATGCTCCGCGCGCCGCTGCGACAGATGAAAACAGCCGGCCGGTCTCGCGGAACCTCCGCTAGACGCTGCTGCATTTCATTGACCGGAATATTCACCGCACCCGGCAAGTGAGCCACCGCGAACTCGGCGGGTGCGCGCACGTCGATGATCGCAACTTTATCCAACATCGCGCGCAGCTCGGCTGGAGCGAGGCGTCGTACTTGCGCCATCACATCGGCGCTGCACAGCTCGACGAGATCGGCAGGCTCGCGAATCGTCGGATGATCGCCGCACACCGCGCAATCCGATCTGCGACTGAAACGAAATTCGCCGAAGCGCATGGCCAATGCATCGTAAGTCAGGAACCGTCCCACTAACGGCTCGCCGACACCGACGAT
This sequence comes from Steroidobacter sp., assembly GCF_036402275.1. NCBI lineage: Bacteria > Pseudomonadati > Pseudomonadota > Gammaproteobacteria > Steroidobacterales > Steroidobacteraceae > Steroidobacter > Steroidobacter sp. The sequence continues at coordinate 178,195 of NZ_DASWTF010000011.1, read as the reverse complement.
CAGCTTGATCGCTTCGGTGGCTTGAATCGTGCCCATCACCCCTGGCAACACACCGAGCACACCGGCCTCCGCGCAATTCGGCACCAGGCCGTCGGCGGGCGGCTCAGGAAACAAACAGCGATAGCACGGCCCCTGACCGGGCACATACGTCATCGCCTGCCCTTCGAAACGATGGATGGCCGCCGACACCAGCGGCTTACGAAGAATCACGCACGCGTCATTGGAGATATAGCGCGTGGTGAATCGATCGGTGCCGTCGAGCACCAGGTCGTAGTTGCTGAAGATCTCGCGAACGTTCGCGGCCCGCAGCTCGACGGGATGCGAGATCAGCTCGATCTCCGGGTTCAACGCCAGCAAACGTTCCTTGGCGGCCTCCGCCTTGGGGCGACCGACGCTGTGCGTGTCGTACAGCACCTGGCGCTGAAGGTTCGAGAGGTCGACCCGATCGTTGTCGATCACGCCTATGGTGCCCACGCCGGAAGCGGCGAGATACAGCGCCGCGGGCGACCCGAGTCCGCCCGCACCTACGAGCAGCACCTTGGCGGCCTTGAGTTTTTCCTGGCCTTGAACACCGACCTCGCGCAACGACAGGTGCCGGCTGTAACGGGCAAGATCGGCTGGAGACAAAGACACGGTCGACATCCCCTGACCATCACACTTGCAACCACCTGTGTCAACTTGCCGGCCTCCTGGCGCGTGATGTTGCTAAATAGTAAAAACAGGCGTGGCATGAGTTGCGCGGTCCACCGGCGGCAGCCAGCCCTTTTGGCCCGGCCAGTGGCGCGCTGCCCGTGGCCTGCTCAATAATTCCGGCGTCGCCGGCCCGCCTATTAGGCCCGCGGGCAGCACATTCGGATGCTGACTGACACGGAGCGGAGCAGCCCACCAGGCATCGCTCGTTGTATCCTCGACGCAGCAATGCGGTGCCGGAGATCACCGATGAACGCCACCAGCAACCTTCGTCCCGCCGCGGCCACAGCACCGCCGCGAGGCCCCCAGTTCGTCCATGCGCTGCTCAACAACTTCTCCGCCGGCGTGACGCGTATCGACGCGATGCCTTACGCGATCGTCTGCATGCACATCGGGCCGTCGGTCGAAGTCACTTGCGACCGCGGCGGCAAACTGCGCCATGGCCGCGAAGTCGCCGGCGATCTGGACATCATTCCTGCGCACACGCCCGCTGCGTGGGAAACCAAGCAAGGCGGCACGACGCTGGTGATGCGTGTGCCAGACGAGTTGTTGCGAAGTGTGGCCATCGAGCTCGACATGGATCCGGCCAATATCGAGATCGCCGATCGCTTTCAATTGCGCGATCCGTTCATCGAGCACATTGGGTGGGCCATCAAAGCGGATCTGGATTCTGGCGGCTCGGGTGGACGTTTGTTTCGTGAGAGCCTCGGGACTGCGTTGGCGGCGCGATTGTTACAGCGGCACAACCGTCGCTCGCTGCCGATGCGGGATCCCAAAGGCGGCTTGAGCGCATGGAAGCTCAAACTGGTGATTTCGCATATCGAAGACAATCTGGAAAGCGAGCTGTCGCTGGCGGAAATCGCCAAGGTGGCCGGCGTCAGCGTGTCGCATTTGAAAACATTGTTCCGGCGCTCGACCGGCACCCCGGTGCATCAATACATTTTGCGCCGGCGTGTGGAGCGGGCGAAGCTGTTGTTACAGGACGAATCGTTGTCCATCGCGCAGATCGCGTTCGCCACGGGCTTCGCACACCAGAGTCATCTGGCCCGGCACATGCGCAAGATCTTGGGCGTCACACCCGCCGCCGCGCGTCGTGACTTGGCGCACGAGCCAGCGCAGGAGCAGGCCGCTAACGCTTGATGCGGACTACTCGGCCGTCGACACGAAGCGCGCGTGCTCCCGATCCTTGCGCACTTCGTCGCCGCGGAAGACCTGACCGCTCATCGCCACATACACGCCTGGCGGTAAGGTCTGTACCGCCGCGAATGCCATGCCCAGATTGAACATCGCATCGCTCTCGGCGAACCGCGCCGGCGACAGAGCGCCTGTGAACACGATGGTCTTGCCGGCAATCGCCTTCAGCACCTTGGCCGACTCGGTCATGGTGTCGGTGCCATGCGTAATGACGACACGATCGGTGTCCAGCGCGGCCACCGTCTCGTACAGAGCACGGCGATCCTGATCGGTCAAATCGAGGCTGTCCTTACGAAACAGCTCGACCACGCGAAACGGCCGCGTCACGTTGGCCACGTCCAGCATTTTCTTGACCATCGGCTCGCCAATCTTGTACGCGCTGAGCGCGTCGAAGTAGGCCTTGTCGATGGTGCCGCCGGTGGTAATGACTACGATGGGAGCGATGACTTTCTGCATCCGCCCAAGATACCAGCCAGCGTGGCCTGACTGAAGTGACCCATCGCGGGTTCGGTCAAGTGGAAGAGCCACTTTTTTGCCGCGGCGGCGCGTTCACAAGAAGAGGCGTCGGTAGCTGGCGCCGCCCGAGGTGACCTCCCTCCTTCCGGCACCGTGCTCCCCCTCAGTCGCGCTATCGCGCGACGTCGTCGGGTCCCGTCCCTGGGCGCACTTTGCCGAAAAGGTCCCTCTTTCTCGACACTGCCGGAAGAAGGGAGGTCACCTCGAACGACGCATTCAACGTGCGTGGAATATCCCGCCAGCTCGCCGCAGCGAGTTTCTGTACTGGCGCGTGCTCGCCGCAGGCGAGCACAGGATATTGAATTCTTGGTTCCCCCTCCCGTTCACGGGAGGGGTTAGGGGGTGGGTCTTCCGGTCACAGGGTGAACCTGACCGAAAAACTGGGGGCCTGCGCGCCCCAGGGTGCCAAATAGACGCTAGGCATCGCCTTGCTGTAGGCTCCCCCGGTCGCATAAACCCGGTCGCAAGCAGCGATCCGGGCGCATTTTTTTCCGGAAACAGTCGTGAAACACAGTCCTGCCGCGCTCTCCGCCGCCAGCCACCCGCTTGCCGGCAAGCAGATGTCAGGCGCCGAGATCATTGTCCAGGTGCTCGCCGACGAAGGCGTGGAGACGGTATTCGGCTATAGCGGTGGCGCGATCCTGCCGACATACGACGCGATATTCGTGCACAACCGCGACGGTGTGAAAGAAGGGCGGCAGCCCATGCCGCTGGTCGTGCCGGCCAACGAGCAGGGCGCGGGCTTCATGGCGGCGGGGTACGCACGGGCGACCGGAAAGGTCGGTGTGTGCGTCGTGACCTCCGGGCCGGGAGCGACCAACACGGTCACGCCGGTGCGCGACTGTATGGCGGACTCGATCCCCATCGTGGTCATCTGCGGTCAGGTGCCCACGGGCGCCATCGGTAGCGATGCGTTTCAGGAAGCGCCGGTCGCGAGCATCATGGGCTCGGTGGCGAAGCACATCTTCCTGGTGACTGACGCCGCAAAGCTGGAAGCCACCGTGCGCACCGCGTTCGAGATCGCCCGCACCGGGCGGCCGGGGCCGGTGGTCATCGACATTCCCAAAGACGTGCAGAACTGGAAGGGCGCCTTCCAGGGCACGGGCCGGTTGCCGGTGCCGGGTTATCGGCATCGCATGAATCGTCTCCTGCGCAGCACGCTGTCCGATGCGCAATGCGCCGAATTCTTCAGCATGCTGGGTGAAGCCAAGCGGCCGCTCATTTATGCGGGCGGCGGCGTGATTCAATCCGGTGCGGCGCCGGCGCTGCGCGAGCTCGCTATCGAGCTGAACATTCCCGTCGTTACTACTTTGATGGGCCTCGGTGCGTTCGACACGACACATAACCTGTCGATGCGCATGCTCGGCATGCATGGCGCCGCGTTCGCCAACTACGCGGTCGACGACTGCGATTTCCTGATTACTCTCGGCGCGCGTTTCGACGATCGCGTCGCCGGCAACCCGCCGAAGTTCGCGCCGAATGCGAAGCGCATCGCGCAGATCGATATCGACGCTTCCGAAGTGAACAAGGTGAAGCCGGTTCATTGGCATCACGTCGGGATGTTGCCCGAAGCGCTGCGCACGCTGCTGGCCTATGGCCGGCGCGGGAACTTCAAGCGCGACTGGTCGGCGTGGATCGAGCATTGCGCCCAACTCCGTCGCGACCATGCGATGAACTACGACCGCGACAGCGCGCTCATTCAGCCGTATCACGTCATCGAAGAGATCAACCGCCTCACCAAGGGCGACGCCATCATCAGCACCGGCGTCGGCCAGCATCAGATGTGGTCGGCGCAGTACTTCGACTTCCGCAGCCCGCGCCTGTGGCTCACCTCGGGCAGCATGGGCACCATGGGTTTCGGCCTGCCCGCTGCGATCGGCGCGCAACTCGCCAATCCCGACAAGCTGGTGATCGACGTCGACGGCGACGCCAGCATTCGCATGAACCTGGGCGAGCTGGAAACGGTCACGACCTATGATCTGCCGGTGAAGATCGTGGTGCTGAACAACTGCGGCGACGGCATGGTGAAGCAATGGCAGAAGCTGTTCTTCAAGGGCCGCCTGTCCGCCAGCGACAAGTCGCTGCACAAGAAAGACTTCATCAAGGCCGCGCAGGCCGACGGCTTCCAGTACGCGGTGCGCCTGGATCGCAAGCAGGACGTCGAGCGTGTGGTCCGCGAATTCATCGAGTTCAAGGGTCCCGCCTTCCTCGAAGTCATGATCGACCCGGACGCCGGCGTGTATCCCATGGTCGGCCCCGGCCAGGCCTATGACGAAATGATCACCGGCCAGCACATCAACTCCCGCAACACTCCGAAGCCGATCCGCCCGCCGGACGCCTCGGAAATGTTCTAGTCGAGCTCGCCTCGGACGCGCCGACCGCCGGTCGGCGCGTCACCCAAACAGCGTTTTCGAATGTACGGTTCGCTGAACCGTACCGTCCGCCCGTGCCCGCGTTCGAGTCACCGGCGCTTCCATTCTCACCGTCCGACGCCCCGCCCATTTCTGCCGCAATGTCTGCAGCGCGGTACCGAAGGGTTAGATGTCGCTTGCGCGCATCAACCAAACAAGAGTTCTAAAACAGACATTCCCTGAAGCGGCGTGCAGGCGTTTCCCGCCAACGGTGGTTAACCAAACACACTAAGCCTTGACACTCAGGCTGCACCGCAGGCGACAAAACTGGCCTGTTTTTGATGTTCTTCACACTCCAGTGTCAAGAAAGTATTAAGGATGCAACAAAGCATCATTTAACATTAGGTCGCGCTTGACGTCGTAACGGGGGATACCGCAGTTTCCAATCCCACTAAAAATGCCAACGGTCGTGGCGGGAGCGCCACGGACGCACGGACAGCACTGCAACGTATCGGCGAAAACGTCACGAATTTGTTTACCGGAAAGCAGCGCCGGGCGGATGCCCGGTTTGCCCGGACTATGTCAGGAGGATCCATGAGTTCGTATTTGCGTTCGAGTATTCACACCGCGCTGCTGGCCACAGCGCTGGCGGGGGCGGGGGCCGCTAACGCGGCGGAGCCGGATCAGACGGCGTTCATCGAAGAGATCGAGGTGATCGTCGTCACCGGTTCGTACATCGAGGGTGCGGCCGAAGACGCCGCGCTGCCCATCGATGTGTTGCGAGCGGAAGACCTGGCCAAGCAGGGCTCGCCCAGCATGGTCGAGCTGATCAAGCAGATTCCCGCCGTGCAGGGCGTGGTTGGCGAGTCGAATCAGTTCACCGCGCCGAACACTTCCGGCACCGCCAACATCAACCTGCGCGGCCTCGGTGGCGTGCGCACGCTGGTGCTGATGAACGGCCGCCGCCTCGCGCAGTCGCCGGCGGGCACCATCGGCTATGACGTGAACCTGTTGCCGACGGCGGCCATGGGTCGCATCGAAATCCTGAAGGACGGCGCGGCCGCGACCTACGGCTCCGACGCCGTCGCCGGCGTGGTCAACTTCATCACCAAGCGCGGTTACGAAGGTCTGAACCTCGAAGGCTCGTACAACTACATCGACGGCTCCGATGGCGATTACAGCGCCAACCTGCTGTGGGGCACGAAGGGCGACGACTGGGATGTGCTGGTCGCCGGCGGCTATCGCCATCGCTCCGAGCTGTCCACGCGCGATCGCGACTTCGCGTTGCGCCCGATCACCGAGAATCCGAACGGCGGTTACTCCAGCGTCGGCAATCCCGGGGCGTTCTCCATCATCAACGCCGCCGGCGCCGCGACGAGCTTCCGCGATCCTGGCTGCACGGAGCTCGGCAATATCGAGAGCCGCAATCCGGTCACGGGCGGTCCGCAATGTACTTTCCAGTTCACGCCGTTCAACAACCTGGTCGAGCGTGAAGAGCACTACAACGTCTACAGCGAATTCAACAAGCTGTTCGGCGAGAGCACCGAGCTGCACGTCGAAGCGATGTACGCCGTGCACCAGACGCCGGAGGAGAATTCCTCGCCGTCGTACGGTCCCACCGTCGGCCCGAACCTGACCTTGAACGCGGACGGCACGCGCAGCGTGACCGGTCCGACGTTCTCCGTACCGGTCGACAACCCTGGCTTCACTCAGCAGATTCGCGATCTGATCGCAGCTCAGCCCGGCGGCGCGGCTGCGCTCGCGGGTGCGCAAAGCCTGCGTTTCAGCGGTCTGTCGTGGCGTCCGTTCGGCGCCGGCGGCAATCCGCTCACCGGCGAAGGCAAGCAGGACGAGCGCAACTTCGACGCGTTTCGTATTTCCACCAGCCTGAATGGCGAAGCCTCGCTGTTCAACTGGGATGTCGGCGTGACGTTCATGGAGACAACCCGTGAAGTCATCACTCCGGACATCATCACCACGCGCCTGCAGGCCGCGTTGAACGGCCTCGGCGGACCGAACTGCACCGGCACGACGCCGGGCGCGCCGGGCTGCTTGTGGTTGAACCCGTTCTCGAGCGCGGTGCAGATGAATGCGGCCACCGGCGCGATCAACGACCTCACTTACAATCCGAACACCGTAAACACGGCGGAGCTCGCCTCCTGGTTGTTCCAGGAGAACGCGTACGAAGACACCGCCAGCACCTTCGTCGTCGACGCGGTGTTCAACGGCCAGCTGCCGTTCGGCTTCGCCGCCGGCGACATCGGTTGGGCGGCCGGTCTGCAGTATCGCGAAGAAACATTGGAGCGCGATCCGAACGATCTGACCGATCTCACCAAGAATCCGTGCGTGGATTCGCTCAGCGGCAACATGAACTGTAACGTTCAGACCGGCCTGTTCACGTTCCTCGGCGGCTTCACGCCGCTGGATCTGAGCCGCGACATCAAGGCCGTGTTCACCGAGTTCAGCGTGCCGATTCTGGAAAGCCTCTCGGCGCAGGTCGCCGTGCGTTACGAGGATTACGGCAGCCCGACCGGTTCGACCACCAATCCGAAGTTCTCGGCGCGCTGGCAGGCGCTGGACTGGCTGACGTTCCGCGGCTCCGTGGGTACGACGTTCCGTGGCCCGCAGCAGACGCAGCTCGCCGGCACTTCGGCGACTACGCTGGCGCTGATCTCGGCCGTGCAGCAGTACAAGACCTTCGACGTGGTCGGCGATCCGAACCTGGAGCCGGAAGAGGCGTTCACGTTCAACGTCGGCACCATCGTCAAGGCCGGCGGCTTCTCCGCGTCGTTGGACTACTGGAGCTACGATTTCGAGAAATCGCTCGAAGTCGAAAGCGGCGGCGAGATGATCTCGACGTTCTTCCGGCCGACGCCGAACGGCTTCGCGAACGGCTGCACCGACCCGGCCTACGCTGGCCTGCGCTCGCGCTTCCAGTTCAACGGCTCCTGCAGCCTGACGAACCTGTTGCGCGTCACGACCAAGACCATCAACGGTCCGGATCAGCAGTTGTCCGGTATCGACGGCAGCGTGTCGTACCTGTTCGACGGCGTGTTCCTGGGCACCGACATCCTGGTCGGCGCCGACGCTACTTACACGTTGGAGTACGAGCGTGAAGCGTTGTTCGTGGAAGGCATCATGGTCCAGGCTGCCGACGACTTCGTCGGTACGCGTGGCGCTTCGGGTCTGGGCGCGGGTTCGCTGCCCGAGATTCGCGGCGCGGCTTATGTGGACTTCGCGAACGCCAACCAGGGTCTGCGCCTGACAGCGCGCTATGTGGACGGCGTGAAGGACGTGCGCACGAGCCTGGATCAGACGGTGCCCGCTGGCCTGAACGTCGGCTCGTTCCTGACCTACGACGCGGTGTACCGCTTATCGTTGCCGGGCGAGACCACGATCACGGCGTCGGTGATCAACCTGACGGACGAGGATCCGCCGCTCACCCGTCTGGACCTGAGCTACGACCCCTTCCTGGCGAATCCGTATGGCCGTTACTACAAGCTGCTGCTGAACAAGAAGTTCTAGCCCGGCAAAAGTCGCGCCTTTTGACGGGCGTGTCGAAAGGGCCTCGGCCGCTTTCGACCAGATAAGTAGCGGAAAGAGTAATGAAAGGAAAATCGGCGCTCACGGAAAGGGCGCCGATGGGGAAGCGGGACTCTAGCGAGTCCCGCTTTTTTATTGGGCGAACAGGCCCATCAGCATGGGCTTGGCGTACAGCTCGTGCGTTTGCTCGCCGGTCGCGCCTGGCACCCACCAGCGATATTCTGCCGACGCATTCAACGTCGCAGAAAACATTTGCGCGCCGATCATCGGATCGACTGCGCGCATCGAGCCAGCAGTGATGCCGTCGGCGATCACGCCGGCGAAGCGGTTCGACACCTGGCCGTAAGCCTCGATCATCTCCTGGCGCATGGACAGCGGCAGCGCCACCAGCGCCGAGGTGCGCAACAGCGGGCCGCGCTCCGACATCTGATATGCGAACAGAGCCGCGGCGAGCGTCATCAGCTGTTCCCACTGATCGTCAGTCTGCGCGAGCACGGTGCGTTGAATGCGGCGCATGGTGTCGAAGCTGCGCTTGAAACAAGCGACGACCAGATCGTCCTTCGCATCGTGGTGATAGTAGAACGAGCCCTTGGTGACGTTGAGCCGCTCGGAGATCTTCTCGACCGAAGCGCCGCGATAGCCGCGCTCGTTGATCAAGCGGGTGGCGGCGATCAGGAATGTTTCCTGAGCGGCGGAGGTCGACGCTTCGGGCAGCATTTCATCCAGCGATACCTGCACATTGCGCCAGGTGCGGCCCGGCCCGGCAAAGCCGTGCAGGAGGATGTCACACATGCGCCTGTGCACACGCTCGAAGTCGTCCGCGTCGTAACGTCGCAACCAGATCACGGCCCAGAACACTTGCTCGCTCAGGATGTGCGCGCGGGCAGCGCGTTGGGTCGGCGTCATCCAGGCGCACTCGGGTGTTTCGAACAGCGCGCACAGCTTTGCGAAAAAACGGCGGTAAGCATCGCCGACCACGGTGCGTTGAGGTTTCTGTAACGTACGCATGTCGCCGAACAAGGCGACCGGCGGCTCTTCGCCGGCGACGATGCGTTGGCGCAGTTGCAGCCATAGCTGCAACATTCGTTGCACTCGCATGCGGGCGTCGGGTTCCCGCAGAGCCGATTCGACCAGCGCGTCGACACGGCCGATGGCGTCGAGGAAGCAGGCGACGGCCAGGTCCTCTTTTTTCCGAAAGTAATAAGTGACGCTGGTGGTGATCAGGCCGACGCGGCTGGCTACGTTGGCGAGCGTCATGCCTTTGACCCCGTCGCGGTTCAAGATCTCGCTGGCGGCCGCGACGATGGCCTGTTGCTTGCGTGCGTATTTGCTATCGGCGCGCGCCGATTTGCGCGGCCGCTCTTGCGAGGGCGATGAGACCTCTTTATCCGACGCAGACATTCCGCTGATCTCCGGGCGGGATCTGCATCCCGCCCCTGGCTTCCGCCAGTCTACAAGATCAGCCTAGAAGATCTCGAACAATCCCGCGGCGCCCATGCCGCCACCCACGCACATGGTCACGACGCCGTACTTCGCGCCACGGCGCTTGCCTTCGATCAGCAGGTGGCCGGTCATGCGCGCGCCCGACATGCCGTAAGGATGGCCGATGGAGATCGCGCCACCCGACACGTTGAGCTTGTCGTTGGGGATGCCGAGCTTGTCGCGGATGTACAGCACTTGGCTCGCGAACGCCTCGTTCAATTCCCAGATGCCGATGTCGTCCATCTTCAAGCCGTGCTGCTTGAGCAGTTTCGGCACCGCGAACACCGGGCCGATGCCCATCTCGTCCGGGTCGCACGCCGCTACCATCATGCCGCGATAAGCGCCCAGTGGCTTCAGGCCGCGCTTTTCCGCTTCCTTCGCTTCCATCAGCACCAGCGCCGCTGCGCCGTCGGACAGCTGCGAAGCATTACCGGCCGTAATGAACTTGCCTTCCTTGATGCGCTGACCGTTCTTGAACACGGGCTGCAGTCCCTGCAGATCCTGCAGCGTCGTCTTCGGGCGGTTGCCTTCGTCGAGCTTCAGGTTCATGGGCTTTTCGGAGGTCGCGCCGGTTTCCTTGTCCGTCACGATCATCACGGACGGCAGCGGCGCGATCTCGGCGTCATAACGGCCTTCGGATTGCGCCAGCGCCGTGCGCTGCTGAGACTGCAGCGAATATTGATCCTGCGCCTCGCGGCTCACGCCGTAGCGTTCGGCGACGATTTCCGCCGTCTCGATCATCGTCATATAGATCTGCGGAATGTTCTTCACCAGCCACGGATCGGCGGCGCGGAATTTATTGATCTTGTCGTTCTGAACCAGCGAGATCGATTCGACGCCGCCGCCGATCGCGATCTGCATGCCGTCGTGAACGATCTGCTTCGCGGCCGTGGCGATCGCCATCAGGCCTGAAGAGCACTGACGATCCACTGACATGCCGGACACGGTGACGGGCAGGCCCGCGCGCAACAGCGCCTGGCGAGCGACGTTGCCGCCGGTCGAGCCCTGCTGCAGGGCGCAGCCGAGAATCACGTCCTCGACTTCGGCGCCGTCGATGCCGGCGCGTTTGACCGCTTCGGCGATGGCGTGACCGGCCAGCTCCTGGCCTTGAGTGTTGTTGAACGCGCCGCGATAGGCTTTGCCGATCGGCGTGCGTGCGGTGGAAACAATGACTGCTTCGCGCATTTGAACTGTTCCTCTACGTTGGCCCTACGTTCGCCGAGTTACTTGAGGTCCTGAAACTTCTTGCCTTCCGCCGCCAGCTTTTCGAGCAGCGGCGAAATGCTGAAGCCCGCACCCAGCTTGGGAGCGTGTTCCTTCAACTTCGCGACCACGGTAGCCAGGCCGACGGTGTCGGCATAGAACATCGGGCCGCCGCGATACGCCGGCCAGCCGTAACCGTTGATCCAGACGATGTCGATGTCGGAGGGGCGGATCGCGATTTTCTCTTCGAGAATCTTCGCGCCCTCGTTGATCATGGGATAAATGCAGCGCTCGATGATTTCCTGCTCGGAGATCTGACGCGGCGTCGCGCCGGCTTTCGCCATGAAGTCCTTGATGATCTTCTCGGTGACCGGCGACGGCCTGGCATTGCGCTGCTCGTCGTAGTCGTAGAAGCCCGCACCGGTCTTCTGGCCGCGGCGATCCATTTCGCACAGCACTTCGCGCACCGTGGAGCTCTTCGATGTTTCTTTGCTCCAGCCGATGTCGAGCCCGGCAAGATCGCCCATCGCGAACGGACCCATGGGCATGCCGAAGTCATAGAGCTGCTTGTCGACATCCCATGGCATCGCGCCTTCCATCAGCATGGCCTGAGCCTGCGCCTGACGGGCAGCGAGCATGCGATTGCCGACGAAACCGTGGCACACGCCGACCAGCACGCCGATCTTGCCGATCTTTTTCGCCAGCTGCATGGAGGTGGCGACGACCTGTTTGGAGGTCTTCGCGCCGCGCACGACTTCGAGCAGTCGCATCACGTTCGCGGGCGAGAAGAAGTGCAGGCCGATGACCCACTCGGGCCGTTGGGTGGCGCTGGCGATCTCGTTCACGTCCAGATACGACGTGTTGGAGGCGAGGATGGCGCCCTGCTTGACGATTTTGTCGAGCTTGCCGAACACGTCCTTTTTCACGTCCATGTTTTCGAACACGGCTTCGATGATCAGGTCGCAATCGGCGAGTTTCTCCAGCTCGAGCGTGCCGGTCAGCAGGCCCATGCGCTTTTCGACATCTTCCGCCTTGAGCTTGCCGCGCTTCGCGGTGGTCTCGTAGTTCTTGCGAATGACGCCGAGGCCGCGCTCCAGCGCTTCTTGTTTGGTTTCGACGATGGTCACGGGAATGCCGACGTTCGCGAAGTTCATCGCGATGCCGCCGCCCATGGTGCCCGCACCGATGACGCCGACCTTCGCGATCGGCAGCGTCGGCGTGTCGGCCGGCACATCGGGAATCTTCCACACTTCGCGCTCGGCGAAGAACACGTAACGCTGCGCGGCCGACTGGACCCCGCCCATCAGTTCCTGGAACAACTTACGCTCGGTCGCCAGACCTTCGTCGAACGGCAGATTCACCGCAGCTTCGATGCAGCGGATGTTGTATTCGGGAGCGAGAAAGCCGCGGAACTTACGAGCGTTGGCTTTGCGGAAATCCGCGAAGATTTCCGGCTTGCCGCGCGCCGCCACGACTTTGTCGTTCAGATCGCGCACTTTCTTCAGCGGCCGATTCTCGGCGATGACTTTCTTGGCGAAGGCAATCGCGCCAGCGCGCAGTCCACCTTCAGCAACGAGCTCATCGATCAAGCCGGCCGCATGCGCGGTCTTCGCATCGACATGCGCGCCCGACGTCACCATCTCCAGCGCCTTCTCCGGACCGACGATGCGAGGCAGACGCTGCGTGCCGCCGGCGCCTGGCAACAGGCCGAGATGAACCTCAGGCAGACCGCACTTCGCGGAAGGAACAGCGACGCGATAGTGACACCCCAGCGCGACTTCCAGGCCGCCGCCGAGCGCGGTGCCATGGATCGCGGCGATCACCGGCTTGCTGGTGTTTTCAATGACCTCGATGACTTCGGGGAGCCACGGCGATTTCGGCGGCTTGCCGAACTCGGTGATATCGGCGCCGGCCATGAAGGTGCGGCCATCGCAAATCAACACCAGCGCTTTCACCGCTGAGTCCGCAGCCGCCTTCTGCACGCCTTGGACGATGCCTTCGCGGACCGCATGCGACAGCGCATTCACGGGTGGGTAGTTGATTGTGAGGATCGCGATCCCGTCTTCCATGGACAGGTCGGTCACGGCGTTGATTGCCCCCATCGGTGCGTCTCCTGTTGATTGAGTGTTCGGACCGCGAGGCGGAATCAATCGACCGGCGTTGCTGTACCGCCGAAGCCGTTGAACGTCGCGGGAGCGGCATTATGGCGCACTTTTGCGAGTTTTACCGCAGTGCAAAGTATTCCGCATGGCGGGTTGTTTACCAATAGGTAATCAACGACTTAGCCAGGTAGATGCCGCCCGTCAGTTGCGGCTGGAGGGTTTGACCGGGGCGGTCGGGTGGATTTTGCAGCCGTACAAGGCAGCCTCCGCGGAGCACACATCGGGCACGCCTTGTTCCTGCCAGAACGCGGGCAGCCCCGCCGCGCTGACGATTTGTTCGAAGCGCGAGTGATCGCGAAGGAATTTGGTCTGCGGCATCCACAACACTCGCAGCGGCAGGCGCTCGCCTTGGCGCTGCAGACGTGACATGCGATTGAAAACAAACTCGGCCTGTTTCAACGCCGCGCCACACAGAATTTCGGTGGCGGGATCGATCTGCTGCTCGCTCGCCGCCAGCGTGACCGCCTGTAACGCCTGCGGAATGTGACGACGATTTTCCGCCGCGCGCAGCAGCGGTTCGCCCCAACGCACGAAGTCCGGCGTGCCGATCGACGCTCTCAATATTTGTCTGGCGGAATCGTTCTGGCCGGCCAGCAGTGCTTCGAGCGCTTGCACCGTCGAGGGCGTCGCCTGGATGGCGGGCGGCGCGTCCGTCGTGGTGAGCGTGTATGCGAAACATTCGTTCGCGCCGGTGCTCTGCGGCTGCAGTGCCACGGCCTGAGCGCCGAAGGGCGCCGCTTCTTTATAACGTCCGGCATCGACCAGCAAACAAGAGATGCCTTCGAGCGCGGCGGCGGTCTGCGCGTCGAGCGTCAATGCGCGCTCGAACTGTTCGCGAGCGGCGACCCATTCGTTACGACGCAGATGAACCAAGCCGAGCGCGGCGTGCGCATCGGCGATTGCTTCGTCGAGCGCGAGTGCATGCTCGGCGCTGCTCTCGGCCAGCTGCGTCAGCGATGTTTCATCCTCACCGCCGAGACTGAGATAACCAGCGGCGAGCGATCCCCAGGCGCGCGCGAACTTGGGCTGACTGCGAATCAGCGCTTCGAGTCGTTCCACCGAACGGGCACGGCCTGGAGCGGCTGCCGGCTGCGTAAAACCCGAGCTTTCCGGACCGGACCACTCTAGCGAGGTGGTAAGAAAGGTGTCGTACGCTTTGGCGTCGTCGGTGCCGAGCAGTGACGACCAATCGCCGGTGGCATGCGCGGCATTCAGGAAACGCGGCAATGTGGATGCGAAAGCGCGCATGACCGCGAGACGAGATTCATTCGGCAGAGGCAGCGGTGTCTGACGATCTACGACCTCGTCGGGGGCGATCAAGGCGAGCGTCGCCTGTTTGCCATCGCCGCTGAAGGTGATGCGTAACGTGAAGACTTTGGGCTCGGCCGGATCGGTCGAGATGCCTGTCATGTGCATCTTGCCGCGAGTCAGCAGATGGTTGAGCTCGTAACGCAACCACGAAAGGTCGGGGTTCTCGGCCTCGCTCTTCAGCTCCAGCCGCAAGGGTTTGGAGGCATGGAATTCTTCGCGAACCGGGGCGGGCGGGACGACGGGCTCGGGTTCCTCCGGCATGCAGCTACGAAGCACAGGATAGGAAGCGAGAACGGCGAGCAGGACCAAGCCCACCACCCGGCGGGCGGTGAACAAACGGCTGGCGCGGGGCTGCGCTGGTGGAGTCGAGTCTTGCACGGCGCGCTAGTTTAGTGCCGCCGCACGATGCGCCGCCAATGTCGGCGGCGCTACAGGCCCAGATCAGCGCCGGATCAGCGCCACTGATTGCCGCCCTGATCGAGCACGCTCGCGAACTCGGCCCGGCGCGGCACGCCCTGGAAGGTCGAGGTGCGCACGAACATCTTGGCGCGGTCGGTGGCGTTGAAGGAGCCGTTCAGCCCTTCGATGTGGCTGTTGGCGACATGCACGATAGCGTCCTCGACGATGAGGCCCGTGCCGGTCGCGACGATGCTGCTGTTGGTGATGTACAGCTCGCAGCCGCCGCGCGCGATGATCGCGTCGCCCTCGACGTAAATTTTGCGATCGTCGAGCTTCAGCAGGCGCTTGCCTTCGCAAATGATGGGCTCGCTGGCGCGCGCGCCCGCGACGTTCGACGAGGCTGAGGCCGAGCCCTTGCCGGAGCTCACGATGCTGACGCCCGGGCCGGACACACGCAGCTGGCCACCAGACCGATCGATGGTGTAGGCAGCTTCGGAAGCTTCTGCTCTTTCCGCCGCAGCAGCTGGCGAGTTGTCAACCGCTTGCGCGGGTTGTTCAGCGGTGCGCGCGGGAGCGGCGGGCTCAGCGGGAGCAGGCGCCGGTGCATACGTCATCTGTGCAGGAGCCGCCGGCTGAGCTGTCGGAGCAGGCGCAGCCGCCGGAGCGGGCGCCGCGGCCGGCGCTGGTGCTCTGAGTTGCGCGATGGGCGCAGCCGCCAGATCGTTCAGATTCACCGTCTGGACCTGGCCGGTGGTGCGATCACGCACGGTGAACACGCGGGTCTGCGTGTCGCTCGCCAGAACTTCGTAACGCGGATTGCGTTCCAACGCGCTTCGCGCCCAGGCGATCTCGGCGGGTTCGTTCGGCAACGTGGCGGTCTGATCGCCGCCGCGATTGCAGGCGCTGAGCACGGCCAGCGCGATACAACTGAGCGCCACACGTGCGGTGGTGGAACGGGCTGCCGAGCGGATGACGATCGAGGACATGGCGGTCTCCAGAAGCAGGTTCCTATCGTCACTCCGGTGAGGACGAGAGTCCACTTCTGTTCGACGGCCGCGCTCACTTGGATGAGCGACCGGCGGCGATTCATGACCGCCGCCGGATATATGTCACATCGATCTAGCTCTTTTTGGGCGCCAGGCTTTTCAATTGCTTGAGCAGCTCGGCTTCGCGTTCAGCAGTGAGGCCGGCGCGCAGCTTGGCCTTTTGCTCGGCGGGCCGCTGTTCGTGCCAGGCGAGGGTGTCCTTGACGGTCGTGTCCAGATCGCGGAATCGCAAACCCTGCGCAACCGCGCGCGCCGAGCTCACCAGCGTGGCGCCCGCTTCCTTGCCGACCGTCGGCGACCAGATCGGAATCTCGCCGTTCTCCACCAGCTTGTTCTGTTCGACGAACGACTGATCGGCCCAAACGAATGAGGCATTCGATTTCGAGATGCGCTTGCTGGCTTCGAGCAGCTGACCCATCGTGACCGCGCCCGGCGGATTGCAGAGGTTGTAACGACCCGCGATCTTGCGTTCGACGCACGCGTGCATGAACTCCGCCATGTCGCGCACGTCGATGAACTGCACCGGATCGGAAGGCGTGCCCGGCGCCAGCATCTCGCCACCGCGCGCCACTCGCACTGGCCAGTAAGTAAAACGATCGGACGAATCGCCGGGGCCCACAATATACGACGGACGGATGACCGCCTGACGCTGGCCGAATGTTTGCTCGACGATCTTTTCGCAGGCCGCTTTCAAGCCGCCGTAGTTGTCGTTGGTGATCTCGGTGGCGTTGGGATCTTTCAGCTCGGCGAGTTTGTAATCCTCGTCGATGCCGGGCGGCGTGAGATCGGCGTATGCGGAAATGCTGGACACATAAATGTAGTGCTGTACGTGATCCTTGAGGATGTCCGCGCTCCGCTGCACCTCGCCCGGAAAGTAGCCCGAGTTGTCCACCGCTACATCCCAATCGCGACCCTTGAGCATGTCGAGCGGGCCCTTGCGGTCGCCGATCAGCGTCTCGACATTGTCCTTGAACAATCCTGGATTGCGCTTGCCACGATTCAACAGTGTCACTTGATGGCCAGCGGCGAGCAGCTCGCGCACCAGATGCGGTCCGCTGATGCCGGTGCCGCCGAGGATCAGAACCTTCAGAGGTTTCACTTTTTCCTCCGCCGCGAATGTTTGTCCCGCCAGCAGCGTGGCCGCGCCGGCCATCAGCAATGCTTCACGTCGACTGATGCTCATTGCGTCACCTGAGTTTGAGTGGCTTCACTGCCGGTGGCCGAGACCGGGCTGGGTTCGCCCGGGCCGGGCCGCACATATTTCTCCAGCCACTGGCGCTTGGTCTCGTACCAGAACAGCGAGTTCTGCGGCTTCAAGATCCAATGGTTCTCGTCGGGGAAATACACCAGCTTGCTGGGCACGCCGCGGTTCTGCAGCGTGGCGAACAGCTCCAGGCCGTTATTCACCGGCACGCGCATGTCCAGCTGCCCGTGAATCACCAGCGTCGGCGTCTTGAAGTTGTCGGCGAAGGTGTGCGGCGAGTTGCGCGCGAAGCGCTCCAGGTCTTCCCAGAATTCGCCGTAACGTTTCTTGTCCGCGCCATAGTCGCTGGCGTATTGCGTGTATGAGTTGTACACCGCTGCGTGCGCCACCAATGTTTTGAACGGATGGGGTTTGCCCAACAACGAAGACGCAAGATACCCGCCGTAGCTGCCACCGCCAGCGGCCATTCGTTCACTGTCGATCCAGGGCTGCGCGCGGAACCAGTCGGTGGCCTTGATGGTGTCCTCGTACGGCAGCGCCATCCATTCCTTGGTGATGGAGTCGGTCCAGGCCTGGCCGAAGCCGCTCGAGCCGTGGAAGTTGTGCCAGGCGGTGACGTAGCCCCAGTTGGCGAACACCTGCGCGTTCCAACGCCACTGATAGCCATCGGTCACGCCGTTATGCGGTCCGCCGTGCAGGATCATATAAAGCGGCCACTTGCGATCCGGCGAGAAGTTGGGCGGATACACCACCCACATCTGCACGTCTTCGTTGTTAGCGCCCTTATAAGTGACGCTTTCGACTTTGCCAGGCGTCAGTCGCGACAGTACGCCATCGTTGAAATCCGATAGCTTGGTCGCTGCGCCCGTGCGCGCAATGATGCTGACGAGCGTGGGCGGCTCGCTGAAGCTCTGACGCAGGCCGACGATCACCGGGCCGCTGCCGGCGACGGCGAGCGAGCCGAAGCTGTGGTCGCGCGTCACTGCCTTGGGCTCGCCGCCGCCGATGTCGAAGCGATAAATGCGACGCGTGCCGGCATCGTCGATGGCGCCGAATAGAGATGAGCTATCGGGCGCCCACACCAGGCCGTCGGCCGAGCGATCCCAATTATCAGTCACGCCGCGCAGCTTGCTGGCGCGACGGTCGTACAACATCAGGCGCGAGCGGTCGGCGTAGAAACCTTTGATGGTCTGGCGGCGGAAGGCGAGCGAGCGACCGTCGGGGCTGTACAGCGGGGCGGTGTCGTCGGCGGCGTTGTCCTGGGTGAGATTGACCAGGTTCTGCGTCGAGCCGCCTTCCAGCGGCAGCGTGAAGATATCGAAGTTGGGATCGACGCCGCTGCGGTCGGTGTTGACCGCGAACGCCACCTCGGTCGCGTCCGGCGAGATGTCATAAGAATTTGCATCCGGCTCGGCGCGATCCAGCGCGACGCCGGAGTAGCGCGTGATGGCCTGCGGCTCGCCGCCGTCGATGCTGATGGAATAAATATGAGTCTGGCGGTCGTCGAGATAATGGTCCCAGTGGCTCACCGGCGCCTTGTCCCACACCTTCGCGGTCATTTTCGCTTCGGTGCGCTCGGTCATGCGCTTGTCCATGTCGGCCCAGCTGTCCAGATCCGTCCAGACCTGCGACAGAAAGGCAATGCGTCGCGAATCGGGAAACCACTTCGGCGCAATCACTCCAGTCGGGACGTTGGTCACGCGCCGCGCTTCGCCGCCATCGACGGCGATGACATAAAGCTGCTGCTGTTTATCCTCGCCACGCTTGCCGACGAACGCGATCATCTCGCCGTCCGGGCTCCACACGGGCGAAGAGGCCGAGCCGCCGGAGCTGGTGAGCTGCCGCGCCTTGCCCGGCTTGGTGGGCACCAGCCACAGATCGGTGTCGCCCTTGTTCTTGTCGACGTCGTAGCGGGTCACCGGCACGACCGCGAGGCGGCCGTCGGGAGAAATATCGGGATCGCCGAGTCGCTGTAATTGCCACATCGCCTCGGCGCTGTAGGGTTCGGCGTGCGCCACGACCGTGAGCGCGAGGCCAGCGAGCAGCGCGACGACGGAGCCCTTTGCATAGCTCGGGGCGCTGTGCGGTTTTTGCTTATGACAATGCCTGCGATCGCGCCTGCGAAGAGTCGGCATGCAGATCATCGGTGTGCCTCGTGTTGAGTCCATGTAATTGACATTAGTCTAACCAAGCGGCGCGCCTGCGCTGTGCATCTGAGAAGTACATCCATTTCTTCGCAGGCATCGCTACGTACACTCGCGACTGTCCAGCAAGTGCGCGGCCTCGCTTGAATACGCGAGCTTCGCGCGGGCTCGCCAAGAGCCACGCTCAACTCGCACGGAGGCGTCGACCGCATGGAGCGTCCTAAAAGGGGACTTCGAGTGATCCAAGCCAAATATCGTAACCGCCTGCCTTTGCCGCAACCTGCCGTCGTGCACGTGCGCCGCTCCTACGCCGAGAGCCGGTTCGGGCAAATCCACCTGTCGACGGCGTACCCCTCGGGTGGCGGTTTCGACGAGCGTACACCGGTTATCTGTCTGCATCACAGTGGCGGTTCCGGCCGGTTGTTCGCACCTATCCTGCGCGAGCTGGGGCATGACCGCAGCGTTTATGCGCCGGATCTGCCGGGCCACGGCAATTCCGATGCGGCCAGCAGCAAGGCCACCGTCGCGGATCTCGCCGCCGCCATCGCCGATTTCATCGACGGACTGCGTCTGCGCAGCGTCGACCTCGCCGGTTATCAGCTCGGCGCGTTGGTTTCCGCCGAACTCGCCATCACGCGGCCGCAACTGATCCGGCGCGTGCTGCTCTGGGGCGTGCCTTCTTATTCTGCGCAGGACCGTGCCGCGCTTCTGCAGAACGTCGCCTCCCCGGGCTCACGCGAAGACGGCAGCGACGTGTCCGAGGAGTGGCGTCGTATTCTCGAGCGTCGTGGACCGGGTGCGCCCATCGGTGCACTGGCCGACGAACTGGGTGACCGGCTGCGTGCCGGCAGCAGTGGCGCTCGTGCGTTCACGTCGATGGTCGAGTATCCGGTGTCGGAGCGCCTGCCGCTGGTGAAACAGTCGGCGCTGGTGCTGCGACTGAAGGACGAGTTCTGGGAGCACTCGGGTCGCGCCCGCGCCTCGTTGCCCAACGGCTCGATGCTCGATCTGCCGGACTACGGCCAGGGTTTCCTGAGCGCGGCTCCGCAGCGCTTCACGTCCGTGGCTCGCGAGTTCTTCGATCGCTAACGTTTGAACTGCACTGGGCTGGGTCGCTCACATCGAGCGTTCCCAGCTCCAGGCGCACGTCAGGCCTGCGATCAGACAAGTCATTGCCCAGCGCGACGCCATCATCGCCATCGCTTTCGCAGACAACCCGCGCTCCGGCGGGGCAGTCATCCATGCGCCCACTACCGCGGGCAGCGACACAGGCACCCAGCACAGCATCGCGAACGACACGCCGCGGAACCACCAGGGCACGTCGACCATTCCCGCGAGTCCCCAGCTCAGCCAGAACAACAGGCCCAGGCCGGTGCCGCAGATCAGATGCAGGCACGCGTCGGTCAGGCTCAACGAGCTCAAGACCGTGCCGCGCCACCGAAGCAGCTCGTAAATGGAATACAAGACCGAGTGGGCCAGCACGGCGACCAGGCCGCTCAGGCTGCCCATCATCAACAAATAACTCAGCTCCACTGATAGCGTCTCTCGGCCGCGCGTTAACGCAGCACCTGCTGCAGGCCGTTGAATAGTTTGTCCACTTCGTCGTGAGTGTTGAATGCATGCAGCGAGATGCGGACCGCGCCTTCGCTCTTGCCCGGCCACTGCAGGTCACGTGCGAACACGCGATGACCGCGCACCAGTCCCAATGTGATATCGGAGGCCAGGCGCCCCGGCACATGGAACGACAGGATGCCGGCCCACAGGCCAGGGCGAGCGGGCGTGAGCAACTCCACGCCGGGCAGCTGTTGCAAACGCAGGCGAGCGTAAATCGCCAGCTCGCGAATGCGCGCTTCGATACGACTGCGCAATACCTGCCGATGGAAATCCAGCGCCACTTCCACGCCTCGCAGCGACGGCCAGGTGAGCGGCACGATGTTTCCTAATTTATGCAACGCCGCCGGCGCGCCCATGTGGCCTCGCGCTTGCGTCGGTGTGATCACGGGCGGCGAGGCGTCGATGCCGCGAGGTTGCGACGGCCACACCCGATCGAGCATATCCCGGCGGACGTACAGCATGCCGGTGCCGTTGCTGCCGCCGAGCCATTTATGAAATGAAGCGCCGTAGAAATCGCAGCCCAGGTCGCGCAGCTGGAAATCCAGCATGCCGAGCGCCTGCGCGCCGTCGACGACGCTGATCAGATTGCGTTGTCGGGCGAACTGACACAGCTCTTGCACCGGCATCAATGTGCCGTCGGCATATTGAACGTGCGAGAACAGCAGCACCTTGGTGCGGTCGGTGACCGCGCCGGCGAACAGGCCCAGCGCCTGTTCCGGGCCGTTCATGGGCGCGGGCAGATCGATCTGCTTGACCACGATGCCGCGCCGTCTGGCCAGCAACAACCAAGGACTGAGCGTGGCGGGATGTTCGCGATTCGTGGTGAGGATTTCATCGCCCGCGTTCAGATCGAGGCCGTTGGCCACTGTGGCGATCGCTTCGCCGGTGCCGCGCGTGAATACGATCTCGTCGGCGTCGCAGCCGATGAAGCCGCCGAATGCGGTCGCGATGCGCGTTGTCTCGGCGCTCCACTGACCGTCGGCGAACGCGGCGATGTTCAGGCTCTGTGAGTCGCGCACTCGATATTCAGTAGCCATTGCCGCCCGTAGCGTCGGGCCCGCGCCGGCGACGTCCAGATACGTTCGCTGTAGATCCAGCACAGGCTGGGTGCGAAACCACTGCCAGAGCTCTTTGGTCGTCGACGGCATGCTGCCGATGGGCTGCGCGCCCGCGGTCGAGGGCGAGCCGAGGGCGGCGGCGCCCAAGGATGCCAACAGACTGGAGGCAAGCAGGTCTCGGCGGGTGAGGGCGGTCGGATCGTTCATGCGTTCAGATGTTCGCAGCGAGCACGGTTTTGGAGCGGCGCGCATTATCGCAGGAATGCGGTATCCTGGCCTGTATGTCCCACGATTACCTCGAACGTATTCTCAAAGCGCGCGTTTATGACGTCGCCATCGCCACTCCGCTGGACGCCGCGCCGCGGCTGAGCCGCCGGTTGGGCAACACCATCCTCTTCAAGCGAGAGGATCTGCAACCGGTGTTCTCGTTCAAGATTCGCGGGGCCTACAACAAGATCGCCCACTTGTCGGAAACCGCCGCCAGGCGCGGCGTGATCTGCGCTTCGGCTGGCAATCACGCGCAGGGCGTGGCGCTGGCGGCCAAGCGCCGCGGCATTCCGGCCACCATCGTCATGCCTCAGACCACGCCGCAGATCAAAGTTCAGGCGGTATTGGATCATGGCGCGGAAGTGGTGCTCCATGGCGACGATTACGATCAGGCCTACGAGCATGCGATGAAGCTGATGAGCGAACGTCAGCTCGCCTTCATTCATCCGTTCGACGATCCGGACGTGATCGCGGGTCAGGGCACCATCGGCATGGAACTGCTGCGCCAGTGCGCGGGCGAGCAGATCGATGCGATCTTCATCGCCGTCGGCGGCGGTGGCTTGATCGCCGGCGTCGCCGCGTATGTGAAGTATCTGTTTCCAAAGATCAAGATCATCGGCGTCGAGCCGGACGATGCGGATGCGATGTACAAGTCCATGCAGGCCGGCAAGCGTGTCACGCTGGATCGCGTCGGCATTTTCGCCGACGGCGTCGCCGTGCGGCGGGTCGGCGAAGAAACATTCCGGCTGGTGCGTGAATACGTCGATGAGATCATGCTGGTCAGCACGGACGAGATCTGCGCGGCCATGCAGGACATCTTCGAAGAGAATCGCACGATTGTGGAGCCGTCGGGTGCGCTGTCGGTGGCGGGTATCAAACGATATGTGCAGCGCGAGCAGTGCCGTGATCGCACGTTCATTGCCATCAACTGCGGCGCCAACGTGAACTTCGATCGTTTGCGTCACGTCGCGGAGCGCGCCGATATCGGCGGTCAGCGTGAGGCGCTCATCTCGGTGGAGATTCCAGAAGCGAAAGGCAGCTTCCTGCGTTTCTGCGAAGCCGTCGGCCGACGCAGCATCACCGAGTTCAACTACCGCTTCAGCGACGCGACGTCCGCGCAGCTGTTCGTCGGTTTCGGGCTCAGCGACGGTCGGCGCGAGAAAGAATCAGTGATCAAGTCGCTGCGCGACTCGGGCTACAACGTGCACGACATGAGCGACAACGAAGTCGCCAAGCTGCACGTCCGCTACATGATCGGCGGCCACGCCCGCGGGCTCACCGACGAACGTCTGTTCCGCTTCGAATTCCCCGAGCGCCCCGGCGCGCTCCTGAAATTCCTCAACGCCATCGGCACCCGCTGGAACATCACCCTGTTCCACTACCGCAACCACGGCTCCGACTACGGCCGCATCCTGGTCGGCGTCCAGATCCCTCCTTCCGAAAGCACCGAGTTCGACTTGCACGTCCGCGAGCTCAAATACGTCTACGCGGAAGAAACGGACAACTCGGCATACAAGATGTTTCTGGGGGGATGAGGCAGTGACGGTGCCGGAAACATCCTCAGAGAAATCGAACGAAGTTTTCTTCGCGGCCGACGGCGGCCTGGACGCGCCGATGCCGCCGCCTGCCGATCCGTTCCAGGCGCTGGATGAATTGATGGCGGTGATCGAGGAGCTTTGCCCTGTCTGGCCAGCGCGCGAGACGTTTAAGAACGACACGAACTACCGGCTTTGATGGACAAGTAGCCGATCGCTTCAACGTGGCACGAGGCGCCGCGAATTACGTGGAAGATTTTGCCGGTAATGTTTGATCGTGATGATCTGGATCGCCCCGGTCTCAACTCGGTAGATGATCCTGAACGGCCGTTCCAAGATTTCGCGAGGTCGCTGCGGGGATACTCTGGCAAGCGTCGGCCCAGGAGTGGAGGCATCGCAAGTTGCTCCGTGCGACGTAATACTCGCGCGGTCACCTCGCGGGCAACCATAGGGGAGTCTCGGGCAATGTAATTACATATTTCTCGCAGCCGTACCCGAGCTTCCGGGGTCCAGTAGACCCTCATTCGTCGATACCGAATTCCTTCTTCAGGTCTTCGATTGGGATCAGGCGCCCCGCGTCGGCATCGGCCAGACCGCGCTCTATCGAGGCGCGCAACTCAACCTCGTACGCGACATCTTCCCAAGTCGCCGACTCGGGCAAATTGTCGATCAGCTCATGGGCCTGCCGTTTCAGGGAAGGGGCGCTCACGGTGTTCGAGCCTCCTTGGGTGCGGCCACGATTGTACTCCCGCGCATAGGCCGGTGCATTCTCAAGGGACATTTCGATCTCCTGTCGAGCGAATGGTCTCTGAACTACAAAGACTTAGCTGCTGAGACAAGTTGACCCCTACTTGGCGGACTCGACGCTCGCCAGCGCCTCCTTGGTGCGCTTGGTGATGACGGCGTCTTCGCCTTGTGCCTTTGCCAGGATCGGATAGCTGGCGCGTAGCAAGGGCGAGGCTTCCGCCGCGCGGTTTTGGGCGAGGAGGGTGCGGCCGAGGGAGCTGTTGACGGCGGCGAGGGTGGGGCTGTCGGCGGCCAGGGATTTGGCGGCGATTTGAGAGGCCTGGCGCAGCGTTTGTTCGGCGTCTTTGAGGTGGCCTTGTTCGAGTTGGGCGCGGCCGAGGCCGGAGAGGGCGGAGACGGCGAAGGGATGATCGGAAGGTAGCGTGACGGCGTAAATCGCCAGCGCCGCGGTGAAGTCCTGCTGAGCTCGAGCGGGATTGCCTGCGTCCACTCGAAGCATGCCGAGATTCACGAGGTCGTGACCCACGAAGGGGTGCTGCTCGCCGCGAGCCTTGCGGTCGAGATCGACGACGCGAGCGAGCACTTCTTCGGCTCGGGTCAATTCACCGCGACGATGCAGAAAGCGACCGTAGTTGGCGGTGGCATCCAAGGTCATCGGATGGGTCTCGCCGAGCACCTTGCTCAAGATCTGCAAGGACTCGGTAAACAGCGGCGCGGCCTCGCCGAGCTTGCCCTGCGATTGCAGAACGAACGCGAGGTTCTGCACGTGCATGCCCACCTGCGGATGATCGTTGCCGAGCGCGTGCCGATCGATATCGAGCGCCGCGCGATACAGCGTGGCCGCACGCTCGTAGTCGTTGCGATACGTGTACAGCCCCGCCAATTCGTTCATCACGGAAGCAGCGGCGGACGTCCGTTCCTGCTCGTGCGTCCGATATACCTCGAGACTGTCCTTGAAGTACTGCTCCGCCTTATCCAACTCGCCGCGCAACTGCGCGAGCCGACCATGCGCGAGCAGAGTGGGCGCAATGGCTACGGCGTCAGCGCCAAGGAGCTCCTTCTGCATGGCCAGTGCGGCATCGAGTTGCTCCGCGCAGGCATCCAACTGACCTCGATCGCACAACGCCCAGCCCAAGTTCGCCCGCGCGAGCGCCACCGCAGGATCCCGCTCGCCATGAATGCGAATGCGTGACTGCAAGGCATCCTCGAGCAACTCCACGGAGCTTTCATACAGTCCCATGCTGCCGTACACACGCCCAATCGTTCCCAGCAGCGTCGCGCGCGTTTCCGGCTGTTCGTTCAATCCGAGCCGGATGCGCCGCGCGCCGATGTCCAATATTTCGCGCGCTGTCACCTGATTGCCACGGCTCCGCGACGGATCGGACAGCTCGAACAACTCCACGAGAAACGACGAAATCTGTTCCGCCCGAGTGCGTTCGGCGGTCGCCACGTCGCGCTCTTCAGCGATCCGCTGCGCCTGGATGTATGTGACCACCGAGAAGGCAGCGAGCGTAAGAACCGTGACCACGCCCGCAGCCACCGACACCGAATGGCGCTTCACGAACTTCCGCGTTCGATAGAGCCACGTGTCTCGGGTCGCCAAGACGGGCTGCCCCGTCAGGTGATGCTCCAGATCCGTCGCGAGCTGCTCCGCGGACGCATAACGGCGCTCCGGATCCTTCCGCATCGTCATGCCGATGATGTTGTCGAGATCGCCGCGCAGCTGTTTCTGCAGCCGGGCCGGCGTCGTCGATCGGTGGCTGGCGATGTCCGCCATCATCTCGGGCGATTCCGCGCTGACACGCGCGACCATGGCGCTCGGCGCAGGCGCCTCCTGCTCGCAAATGATCCGCTCCATGTCGGTGAGACTGGTGCCGACCAGATGGAACGGCCGCTTGCCACACAGCAACTCGTACAGCAGCACGCCGAGCACATAGATATCGCTCGCGGTCGTGATCACGTCGCCGCGCACCTGCTCGGGGCTGGCGTGCGCGGGCGTCATCACCCGGTACTCGAAATGAGTCACCGCCAGCGTATGCGCCGAATGTCGCGAGTCGAGCAGCTTGGCGATACCGAAATCCAGCAGCTTGGGCACGCCATCGGGCGTAATCAGAATGTTGTTGGGCTTCAGGTCCCGATGCACGATCAAGTTCTGGTGCGCGTAATGGACCGCGCCACAGATGGTTCGGATCAGCTGCAAGCGCGCTTCGACGGACAGTCGCCGGCGGTCGCAGTAAGTGTCGATGGGTTCGCCCTCGATGTACTCCATGACGAGGTACGGCGTGCCATCCGGCGCGCGGCCGCCATCGAGCAGGCGCGCGATGTTCGGGTGCTGCAGAGTCGCGAGGATCTGCCGCTCCATGCGCAGACGGCTTTGGATCTGCGGCGAGAACAACCCGCCGCGCACGATCTTCAGCGCAACCCGCTGCTGATACTCCTCGTCCGCGCGCTCTGCGAGATACACGTCGCCCATGCCGCCGGAGCCCAACTTGCGCACGATGCGATACCGGCCGAGCAGCTGGCCGTCCAGCGATTCGAAGGCTGCGGCGGCGCTACGCTCGCCGGCGGCCACGTCGTCCCAGAATCCCTGCGCCTGCGCCGCTTTCTCGCCGAGAGAATCGGCCAGCGCCTGCAGGACATGCGACAACAATGTTTCATCCGCTCCGCAGGCTCGTCGCACGTACTCGCCCCGGTCCTGTGTGCTCAGGCCACGCGCGTGCGCGACGATAGTCGTGACTTGATCCTGGATGTTCTTGCCGTTTTCCATCGACCGCCATCATGCATCAGCTCGGCGTCACCGTGTAATATGGTTAGGCACGTTAAAACGTGATCAAAACCTGAAAGTGGGACTAACCTGGAGGTAGATCGTGGCAACCAAGCGTAAAGCCAGCAAGAAGGCGGGCAAGAAGAAGGCCGGCAAGAAGGCGGTGACCAAGGCCGTCAAGAAAAAAGCCGGCAAGCGGAAGGTCGCTGGCAAGAAGAAGGTGAGCAAGGCGGGCGCGAACGTAGTTCGCACCCCGCAGTAACACCTTCAGTCCACAGTAGTGGAACGATGCCGTGACGCGCTCGCGTGCGGCATCGTCATCCCTCCCGCCGAAGTCGGTCCTCCTTCAATGTTTCACCGATCGCCGCGCCCTCTGCAAAATGACAGTCTCGAGGCGCGTGGCCTCGCCTTCCATGTGTATCGTTGGCCAGGCGCCGATCCGGATCCGCTGATCCTGCTGCACGGCTGGGGCGATACCGGCGAGACATATCAGTTTCTGGTCGATTGCTTCTCGGCGGATCGAACCTGCATCGCCTTCGACATGCGCGGTTTCGGACGCACGCAGCGGCCGGCCGAAGGGTATTGGTTCCCCGATTACCTCGCCGATCTCGACGCGCTGCTGGATCAATTGGCGCCGGAGGCGCCGGTCGATCTGGTCGGGCACAGCATGGGCGGCAACATCGCGATGCTGTACGCCGGGGTTCGACCCCAACGCATCCGTCGCGTCGTCAGCCTGGAAGGCTTCGGCATGGCCCGCACGACTCCGGACCAGGCGCCGGCGCGCTACGCGCAGTGGCTCGACGAGGTGAAGCACGGCAGCGAGTTCAACGTTTACGAAAGTCACGAGCAGTTGACTCGCGTGCTCGCCCGCCGCAACCCGCGCACTCCCAAAAATCGGCTGGATTTCATCGCCCGCTCCTGGGGCAAGGCGCGTGACGACGGCAAGATCGAGTTGCGCGCCGATCCGAAACACAAGCGAGTGAACCCGGTGCTGTATTCGCGCGAACAGGCGGAAGCGTGCTGGCGCGCCATCGAGTCGCCGTTGCTGTTCGTGCTGGGCGATCAATCCGATCTGGTGAAACGGATGGGCGACGAGCTGGAAGAACACAAACTGCGCGTGCTGTTCCGGACTGGGACGTTCGCGACCGTCAAGGATGCGGGCCACATGATGCATCATGAGCAACCGGAGCAAGTGGCCGCGCTGATCGAAGAGTTCCTGGGATAAAAGAAAAGGCCCCTGCGTCGGCAAGGGCCTTTCCGTCTGACGTTGTCGCGTCGACTTCGCAGCGTCGACGCGGCGACGATCAGTTCTTCTGCAACTCGTCCTTCGCGTCTTCAGCGCCTTCACGCGCTTCGTCGGCGGCGTCGTCCACCTTATTCGCCGTTGACTCTTCACCGCCTCGCTTCATGGTGTCGATGGCTTCATCCACTTCCTCGCCGGCCTGCTCCACTGGACCTTTTTTCTCGCATGCCGCGAGCCCGACGCTCAACGTCGCGGCCAACATCGCGGACCACAGCAGCTTTGCATTCAACTTCATGATGTGTCCTCCACGGCGCGTACGCCGCCCCTCGTTGAAATTACAGATGAAACGTCGTCAGGAAAACGTTTACGTATGTGCGAAGTTCCGAGGAAATCCCGCCGGAACCCGACATAAGCTCACGCGTTCCCTGAGTGAAGCGGTGTGCGGTGCATGAAGGCCGCAAGCTGGAAATTGCAGCTTTTTTCGATTGGACAGACGGGTACGGAGGTTCAAATGCTGTCTTGGGCGCTGACATTTTTCGTCGTCGCGATCATCGCCGCCGTGCTGGGCTTCACCAGCATCGCCGGCGCCGCGGCGGGTATTGCCAAGATTCTGTTCTTCATCTTCCTGGTGCTGACGCTGGTTGCATTGGTGGGTGGCGCGCTGCGCGGTCGGCCGCCAGTGTGACGAGTTGCAAGACTGGGAAATGACAACGGGGCCTCGCGGCCCCGTTTTTTATGGTCGTGCAACCTGCTCAGGCGAACAGCAACGCCTGACTGACGGCCACCCGCACCGTCTCCGGCACGAACGGTTTGGTGACCAGGAACGTAGGCTCCGGCCGCTCGCCCGTCAGCAGGCGCTCCGGATACGCGGTGATGAATACGATGGGAATATCCAGTTCGCTGAGGATCTGACGGACGGCGTCGATACCGGAACTGCCGTCGGCCAGTTTGATGTCGGCAAGGACCAGACCCGGCTCGGTCTTGCGCGCGGCGCGCACTGCTTCGTCCCGAGTGGTCGCGATCGCCGCGACCGTGTGTCCCATCTCACGCACGATGCTCTGGAGGTCGAGCGAAATGATGGGCTCGTCTTCGATGATGAGGACCTTGGTGCTGGGTTGATTGGAAATCTCGCGGACGGCCTGTCCGACCATCTGCTTCACTTCTTCCTCGTCGACGCCGAGGATCTTGGCGGCGTCGCTGATATTGAAACCTTCCATCGCGGTCAGCAGCAGCGCCTGGCGCCGGGCCGGCGTGAGCTCGCTCAAACGTCGCTCGACGCCGTCGGCGTCGCGCTTTACCGACGCCGCCGGCACCTCGACATGCGCGCTGTTCCAGAGCTTGTGGAACAGCCGATACAGCCCCACTCTCGGCGAGAGGCGGGAGTCCAGCACCGAAGTATCGGCAACAATCGCTTCCAGACATGCCCGGACATAGGCATCGCCACTCCTCTGCGTACCGCACAGCGCGCGGGCGTACCGGCGCAGATACGGCAGATGTTCGGCGATGGCGTGAGCTAAGGCCATGGAGACTCCTCAAACGGTTCTTTATAGGCGCGGCTTCGGGGCGCTCTATTGAGTAGACGTCGGCGCGCTCGAATGAGTGCAGCAATACTATGTACGAACGCGGTGGAAGGTTCCTTACTCCCTGGAACTTTTTCACGCCACGGAGCGTTTCCTACCCCACGAAACTGGCCCCCGGGTCTCAAGTCGCCATTTAGCTGAATCGCCATGATCATGAGTGAGCAAACCAAGCCTGACGAGCCCGTCGAAGCACCGGTTGCGAGCGCGACGGAGCAAGTCCCGGATTGGCTCGGTGCGCGCCTGAAGCGCATGTTCACCGAAGTCATGGACGAGCCCGTGCCCGACGAGTTCAAACAGCTGCTCAAGCAGCTCGAGGACAAGGAGCGTGGCGCTTGAGCGGCTCCAGGTTAGCGACCCAGTCCGAGGCGGCGGCGGAGCCCGGCACTGAGCGGAAGCCTACGATGACCGGCCAGGACAAGTTTCTCGATCAGGTCACCGCGTTGCTGCCGGCACTGCGCGCGTTCGGACGCTCGCTGTGTGGCGACCCGGCGCGCGCCGACGATCTCGTGCAGGATACGGTGCTCAAGGCGTGGACCAATCGCGAGCAGTTCCAGGCGGGCAGCAATCTGAAGGCGTGGCTGTTCACGATTCTGCGCAACTGCTACTACTCGGAGTTGCGCCATCGCAAGTTTGAGATCGAGGATCCCGACGGCATCTGCGCCTCGCAGATGGCCATCGCGCCGGACCACGACGCCAAACTGCATCTGCGGGATTTGAACCGCGCGTTGCAGGAGTTGCCCGTGGATCAGCGTGAAGCTCTGGTGCTCGTGTGCGCCACGGGCCTGTCATACGAAGAAGCGGCGGACGTGTGCCAAGTGGCAGTCGGCACTATCAAGAGCCGAATAGCGCGTGCCCGTGACCGACTGGTCGAACTGCTCGGCGAAGACGCTACGCAGGTCACTGGAACGTTGCCAGGCGTGAATTCACTCAGCGAACCCAATAGCAACGAGCGGCGCTCGGGCGCATCCTGAGGCTCGGGAGTCGGTTAACGCGGGGAGTCGCTGCTTGAAGAGCGCCAAGATCGTCGCCGCGTCGCGTTCCTGGTTCGGTCGCAACGCCGGCCTGCGCCCACGGCTCGTGCTCATCGTCGGCATTGCCATGCTGGCGCCGGGCGCGCTCGCCGTTCTGCAGGCCATCTCCAGTTACAACAGCAGCATGCGCATCCTGGAGCAGAACCTCGCTCAGGCCGCGCAGCTGTCGGCGACTGAGCAGGTCAACATGATCTCCTCGTCGCGCGACATTCTCACGAGCCTGGCCGCGCAACCCGACATTCGTCACGGCGAAGGGCCAGCCTGCCGGCGCGCCTTGCAGCGGGCGATCGGCGGCCTGGATCAATACTCGGGCGCTTCCGTGGTCGACGCGAAGGGCAATTTCACTTGTGCTTCGAGCCCGACACGCAGCGGCGTCAATGTCGCCGACCGGCAATGGTTCATCTCGGTGATGAGCGGCGACGGCTTCGTCATCAGCGATCTGATCGTCAGCCGCTGGCTGGGCACGTGGGGCATCACCACTGCTGTGCCGCTGATCGACGACGATGGCGTGATCCAGGGAGCGGTCGCGCTGTTCATCGGCCTGGACTGGCTGACGCGGCGTTATCACTCCGGCAACCAGACCGAGGACACTGCGTTCGCGCTGCTCGATAGCCAGGGCGAGATCATCACGGGCGAAGCGGAGCGATCGCCGGTGAGATCGCCGCTGCCTTCACGCGACATCGTGAACGAGCATCTGCGCGAACATTTGCAAGGCGGTCAGACTCAAACATTCCGCGCGCGTGGTCACGACGGAGTCTGGCGTCTTTACGCGATCAGTCCGCTGCTCGGCGGGCGCATCTTCGTGATCCTCGGTACGCCGGTGTTGACCGCGATCGGTCCGTTGGCTCTGCAAGTGGCGTGGGGCGTGTTCACGCCATTGTTGATGTGGGCCCTGGCGATCGCAGTCGTGTGGTTCGGTATCGAACATCTGGTGGTGCGCTGGATCACCTATCTTGAACGCATCACGTCCGCTTATGCCGCCGGCCGACACAGTGTGCGTCCGGAGCGCGTGAGCGCTGCGCCAGCCGAGATCCGCAGCTTGGGCGAAACGTTCTCGCGCATGGCCGATTTGCTGTCCGCGCGTGAGAACGAGTTGCGCGATTCATTGGCGCAGAAAGAGATCCTGGTGCGTGAGATCCATCACCGGGTGAAGAACAATCTGCAACTCGTCATGAGCCTGCTCAACTTGCATGCGCGCCGAATTCGTGACCCTCGCGCCGAGGTTGCATTCGCTGAAGCGCGCAGTCGTATCAACGCGCTCGCGACGCTGCACCGGCGGCTGTATGAGTCGGAGAGCCTGCAGGAAATCGATCTGAAGTGGTTCCTCGACGATCTATGCGCGGAGCTGCGGCGTGGCGGCCTGTCCCGCGGCCGCAATGTGGAACTGACCGTGGACGCGCCGAGCGAAGTCATCGGTCCCGACGTCGCTGTGCCCCTGGGACTGCTGGTGACTGAGGCGATCACCAATGCCTATAAGCACGCATTCAACGAGCGCGACGGCGGCCATATCCAGGTGCAGGTGACACGCGACTCACCCGCGTCGCTGGTGCTGACCATTCGCGACGACGGCACTGGTTTCGATACCGCCGCCAGCTCCCACGACCACAGCGGGCTCGGTCGCTCGCTCATCGAGGCATTCGTGCGCCAGCTCAGGGGCGAGCTCGAAACGCGCTCCGAGGACGGCACGGTGGTGCAGGTGAAGTTCCCGACGGTGGTGAAGGGCGCGGAGAAGAAGCACGTTCACCATGGTGCTCATCATCATCCGACCGGTCACAACGTAACCGAGGTGCACGCGGCGCCGCCGGCCGAGCCGCCAGCGCCCGAGCGCACGCAGTCGGCCTGAGCAGGTCGGTCGCAGCACGCCGGTACAAGGCGGCGGGTCTCCGGATATCACTTTTCGGTCGGGCCGCTTCAGTTTGACGGTTCCGATCTGGCCAGCAGCGCCTCGCGGCCAGTATCCTGCCGCGTCTCAAGGACCGCCTCCCCAGCTCCGCATGACCACTCTGAGCGCGCAGACCCAGCACGTCCTGCGCAATCCCAACGTTCTGCGCTTCATCGCCGCGCGCTTTCTGGCCACGCTGGCGGCGCAGATCCAGATCGTGGCGGTGGGCTGGCAGATGTACGACGTCACTGGCGATCCGCTCGACCTGGGCTTGATCGGGCTGTCCCAATTCATTCCGTTCGTGACGTTGATCCTGCCGGCCGGTCATGCCGCGGATCATTACAACCGCGCGCGCATCGTCACGACTTGTTATTTCACCAATGCGGTCTGCGCTCTGGTGCTCCTGATCATCACCCTGCGCGGCGTGCAGTCGGTGTGGCCGGTGTTCATGGTGATGATGCTGCTCGGCGCGGCGCGCGCCTTTTCGATGCCAGGCGCTCAGTCGCTGTTGCCGAATCTGGTGCCCACGGAATCTTTCAGTCGCGCGGTGGCGTTGAACTCGTCTTCGCAACAATTCGCAAACATCATCGGGCCGGCGGTGGGCGGCGTGATCTATCTCGCCGGACCTTCGGTCGTGTACGCGTCGGTGATGGGATTGGCGCTCGCGGCGTCGCTGATGATGTTTCAAATCAGAGGAGCGACCGAGCAGACCAACCTGACGCGCGAGCCGCTGT
The DNA here is from genome assembly GCF_036402275.1 of Steroidobacter sp. Classification (NCBI taxonomy): domain Bacteria; kingdom Pseudomonadati; phylum Pseudomonadota; class Gammaproteobacteria; order Steroidobacterales; family Steroidobacteraceae; genus Steroidobacter; species Steroidobacter sp. The sequence goes on along the minus strand of NZ_DASWTF010000011.1, from coordinate 144,495 downwards.
CGCTGGAGAATCTGCTGTCGGGTCTGAAGTTCGTGCGCTCCCGGCCCATCGTGTTCGGCGCCATCTCGCTCGATCTGTTCGCGGTGCTGTTCGGTGGCGCGACGGCGCTGTTGCCGATGTTCGCCAGTGACATTCTCCATGTCGGCCCGACCGGTCTCGGCCTGCTGCGCACCGCGCCGGGCATAGGCGCGGCTGCTTGCGGGCTGGTGCTGGCGCTGAGTCCGATCTCGCGAAACGTCGGGCCGTGGATGTTCGGCGGCGTGGCGTTGTTTGGTGTCGCCACCATCGTGTTCGGCCTGAGCACCAACTTCTATTTATCCATGGTCGCCCTGATCGTCCTGGGCGCGGCGGACATGGTGAGTGTTTACGTCCGACACCTGCTGGTGCAGTTGGACACGCCTGACTACATCCGCGGCCGGGTCAGCGCGGTCGCGTCGGTATTCATCGGAGCTTCCAACGAGTTGGGCGATTTCGAGTCGGGATTGATGGCCAAGTGGTGGGGCGCGGTGCGCGCGGTCGTCATCGGCGGGGTGGCGACGTTGATTGTTACAGGATGGTGGACGCGCCTGTTCCCGGTGCTCTGGCAGATGCAGGCCTTTCCGAAAAAGAAGTAGGCCAAAGAAGAAGAGCGAGAACCGCTTCCATCCTGGGTTTATATCCAGTACTATCCTGTCCATGCCCAGCCCGATTCGCCCTGCTGTTCGCAACGGACGCGGCGCCGTGTCGAATCCTGCTGGGCGCTTTGAATCTTCGCGCGCTGAGGCGGTGGACGATGGCTGGGGCAGCCTGGATGAAGAGCTGCCGGCGCTGCAAACCACCGTTCAGCCCGAGCCTGCGCGCTCCATCATCACGCGCAATAATTCGCCGGACGTTCCGTTCGATCAGTCCATCAATCCTTATCGGGGCTGCGAGCACGGCTGCATCTATTGTTACGCCCGGCCATCGCACGGCTTTCTGAACCTGTCGCCCGGCCTCGATTTCGAGACCAAGCTGTTCTACAAGGCGGACGCCGCGCGCCTGCTCGAAGAAGAGCTGTCGGCGCGCAACTATCGCTGCTCGCCCATCACCATCGGCGCCAACACCGATCCCTATCAGCCCATCGAGCGCGAGTACCGTGTAACACGCAGCATCATCGAAGTGCTGGCGCGGCGTCGGCATCCGTTCTCGATTATCACCAAGAGCGCCATGATCGAGCGTGACATCGATCTGCTGGCGCCGCTGGCGAAGGACAACCTCGTATACACGCTGGTGAGCGTCACGACGCTCAACAATGACATCAAGCGCACGCTCGAACCGCGTACCGCTTCGCCTGCCGCGCGACTGCGAGCCATTCGCAACTTGAGCGCGGCGGGCATTCCAGTCGGCGTCATGGTCGCGCCGGTGATTCCCGTGCTGACCGATTCGGAACTGGAAAAAATACTCGAGGCCGCCGCGGCCGCCGGCGCGCGCTCGGCCGGTTACGTGTTGCTGCGTTTACCTTACGAGTTGAAGGATTTGTTTCAGGAATGGCTCGAACGGCACGAGCCGCTCAAGGCCAAGCACGTCTGGTCGAGATTGCACGATATGCGCGGCGGACGTGACAACGATCCGCGCTGGGGCCACCGCCAGCGTGGTGAAGGGCAATACGCTGAACTTCTGGCGCAACGTTTCGCCGCGGCGTGCGCGCGATACGGGCTCAAACATCGCGAGAGATTTGTCCACAACACGCAATTGTTTGTGGCGGGCTCCACTGCAACCGGCGGCGACCCGCGGCAAATGTCGTTGCTTTGAAGCTCACCCGCCCGCGCGAGGCCGGTGACGAAACGCGCGGCCATTCAGTGGCAGTTCAGCCATTTGACATTGCATTGTTAATTTCCTCGTTCTGCCGCGTTCACGCTTGCGCGTTTTCCCGGCATTGACGTATGAATGGCTGGCGTATACTCGATCGTAAAGGTCGGGCGCGACGCGGCCGAAGCGATCCCAAGCATGAAGCGAATCGGATCGCGTCGAGCCGGCGAACGCTTCAGCACGGATTGTTCCGAACCGGCCTGCAATCCTGGAGATGATCATGAATTCTGCTGGCACTGTCTCCGCACGACTCGCGATGGCCATCGCGCTGGTCTCAACGGGCGGCTGCATGACCGCCAAGATCGAAGAGCTGCGTGAGGCGCCGACGCAAATCTCGTCGCACGAGGCGATCGTGCTGCTCGCCAAACCGCATCTGGAAGGTACGGGCACGGAAGACAAATTCCTGGATTGCCTGGAGCGCGAGCTGGTCGGCGAAGCGGTCTCGGCCGACGTTGCCGAGAGGCAACGTTCGGGCAAGGAGTTCGAGCCGCGCAGTAACTTGAGCAAGGGCCCGTTCCAGATTTACGCGGACCATTATTTCGTCGACGCGCTGTATCCGTGGCTGGAGCCGAGCACCGCGCCGGCCAACGCGCAGGGCTTCAGTGCTTTCCTCGCTCGGCCTGGCGTTGCCGAGCGTGTGGGCGAAATGGGCGTGCGTTACATCGTGTGGGTCGACGGGGTGACACAAAAGACCGACGGCGGCGGCAGCATCGCCTGCGCCGCGGGGCCGGGCGGGGCGGGTTGCCTGGGCCTGGGCTGGTGGGAAAAGTCTTCCGATTACGAAGCGACCGTGTGGGACCTGCGCCAGGGCATCAGTGCCGGCAGTCTCACCACCGATGTGAAAGGCACGTCGGTGATGATCGGCGCGATCGCTCCGATTCCCTTGATCGCGCCGGTGCAGAGCACGGCCTGCGATCGGCTGGCGGGGCAGTTGAAGGCGTTTTTGTTGGGCGCGGGTGACGAGGAGACGGCGGCGGTGTCGCCGCAGTAGCCGAATCGCGCTCTCGCGCGTTGAACTTTGGCGGCGTTGAACTTCTGAACGAGGCTGTCGCTACTCATTGAAAGTGGCTGACGCGCCCCCGACATGGTCAGCGCTCGTTCAGCTGATCGGTCGCAGAGTTCCCTTCAGTGCACATGCGTCCTCATGCGCGCAGGGGAATGGAAGGAGAGGACATGCAGAGTCAACCCACCCGGCCATCGGCCGCCGGGCCCAAGTCGTCGCTCACGTCCCGGCGTGTGCTGACGGTGGCGGTCCATTGCGTGCTCGTGAGCTCCGTTTCCGCTTTCCTGATGGGTGGTTGCGCCGGTCAGCAATCCTCCTCTTCCTCCATGCCCTCGTCCGGGATGCCAAGCGGCGGCTCCTCCGGTTCGTCCGGCGGCTCGTCGGGCTCCAGCGGCGGTTCTTCGGGCGGCGGCGGTTCTTCCAGCAGCATGCCGAGCGGCGGATCGAGCGGTGGCCGATCCGGCGGCGGCCTGCCTTCGGCGGGCGGCGCGAGCGGCGGCGGCTCCATGGGCATGCCTTCTTCTTCCTCTCAAGGCGGTAGTCAGGGCGGTTCTTCCGGCGGAAGCTCGGGTGGCCAGAGCGGTGGTTCGTCCGGTGGCAGCTCGGGCGGAAGTCAGGGTTCCGCCGGCGGCTCACAGGGTGGCGGGTCTTCTGGCGGATCGTCCGGTTCCGCGGGCGGCGCGGGCGGTCAGTCCGGCGGCTCGTCCGGTGGTTCGCAAGGTGGCTCCGGCGGTCCGAATGTAACCGTGGGCACCTCGCTTCCCGGCGCTGGACTGCCCTCGGCAGGTTTGCCTTCTCCTAGCGCGGGCGGTGGCGGCGCTTCCGGTGGTGGCGGCTTGCCCAGCTCGGGTGGCGGTGGCGCCTCCGGTGGTGGTTCGCCTAGCGCCGGTGGCGGCGGCAGCAGCGGCGGCGCCGGCGGCGGCGGCATGCCAGATTCTTCGTCCGGCGGCACATCCGGTGGTGGCTCTGGCAACGAAAGCATCTTCAAAGGATCCAGCGGCGGCGGTGGCGCTTCCGGAGCCTCGGGTTCCGCGGGCGGCTCGGCCGGTGGTGCAATGGGCGGCGGCGGGGCCGCCGGTAGTATGGGTGGTGGAGCCGCGGGCGGCGCCGGCGGCTCGGCCGGGGGCGGTGGATCCGCTGGTGGTGGCGCTCAGGGCGGAGGAGCCCAGGGCGGCGGTGCGGCGGGTGGTGGTGGAATGCAAGGCGGCGGTTCTGCAGGCGGCGGTGGCGCCGCGGGCGGGGCCGGCGCACAGGGTGGCGGCTCCGCGGGTGGCGGTGGCGGTTTCCCGTCGGCCGGGGGCGGAGCCGCCGGTGGTGGCGCGAACGGCGGTTCGCAAGGCGGCGGTGGCGCGGGCGGTGGAGCAATGACCACTGGCGAGCGCACCGCGCAGATCGATCGCCAGTTCGACGAGTCGTTCAGCATCTTCGACGGTCGGATGCGCTCCGAGCAGGCGACGATCGCCGGCGAGCGCGGTGGCCGCGGCGGCTCGGGCGGTGGACAAGGCAACGCTGAAGGCGCCGGCCAGTCCGCGAATGCTCAAGGCGGCGGCAGTGGCGAAGGCCAGGGCGCCGGCGAAGGTTCTGGCAACGGCGGCCGGCAAGGCCGCAACGGTAACGGCCAGGGCCAGGGTCAAGGCGAGGGCGAAGGTCAAGGTCAGCAGGGCCAGGGTCAAGGTGGCCAGCAGGGCGGCGGCGGTGGCGTGGGTGGCGGCGCCGCGGGCGGCGGCGGTCCGAACACGGTCCCGGCCGGCATTCCGGACGGCAGCGACGACGACATCGTCGCCCGGCAGTTGCGCGAAGCCGCAATGAACGAAACCGATCCGGAGCTGCGCGAGAAACTCTGGGAGGAGTATCGCAATTACAAGAAGGGGACCGGCTAACTCCGGTCCCGCGAGAGCGGTCGATCGTCGGATAAAACAAACTGGCGGAACGATTCGGCAATGGGGCAGGTAAGGCACGGCGACAAGAACGACTCAGGTTGAAAGTTATGAAGCGCACGCTTGCTCTAATCGTCATGACGGTCGCGGCCCTGGGTGCGACCGGATGCGTGACCCACGAAACCCGTCCCCAACAGCGAATCAAGGCCATTCAGGCCGCCACCGAAATCCCCGAATCGCAGCTGCTCGACGTCGGCGTGCGTCTGTTCGAGGAAAACCTTCCCAAGGACGAGAAGGTGATGGAGGAAGAGCACATCTTCCCCGAGGTGCGCAAAGCCGAGGCGCGCTTTCTGCCCATGCAGTTGCGCAACACGCTCGAAGGCACCGGCCAGTGGGGCCAGGTGCGCGTGATGCCCGAGGACGCCGAAGCGCTCGACGTATATGTCTCCGGCAAGATCCTGGAATCCACCGGTCAGATGCTGCGCGCGGAAATCACGGTGGTGGATGCGACCGGCCGTCAGTGGTTCAAACGCGAGTACGAACAGCTCGCCGACACGCGCTCGTACAAGGATCAGACCGGCAAGCCGCGCGATCCTTTCCAGAACTTCTACAACACGCTGGCCAACGACATGCTGATGTATCGCCAGCAGTTGACCGCGGCCGATCTCGAGACCGTGCGCCGCGTTTCCGAGCTGCGCTTCGCGTCGGACCTCGCGCCGTATGCGTTCAGCAGCTACATGACCCAGGACAAGAAGGGCGTGAAGCAGGTCGTGCGCCTGCCGTCCGAAGACGATCCGATGCTGCAACGGATGGATCGTATCCGCGAGCGTGATTACGCGCTGCTCGACACGATCAACGAACATTACTCGCTGTTCGCGGACAACATGTCCGAGCCGTACACCAACTGGCGTCGTTACAGCTATTCCGAGCTGGAAGCGAAAGACGAAGCGCGCCGGGCGGCCATCACCCGCAAACTGCTCGGCGCGGCCGCGATCGTCGGCGGCCTGATGGTCGGCGCGGAAGCAAATACATATGCCGGCCAGGCCGCGGCCACCGGCGCGATCTTCGGCGGCGCGTATGCCGTGAAGAGCGGCTTCGACAAGGGCGCGGAAGTCAAACTGCACTCCGACTCGTTGAAGCAGCTTGGCGAATCGTTCCAGGCCGAAGTTCAGCCCATGGTGGTCGAAGTGGAAGGCCGCACGCTGCAACTCAAGGGCACTGCCGAAGAGCAGTACACCGAGTGGCGGCGCTTGCTCAAAGAGCTCTACGAAAACGAAACCGGCACGCAGGTGCCCGTGGCGCCCGTACCCGAGGAGCAAACCTCGAAGGCCGCCGCGAAAACCGGCTCCGGCGACTGACGCGAGGCGCCCAACCCGCGAGCTTTCGTCATGTTGGAGCGCGGGCAGGAACTGTCTGCCAACCTAGTGCTGGTACGCCGCCTCGGCGCCGGCAGCAGCGGCGAAGTTTGGCTGGCCGAAGATCGTGAACGCGGCGGCTTGCGCGCGGTCAAGATCTTGTCGGCCGCGCTGGCGCGGGACGTCGCAACCTGGGCCGCGTTACGAGACGAATACGCACGGGTAGCGGCACTCGGTCATCCGAATGTTCTGCGAATCGTCGGTTTGTATCGGTCGGCGCATCAGGCGTGGATCGCGATGGACTATGCCGCCGGCGGTGACCTGACGCAGCTGCGTGGTCGCTCTTGCGGGGAGATCCTGCGAGCCGTCATTACAGTGGCCTCCGCATTGGCGGCGGCGCATGACGCCAACATCGTTCATCGCGACTTAAAGCCCGCGAATGTACTGTTGAGCGCGGACGGAGTGCCGCTGCTGGCGGATTTCGGCGCGCTCACGACCGGGTCGCCGTTCAGTGCCAGCCCGCAGCAGCTCGCCGGTGCGCCGGTCAGTGTCGCCGACGATATGTATGGTTTTGGCGCGCTGCTCTACGAGTTATTGTCGGGCTATCCGCCGTTCTATCCGGATGCGGCCGCGGCGCGAACTGTTGAGCGCGAGCCTGCGCCGCTGCCGGCCCACGTGCCCGAGGGCGTGGCGCAGCTGGTGGCGAGGCTGTTGGCGCGCCGGCCCGAGGACCGACCGACGGACATGCGGAGTGTCGAAAGAGAATTGCGCGCGGCGCTTGCGAGTCTGCCGCCGCCTGCGATGATGAGCAGTATGAACGAGCCTGCCCCTGACAAGCCTGCTTCGTTGAAGATCGAGCCGCCCGGTCTGCGTCCGCCGCCGGGTCAAGGCGAGCCCTTGCGCAGCGAATGGCAACGTAACGCCGGTCCGCGCGTCAGCGAGGACGAACTGCGCCGTCAGGGTTTCCGCCGTGGACTCGCGGCATCGCTGGTTGCGCTCGGCGTCGCCGCCGTCGCCGTCGTGTTCTTCGTGCTGCCCAAGTGGGTGGCTCGCGATCAGCCGGCCGCGAAAGCGCCGGCCGCCGCGGTAGTCGCGCCCAAGGTCGAGGACAAAGCGGCGGCAGAGAAGAAGGAAGTCGACTTCGCGGCACTGGCCAAAGCGAAGCAGGCTGCCGAAGAAGTGCGCGGCGCCATCGACGAACGGCTGCAGAAGCTCAACGAGCGCGCGGCCGCCCAATGGGGCGGTGAAGAGTACAGCCGCATCAACTCGCTGCTGGCCGCGGCGGATCAAGATTTCACCGCGCGCGAATACACGCTCGCGGAGCAAAAGCTCAACGAGATCCTCCCGCTGCTGGATATCGTCGAGAAACGCGCGCCACAGGTACTGGCGGAGCAGCTGAAACAAGGCGCGAAGGCTTTGCAGGACGGTCGGTCCGAGGACGCCAAGGCTGCGTTCGCGCTGGCGCTGAAGATCGAACCGAACAATCAGGTCGCGACGCGTGGCTTGAAGCGCGCAGGCACGTTGGACCAGGTGCTCGCACTGCTGACCACGGCGGAGCGCCTGGAGAAGGAAGGAAATGCGCTCGCCGCCGCGGACAACTTCCGTAAAGCATTGGCGCTCGATGCCGAAGCGACTCGCGCCAGCGAAGGTCTGGCGCGGATCTCCTCGCGTCAGGCCGCCGACGCATTCGCCAGCTCGATGGCGAGAGGTTACAGCGCGCTCGCAGCGACCAATTATTCGCAAGCACGCGAGGCATTCGAAGCTGCGCGTCGCATCCGTCCGGACGCGCCGGAAATCGCGCAGGCATTGCGGCAGATCGAGCAGGAGCAACGCACGGGCGTCATCGGCGTCAAGCTGCAACAGGCTCAACAGCTCGAGTCGCAGGAAAAATGGGCTGAGGCGTTCAAGGAATATCGCAGCGTGCTCGATCTGGATTCGACAGTGGCCGCCGCCAATGACGGCGTGGCACGCACGTCTCCGCGCGCGACATTGAACGAGCAGCTCGAACTCTATCTCACGCAACCCGAGCGCCTGTTCAGTCAGTCGGTGCGCGCGGTGGCGAAAGAAACATTGGCGCGTGCGGCGAGCATCGCCAATCCCGGCCCGATCCTGAGCCGGCAGGTCAAGACGCTGGGCGAATGGCTGGCGCGCGCCGACGTGCCGGTGCCGGTCGCATTGCAGTCGGACAACATCACTCAAGTGACCATTTATCGCGTTGGTGTGCTCGGAGCGTTCGAGCAGCGCTCTCTGGACCTCGTTCCTGGCAGCTATACCGTGGTCGGCACCCGCCCCGGTTACCGCGATGTCAGGCGCGAAATCAGCGTGATGCCGGGAGCAGCGCCGGAACCGGTCGTGATTCGCTGCGAGGACAAGATTTGAGCGAGCTGATCGTTCGCGAGGCATTGGGCGAGCGCCGATTCACGGCCACGGATTTTCCTATCGCTGTCGGTGGTCAGGGCAGCGCCATCGTCATGGCCGGCCGGCCCGAAGGCGCCGAAGCGTATCTCGGCATGCACGAGGATCAGTTGTTCGTGCAGCCGGCCGATGGCGCCGAAGTGCTTCACAACGGCGTGCCGGTGCGAAACTCCACCTGGCTGCGCAGTGGCGACGTGATCAATTTCGGCGCGGCCCGCCTGCGGCTGCTCGCGCAACGCGATCAGCGGATCGTCGAAGTCGACGACGGCAGCAGCGGCAACATCACGGCGCCGCCGATCATCGAGCCTTCGTCACGGCTGGCGGGCGGCGGCGAAGACGATGCCGAGCGCATCGATCCGTTGCAATTCCGCCCGACCGGTCCGGTCAAGGCCAAACAGACGGTCTCGCTCGACCTCAAAAAGATCGTCGGCGGGATCGCCGCCGTGCTGGTCGCTGTCGTGCTGTGGTTCATTTTCACCGCGACGTCGGTGAGTGTCAGAACCGACCCGGCCGAGGCCGTCGTCGATATCGAGGGCACGTTGCCAGCGGTGCGGTTCGCCGATCGCGTGTTGCTACGACCTGGCGATTATTTGATCAAGGCCACGCGCGAAGGCTACTCGCCCGCGCAGTTGCAGGCGAAGGTCACTAAAGAGACCAATCAGTCGTTCTCGTTGAAGCTGCAAAAGCTGCCCGGCCGTGTGCGCGTGGATGTGCCGAGCCAGGCGCGCGTCACCGTGGACGGCAAAGTACTCGGCGATGCGCCAGGCGAATTCACCATCGCACCGGGCAAGCACACGATTGCAATCGCAGCGGCGCGTTACCAGCCGTTCTCTGGTGAGCTGGACGTGGTAGGCGAGGGCAAGAGCCAGACTTATAAACCGCAGCTCGTGCCGGCCTGGGCGGAAGTCACGGTGACTTCGGAACCCGCGGGCGCGACATTGCTGGTCGGTGGCGAAGAGCGCGGCGTGACGCCGCTGACGACGCAGATCCTCGCCGGCAATCATCCGGTCGAGCTGCGGATGGAAGGCTTCAAATCGTGGACCACGGATGTGCAGGTAAAGGCCAACGAGCCGATGAATCTCGGTCCGGTGCGGCTCGGCTTGCCGGATGGCAAATTGGCGCTGCGTTCCGAGCCGTCGGGCGCGAGCGTTTCGGTGGGCGGCGTGTATCGCGGCCAGACGCCAGTCTCGCTCGAGCTGCGTCCCGACATTGCACACAACGTCGTGCTCACATTGCCTGGCTATGAAGCCGCGACGCGCGAGGTCTCGTTGACGGCGGGCGAAAGCCGCACGTTGTCTGTGCCGATGACCGGCGTGTTCGGCGAAGTGACCGTGCAAGCGCAGCCGGCGGACGCCGAGGTGTTCGTCAACGGCAAATCGGTGGGCGCCGCGAATCAGAAGCTGCGCCTGGTGGCGACCACGCAGGACATCGAAATCCGCAAGACCGGTTTCGTCACCTACAAGACCAGCATCACGCCGCGGCCCGGCGTGTCGCAGAAGATCGAGACCACGCTGCTGACGCCGGCGCAGTCACGACTGGCGCAAACGCCTGCCAACATTCGTAACAAAGCCGACCAGCAGCTCAAGCTCATGCCGGTGGGCTCTTTCACCATGGGCAGCCCGCGCCGCGAGCCCGGCCGTCGCGCCAACGAGGCGCAACGAGATGTGCAGTTCAAACGTCCCTTCTATATGGGCGTGAGCGAAGTCACCAACGGCCAGTTCCGCAAGTTCAAGTCCGAGCATCGTTCCGGCATCGTCGGCCAGCACACGCTGGACCTCGACAATCAGCCGGTGGTGGGCGTGACCTGGAACGACGCCGCATTGTTCTGCAACTGGCTGTCGCAGCAGGAAGGGCTGCCGCCGGCGTACGAGAACAAAAATGGCCGTATGATCGCCGTGCAGCCGCTGACCACGGGCTATCGGCTGCCCACCGACGCGGAATGGGAATGGGCCGCTCGTTACGAAGGCGGCGGCAAGCTCCGGCGCTATCCCTGGGGCGACACCCTGCCGGTGGCGCCGCGCTCGGGGAATTACGCAGATGTGACCGCACGTTTGATCGTTCAGGATGTCATTCCTGACTATGACGACGGCTTCGCCGCGTCGGCGCCGACCAGCAAATTCCCGGCGAGCCCGTTGGGCCTGTTCGATCTCGGCGGCAACGTCGCCGAATGGGTGCACGACTACTACACTGTGAGCGCCGACAGCAGCGCGACGGCGGTCGATCCTACCGGCCCGGCCGATGGCAAGCAGCACGTGATCCGTGGCGCAAGCTGGCGACAATCGAGCGTGACGGACCTGCGTTTGTCGGCGCGCGATTTCGGTGACAGTCAGCGTAACGACGTCGGCTTCCGTGTGGCTCGTTACGCGGAGTAGGTGAGGGGCAACAGATGAAAGCGCTTCGACTGCTGACGATACTGGCCGCGTGTTGCGCATTCGGCACGGCTACGCTGACCCCGCTGACAACCTGGTCCGCCGAGCCCACGCCCGCCAAGCCCGCGACCCCCGCGGCTAAACCGCCAGCGACCAAGCCGGCCGACGAATCCGCCACGCCGAAAGCCGACGAACCATCTTCGTCTGCCCAACCTTCCGCCGCCGCCAAAGGTACTCAAGGCGAGGAGGACGAAGCGGCCGCGGAGGAACAGCAGGCAGCCGCCAAGCCGAAAGCGCCGGGCAAGGGCTCGCCGGAGCGCTTCGTGCCTTCGGAACAGGTCCGCGCCGATTTCGATGTGTCGTTCCCTATCGATATCTGATTCGAGCTCCCGACAGGACACCCCATCATGGTAACTGCAGCCGCACCGGCTCCTCGCTCCACCCGCCCGGTCAAGTATCCGAGCGAGTTCTACGTGAACCTGGTGGCGCTGATCGTGACCATCCTGGTCGTGCATGCGCTGTACGTGTCATGGATCACGCCTACTGGCGATGAAATCGTCGCCGCCGAACAGGCGCGCCTCAAGGCCGATCCGGACTACGTGCCGCAGCGCTCGTTCTTCCTGGTGATCAACGCCACCGAGCAGGAAGTCGAGATCATTCACTTCATCTGGGCGCTGCTCATCCTCGGCTACAAGGCCGTCCTGGTTCGTCGCGAGCGCAAGCTGCTCGAGCGCGAGCTGATCCACGTGCCCGAGGGCATCAAGGTCTTGCCCGAGGATGCGAAGGACTACGCGCGTCAGCTGGAGGGATTGCCGGACCAGGACAAATCCTCGCTGGTGGTTCGCGCCCTACAACGCACGCTGGATCGCTTCTCTTCCACTCGCAGCATTCGCGACTCGGCGGAGACGTCCAAGGCGGTGTGCGATTCCGAAGCGGACCGGCTCGATTCGGGCCTGGCCATGATTCGTTACATCGCCTGGGCCATCCCGGCCATCGGCTTCATCGGCACCGTGCGTCACATCGGCGACGCGCTGTTGCAAGCTCATAAGGCGGTCACCGGCGACATCACCGGCGTGACCTCGGGCCTGGGCATCGCGTTCAACGCCACGTTCGTCGCGCTGATGCTGACCCTGATCCTGATGTTCTTCCTGCACCAGTTGCAGCAGGCGCAGGAGAGCTTCGTGCACGACACCGATCATTGGATCGACCAGCATCTGATCCGACACATGCAGGTGAGGTAGTGCTAGCACTCGAGCTCATCGACGCCGCATTGGTCCTCGCGCGCAAACATGTTGACGGCGGGGGCGAGGCCGTCGACGTCGTTGCCGACGCCCCCGGCGTCGCATTGTTGGAAGATCAAACCACGGTCACGGGTCTCGATGCGCTCCAGCGGTTGAAGGTCAAGCCGCTGCTCGCGCACACCAATTTCTGGCGCGGATTGAGCATACAGCCGCTCACTCGTCCGTCACGCGTCGCAGGTACGACCGCCGACGTGGCGTTCGCTCAAGCGGAAAAATTGCTCGGTCCCTTCAAGCAAGGCAACCAAAGCGTGCTGCTCGCCGTACCGGCCGGGTACAACCGGGATCAGCTCGGTTTGCTCCTCGGTGTGATCAACGAGACCGGCGTTCGCGTGGCCGGGCTGGTCGATGCAGCGCTGGCCGCATGCAGTCTGGAGCCGTCGCCCGCGCGAGTGTTGCATCTGGATCTCGAACTGCACCAGGCGGTGCTCACGGTGCTGGAATATTCCGGCGGCGAGCATCCGGGCCTGAAGCGCAGCCGTTACGAGATCGCCCTGCGTCATGGCTTGCTGGGCATCCAGCAAACGCTGATGCAATTCATCGCGGAGAATTTCGTCCGCAAGACGCGTTTCGATCCGCTGCACGAAGCCAGCAGCGAACAGCGCCTGGTCGATCAATTGCCCGCCTGGTTGAGCGAGTTGCAACAGGCCGAGACCATCACGATGTCGTTCCAATTCGGCGAGCGCGAGTTGCAGCTGGAGATGGAACGATCGCAACTGATTGCCGCCGCCGAGCCTCACTATGTCGAGCTGCTGCGACTGGTGCAGGGCGCGCGAGTGGCGGGCATGGCCATCGAGTTGCGAGTGTCGCAACGAGTTGCGTCGATGCCTGGCCTACTCGATCGGTTGCGAACTCTGCGTGACTGCGCTATCCAAGTGCTGCCGCCGGCGGCCGCGGCGTGGGGCGCGCTCCAGTATGAAAAGAGCATCCGCCGCGCGCCTGATTCATTGGCTCTGGTGTATCAGCTGCCGGTGCCGCGCGCCGAGACGGGAGAGGAGCAAACGTCCGATGTCGAAGCGACGCCGCCCCAATTGCGACCGACGCATGTTTTGTTTCAGGGCCGCGCCTGGAGCATCGACGAACAACCGCTGACCATCGGCTGGGCCGTCGAAGGACGTCAACGCGCGCTGACATTGCCGAACGCGTTGCCCGGTATATCGCGTGCACATTGCACGCTGATCCGTCGTAACGGCGCGGTCATGGTCGAGGATCACAGTACCTACGGCTCTTTCGTCAACGACGAAAAAGTCGCCGGGCGCACCACGCTCACCGTGGGCGATCGCCTGCGGCTGGGCTCGCCCGGCGTCACGCTCGAACTGATTCAACTGGTGAACGACGATGGCGCGCCGCAAGACTGAAGTCTTCAGCATGTCGTTTCTGGACTGCATCACCTGTGCATTCGGGTCGGTGGTGCTCGTCTATACGTTGATCAATGCGCAGGGCGGCCTGCGCGCGCAGACGGTGGATCGGACCCAGCGCGCCGAAGTTTCCAAGATGGAAGAAAAGGTGCTCGAGGGTTACCAGAAGCTGGTGGTGCTGCGTAACTCGCTGATCGAGACCGACGCCGAAAAAGTGCGCACCGAAGGCATGGGCACGCGAGTGCTCAGCGAGACCGAACGACTCAAGATCGAGCTGGCCGACGCCACCAAGGAAACATTGTCGCGGCGTGAAGCCATCGAGCGTCTCAAGGCCGATCTGAAGTCGCTCGAAGAAGGCACGCGCCGCCTCGAGGGCGCGAGCAAGGATTCCAGCGCCACCGGCACGCGCGTGCGTGGGTTCGTCGGCACCGGCGACCGTCAGTATCTGACGGGCCTGCGCGTCGGCGGCGATCGCATCCTGCTGCTGGTCGACGTCTCCGCCAGCATGCTGGACGAGACCGTCGTCAACGTCCTGCGTATGCGCAACATGTCCGAAGCCAAGAAGCTCATGTCGCAGAAGTGGCGCCGCACGGTGTCCACAGTGGAATGGCTCGCGGCGCAGATGCCGCTGGAAGGTCAGTTCCAGATCTACGCGTTCAACACCAAAACCTACCCATTGGTGGAAGGCTCGGAAGGTAAATGGCTCAAGACCAACGATCCCAATGCGCTGACCGACGCGATCGAGAAGTTGCGTAAGACGGTGCCGGCCGACGGCACCAGCATCGAGAACGCGTTCCTGGCGATGAACGCGCTCACGCCGAAACCGGACAACGTCATCATGGTGACCGACGGTTTGCCGACTCAGGCTGCGTCCGCGCCGCTGATCCGCAAGACCATCGATGGTGACGCTCGCTTGAAGCTGTTCGAGCGCGCCTTCGCCAAGTATCCGCGCGACGTGCCGTTCAACGTCATCTTGATGCCGATGGAAGGCGACCCAATGGCGCCGGCCGCGTTCTGGGTGGCGGCGCGCGACACCGGCGGCTCGTTCATGAGTCCCTCCAAGGATTGGCCATGAGTCTCCCAGAAGCGAACCCGGGAGCGGATCATGGGTAAGCGGCCCCGTCGCGAAACCGAGATCTTCAGCATCTCCTTCCTGGACTGCATCACCTGCGGGCTGGGCTCGGTGGTGTTGCTGCTGGTGTTGAGCCAGATCCGCGCGCCGACCATCGAGCAGTCCGAGGAAGACCTGCAAGAACAGTTGCTGAGCCTGCAGGACGAGCTGATCGAGATCGAAGGCCAGGTCGACATCCTGAACCGCGATCTGACCGCCAAGCAGGAACAATTGTCGGACGAGAAGCGTCGCATCGCGCGGCTGCAGGGCGATCTGAGCGACATCCGTGGCAAGTATCAGGCCTCCAAGCGGGAGGCGGATGTCGCCAATCAGCTCGAAGGCCGGCTGGCGTCGGCGCAGCAGTCGATGACCGAAGAAATGAAGCGCTTGCTGGGCGAGGGTTTCCGGCGCAAGGCGGACGACGCTATCGGCGGAATTCCGGTAGACAGCGAATACATCATCTTCATCATCGACACCTCGGGCAGCATGTTCAATTACGTGTGGCCCATGATGCTGGCCAAGGTCGAGGAAACCCTGAACGTGTATCCGCAGGTGAAGGGCTTCCAGATCATGAACGACGAAGGCACGTACATGTTCAGCGGTTATCGCGGCAAGTGGATTCCTGACACGCCGAGCCAGCGGCGCACGGTGATCGACCGGCTGCGCACCTGGAACGCGTTCTCCAATTCCAGCCCGATCGAAGGCATCGTCGAGGCGATTCGCACCTACTACGCGAAGGACAAGAAGATCAGCCTGTACGTGTTCGGTGACGAGTTCACCGGCTCTTCCATCGACTCGGTGGTCAAGGGCGTGGACATCATCAATCGCGAAGACGCCACCGGCGAACGCCGCGTGCGCATTCACGCTATCGGTTTTCCCGTGCGCCCGGATGCGCCTCAATACACCAGCATTCGCTTTGCGACGCTGATGCGGATCCTCTGTCAACGCAATGGCGGTTCGTTCGTCGGCCTGGACGATCCGGCGCGCGGCGGTCCCCGCATCCGTATCGGGCAAAACCTCGCTACGCCGCAGCCCGCGAACGAAGCGCTCGCCCAGGTCCCGCCGGGCTCATGAGGTCATCGTGAAAGACTTTCGCCTCCTGTCTCCGAACTCATGGCTGCACGCACGGCGGCGGCAGCTGGTCGTCGCCGCGGCTTGCGGGTTGAGCACCGCGCTCGTGCTGCTGGCGGGCTGCGGTCCGGTGAAGCTGGTGGCGAGCACCAACATTCCCCAGCCGCTGGTGGTGAAGATTCCCATCGCGGTCGCGCTGTTCGTGCCGACCGAGTTTTCTTCTTACGTGCACAAGGAAGAGCGCTGGAGCACCAAGTGGCACGTCGATCTGGGCAAGGCCCAGACCGAAGGCATTTCGCGGCTGATGAGTGCGATGTTCGAGCGTGTGGTGTCGGTCGAGAGCGTGAGTGCCGGCACGCAGGTTCCGGGCGGTGTGACCGCGATTCTCGAGCCCAGCATCGAGGAATATGCGTTCGTTACACCGCGCGATGCAGGCTCGCCGTTCTATGCGGTCAGCATCAAATATCGCGTGAACGTTTATTTGCCCGATGGCAAGCTCGCCGACTCGTGGGGCTTCACGGGTTATGGGACATCGCCGTCGCAAGGCTTGTCGAGCGAAGCGCCGCTGTCCACAGCCACCGCGTTGGCCATGCGAGATGCTGGAGCGAAGCTGGCTGTCGAATTCCGCGAGCAGGCAGTGATGCGTGGCCTGCTGCCCGAGTCCGCGTCCGCCGACTCGCCGGCTGGAACTGTTACCCCGGCCGCGCCTGGAGCTGCACCGGCTGTCACAACCTCGCCGCCCGCGACCGCGCCCACTGAACCTGCGAAGGAAAATGAGGACGCGGCGAGCGAGCCTCTGGAAGTCGAGAAAGACGTCGAGAAGGACGTCCCGCAAGAAGCCCCGAAAGAAGGCGAGAAGGACGGCGCGATCAAGCCGCCCGAGCCGGAGGCGTTCGCGCCGGTGTCCTGAGCCAGTACCTCAGGACTGGCCTTCCTCTTCGGCCTGCTTGCGCATCTTGAAGACTTCGCGATTGATGACGCCTTCGGTCTGTACCGGCTCGCCGTTCACGAATTTCGGGCGATAGCGCGAGCCGCGCACGGCGTTCAGCGCCTCCGACGCCTGCCGCTGCGTACCGCTCTGCTCGATCACCTTGGCGTCTTCCACGTAACCTTTGTCGTTCACCGTGAACTGCACCGAGACGAACTTCTCGTCGATCTCCTCGGGTGACAGCTGACGATTACGCATCGCCAGCGGCGGCAAGGGATAGTAGACCCGCACTGGGAAGCTCAGCGGCGCCGCCGCCGCTTCCGGCGACGAAGGATCGGTGCTCGTGACCAGCGCAGCCGCGCGCCGATAGTGAGTCAGCGCTTTCTCCGACTGCTGTTTGAGCTGATACCAATCGCCCAACTGGATCAGCGTGTCGGTCAATAAATTCGGCGCGGTGTCGGGCCGCGCTTCCAGAATGGCCACCGCGCGTTGCAAAGCTCTCTCACCGTCGCTGCTGATGTACTTGGGATTCACGCCCTTGGGCTCGACCGCCTGCGGATCGAGCAGCAGCCGGTCATGCAGCGGCTGAAATCCTTGAGTGGCGTAATAGATCTCTGTCACATAGCTGCGCGCCAGGCCCCGCAGCGGCAGGACCAATGCCGGATCGTTCTTGCCCAGCTTGCGCTCGACGATTTCGATGGCGTCCCGATAACGTTCCCGGCCGAGCATGAAATTGCCCGTGTCGATGTACCAATCGGCGATCACGCACAGCATCGGCGACATGCGCGGATCCTTCGCGCCATACGTGCGTTCGCCGACACGCTGCAGATAAAGCATCTGCTTGGAGCCTTCCACCAGGCGACCGGTGTGGGTGAGGCTGGAGGCGAGTTGACGCAGCAGGCCCTGCTGGCCGAGGTCGAACAAGCCGTACGTGCGATGGCTCGCGTTGAGCGCGCGCTCCAGGTACGGGATCGCTTCTTCATGGCGTTCGAGCAACGCCAGCGTGTAACCCAGGCCGCGCAACGGATCGATCAACTCCGCGCCGCCACGTGCGTCCTGCAACTCGGTGATCTTCAAAGCTTCGCGATAAGACGCTTCGGCATTCACCTTGTCGCCGCCGTTGAGCTGCGCGTTGCCCAGGAGCGTCAGCGCGCTGGCGAGCGCCTCGGGCTGGTTCCTGGCCCGGGCCTGTTCGACCAGACGCCGCGCTTCTTCGATGGCGGCCGACCAGTCCCGCTTGTCATAACTCGCCCAGAATTCCTGCTGGGATTCGGGGCGCTTGGGCAGCGGGGGGGCGGCGGCGGCCGGGATGAGTAACGTGGCCAGGCCGAGCATCACGCCCAGCCTGGCAGCCTGTAACAAGGGGTTGGACGAACGCCCATTTTTCATGACCCACCCCCGACTCACTCAGCTCGTCGTTATCTCTCCGCTATCGGACAGAGGCTACGACGCGCCGTCGACACGCACAAGATCAGATATTTACAACTCGGGATCGGGCATCCTGCCACGACCCTCGGGCGAACCGGCGAAAGGCGTGACTTTCGCCTCTCGCTCGCCGCCGGACGGCGGCGCGGGTACATCCATGTACCCGCCTGCGCCCCTGTTACTTGTTGAAAAGGTAATGTGACACGAACCATTCACTGCCGCCGCGGTAGCCCCACAGCTCCGCGCAGGCCATGAAAAACACGCGCCAATACACCCACCAGCGCTGCACGTTCTCGGCGCCGTAGGTGGCCGACAGGATCGGCTCGATCCGGGCGCGGTTGGCGTCCATGTTGGCCAGCCAGCACTCGCTGGTGCGGCTGTAATGCGTCCCATCGACGCGCCAATGCTCTTGCAGCCGCAGATCGCGCTGGAAGTAGCTGAGCAGGTGGTCGCTCGGCATGATGCCGCCCGTGAAGAAATAACGCGCCATCCAGTCGTTCTCGTCGCGGACCTCGAACGGATAGGCGTACTCGCGATGGGTGAAGATGTGCACGAACAGCGTGCCGCCGGGCCGCAGCCACGAGCTGATCCGCGCCAGCAACTGCTCGTAGTTACGCATGTGCTCGAACATTTCCACCGATACGACGCGGTCGAAGCGCGCGTGATCGAGCGCCAGATCGTTCATGTCGCAGGTGATGATCTGGATATTGCGCAGTCCGCGGCTGGCGGCGCGGGCCTCGATGAACTGTTTTTGAGTACGCGAGTTGGAGACGGCGGTGATGCGCGCGTTCGGATAGCGTTCCGCCATCCACAGCGTGAGCGAACCCCAGCCGCAGCCGAGCTCCAGAATGTCTTCGCCATCGGCGATGCGGGCGCGACGGCAGGTGAGCGCCAGCATTTCCGCCTCGGCCTCGTCCAGCGACGTGACGCCCGGCTGGAAATAGCAGGACGAATACTTCATGTGCTTGCCCATGACCATTTCGAAGAACTCGCACGGCAGCTCGTAGTGCTGCTCGTTCGCTTCGCGCGTGTTGATCGCGATCGGGCTGGCCTTGAGCTGCGCGATGAAGCGCATCAGATGACGCTGTTGAGCTTCTTCGCTGGTGCGTTTTTCTTCCCGCAGCCGCTCGGCCAGCAGACGCCGGATGCCGAAGCGCACCAGCGCATCGGGCAACAGATTCTTGGCCAGCAGGCGGAAGGGCAGGGAAATGGCCGGATCGGCCGGACGCGGCGTGATAACTGTGGCGGTCATGATTCAACTTTTCCTCGGCAGCGGAATAAACATGCTGGTGCGCTGCTGATACTCCCGGTACTGCTCGCCTTTGGAGCGCAACGCCTGCTCCTCGGTCGCTTTGACGCCGGTCACGTTGATCAGGAAATGCAACATCAACGCCGGCATGGCCAGCGCCAGCCAGCCCCACGGGGAGGCGAGGGCGAACACGGCGTAGCCGATCCAGATCGTCCATTCGAAGAAATAATTCGGATGGCGCGAGTAGCGCCACAACCCTACATCGCAGACTCGACCGTGATTGGATGCAACGCGCTTGAAAGCCGCGAGCTGGCCGTCGGCGATGCTTTCTCCGATCAGGCCGATTAACCAGATCGCGACACCTGCGGCTTCGAGCACGTGCAGGCGTGGGTCGGGATTGGCGCAGGCGATGAGCAGCGGCAGGGCGAGCACCACGTTGAGCGCTGCCTGCAGCTGAAAGAAGCCGAAGAACTTCGCGTTGAGGTTGGCCGCCCAGCGCTGGCGGAGATCTACGTAACGGCCTTCTTCCGGCTCGCCGATGATGCGCTTGGCAAGATGCCCGGCGAGGCGCACCGACCACAATGCATACATTGCGGCAATGATCCACTTCCGTGTTTCCCAGCCGCCCGCGAGCGTCGCGTATAGCAGCGCGAGCACGGCGAAGTTGCCGGACCATCCGACGTCGACGTAGCTGAAGTTACGATTGCGAATGCCGAGCAGCCACAGCGCGGTCATGATTGCGAAGACCAGCAGCGTGCCCAGTATCGCGAGTAGCCAAGGGCTCATCGCGACGGGGCTCCGCGCGACGTCAGAATGTCACTGGCCGGCGCGCCAGGCGGCAACTTCTGAATCTGCCACAGCACGTAGCTCGCCATCGCCATGTTGCCCAGAGCCATGATGGCCACGAACCACAACACGCGCGAGAGCCACCCGCGCTCCTTGAAACACACCCAGACGAAGAAGGTCACAAAGCCGTAGTAGGCGTCGATGAAAGTCGCGACATTCCACCAGCGGTCCGGCCCCCGGGTGAGGCCCTGCCATTGCCACACGGGCTGCTGATTGCTGGCCCACACGGTGTAGGCGAGCAGGGACAGCAGAATGGCTGCAAACAGGATCTGCAGCAGGGCTCGGGTATTCATCGATTGGCCTCGCGGTCGCTCGCCGGCCTCGGTGCGGGCCGCGCGCTTCCTTTGTTTGCGAGGTATTCGGCGACGGGTGGCGTGTGGATGCACGCCCGCCGCTGCGATTCCACGAGGCGGGCACGAGCCCGCTTAGGCGTTAGTGGAAACGATTAAGCGGCCGATCGGAGTTCTTCTTCGGTCTGTTCCGTCTCGGTCACGGCGAGCGATGGAGCAGGCGTCGTAACGGCCTGTCGCTGGGCGTCGCTGCCCAGCGTGAACATGCCAACGGCATCCAGCAACGTCTCTACCTGACTACGCAACGACTGCGCGACAGCCGCCGTCTGTTCGACGCGAGCGGCATTCTGCTGAGTGTCGCCGTCGATGCGGTCGATGGCTTGGTGGAGTTGGGCGATGTCGTTGGTTTGGGTGCGGCTGGCCATCGCGATTTCTTGCATGATGTGCGAGACGCTCTGCACCGAATTCAAAATCTCCTGCATGGTCTGGCCCGCGCCGTTGACCAGTGCCGCGCCTTTTTCGACGTCTTCGAGCGATGCGCCGATGAGCTTCTTGATCTCGTTGGCAGCAGTCGCGGAACGCTGGGCGAGATTGCGAACTTCGCTGGCGACGACCGCAAACCCGCGCCCCTGCTCGCCGGCGCGGGCGGCTTCAACGGCCGCGTTCAGCGCCAGCAGATTGGTTTGGAACGCGATCTCGTCGATCACGCCGATGATGTCGCCGATCTTGCGTGACGAGCCGGTGATGGCCTGCATGGTCTGTACGACCTGCCCCACGGCTTGATTACCGCGAGAGGCGACCTTGCGGGCTTCATCCGAGACGCGCTCGCCGTTCAAGGCGTTATCTAGATTGCGCTGTACGTTCCCTTGCACCTGCTGAGCGCGCTCGGCAGTCAGGCGCACGGCCGAGGATTGTGAGGCTTCGCGTTGGGCCAGCTCGTCGTTGGAGCTGGCGATCTGCTCGCCAGCGCTGTCGATCTCACTGGTGACCTCGCGAATTCGCGACACTAGCGATTGCAGTTGCGAGCGGCTGACGTTGAAGGCATCGATGAGCTGCGCGATTTCGTCCGAGCCCCGAGCCGGGTAGTTCGTGGTCAAGTCGCCTTGCGCGAGCTTGCGCATGCGCGTCATCAGCGCTGCGAAGCCGCGCAGGTTGGAAAGATAGAAGCTCGAGATCAGATACACGGCGAGCGACAAACCGATCAAGGTGATGGCGAGCAACACATTGCGGCGGTGCTCGAAGCCTTCGATGCGAATGGCCAACAACTCATCCAACGCAGCCGTGGCGGCAGTCGATATCGCCAACGTTTGTTCGCTCAGTTTTCCGCCGACACCCACGCGCGCCGAATCAGGCTCGCCTCGGCGCAATCGCTCGGCGTGTTCCTTGAACTCGGCGTAAGCCTGTTCGAACGCGCTGCCATTCAGTTTGGGAATCAGCGATGGATTTGCCCCGGTTGCGCGCTTGATCGCCAGCGCGAGCGAGTCGCGATACGTGGAGGCGCGGGCAGCGATGAATTGAATGGCGACGTCGTCGGCGCCGGACACCGAGCCGGCGGCTTTGATCTTCAACGCCATCGCGTCCAGCCGCGCCGCCGTTTCCGACAGCTTCGGCGCATAGTCCATCACGAGGGCCATGGCGTAATAGGAATCCAGATCCGGATCGAGCGTCAGCTTGGAGTTGTCGCTGATCAAGCCGTACAGCGAGAGCGCCTGCGCAGTGACATCGTCGAGATCGCTACCGCCCCAACTGCTGCGCAGAGCACGTAACTCTTCCTCGATGGCCAGCGCATTGCCCTGGGATTCATTCAACGTGAGCGCGTCGTCCAGCGCTTCCGATCCGTCACTGACGGCATTGTCGCCGGCGCGCCGCGCCGCCAGCGCCGCCATGAATTCATTCATGGGCGCGAGGTAAGCCGTGCCGAGCCGCTCCTGCTGTGCGAACTCGATGTTGCTTTTGGAATAACTGACCACGCCGTACACCGCGACGCACAGCGGCACCATGAAGGCGGTGCTGATGATGGCGAACTTGATCGGCAGACGAGCCACCTGCATCAAGCGGATCCCGGGCGCGAGTAAACGGTCCAATGTGCTCGACATACGTGGTTATCTTAGTTCGCGGCCAGCCGGATTCGGGCGAAGCTCACCCATGGGCGGAATCGGCGCGCCCGTGACGATCTTGAGTCGGTGCTTGCACCCGATTCAGGCCGGGCCGGGAGCTTTGCGCCGTTCTGTGACTGGGTTCACCGGTGCGCCGGCGTGGGGCAAGTCGCCTCGTGGCGTCGGCGTCAGGCGGAACCCGACAACCCGTTGTATGCGTTTGAACCCATCAGCCGTCAGCCGCAGCCGAACATGAGTGACGACCCGCTTTGGTACAAGGACGCGATCATCTATCAGATGCACGTCAAGGCGTTCCACGACGCCAATGGCGACGGCATGGGCGATTTCGCCGGCCTGGCGCAGAAGCTCGATTACATCCAGGAGCTGGGCGTCAACACCATCTGGTTGTTGCCGTTCTATCCGTCGCCATTGCGCGACGACGGTTACGACATCGCCGATTACACCAACGTGCATCCGGACTACGGCACGCTGGAGGACTTCCGTCAGTTCATCCAGGAAGCCCATCGTCGCGGCTTGAAGGTCATCACCGAGCTGGTCATCAACCACACCTCGGACCAGCATCCGTGGTTCCAGGCGGCGCGACTCGCGCCGCCGGGCTCGCGCGAGCGCGAGTTCTACGTATGGAGCGATGACGACAAAAAGTTCGCCGGCACGCGCATCATCTTCACCGATACCGAAACGTCCAACTGGGCCTGGGATCCGGTGGCGCGCCAGTACTACTGGCATCGCTTCTTTTCGCACCAGCCGGATCTGAACCACAACAATCCCGAAGTCGTCGAGGCCGTGATCCAGGTCATGCGCTTCTGGATGGACATGGGCGTGGACGGCATGCGGCTGGACGCGATTCCCTATCTTTGCGTGCGCGAAGGCACCAACAACGAAAACCTGCCCGAGACCCACGCCGTGCTCAAGCGCATGCGCGCCGCGATGGATGAAAGCTACACGGGCCGCATGTTCCTCGCCGAGGCCAATCAATGGCCGGAGGACGTGCGCGAGTACTTCGGCGAAGGCGACGAATGTCACATGGCGTACAACTTTCCTCTCATGCCCCGCATCTTCATGGCGGTGGCGTTGGAGGATCGCTATCCCATCGCCGAAATCATCCGCCAGACTCCGGACATTCCGGAGAACTGCCAGTGGGCCATCTTCCTGCGCAATCACGACGAGCTGACCTTGGAGATGGTCACCGATCGCGAGCGCGACTACATGTACAAGATGTACGCCAACGAGCCGCGCATGCGTGTGAACGTCGGCATTCGCCGCCGGCTCGCGACGCTGCTCGGCAACGACGTCGATCGCATCAAGCTGATGAACAGTCTGCTGCTGTCCATGCCCGGCTCGCCGATCATTTATTACGGCGACGAGATCGGCATGGGCGACAACATCTATATCGGCGATCGCAACGGCGTGCGCACGCCGATGCAATGGAGCATCGATCGTAACGCCGGCTTCTCGCGCGCCGATCCGCAACGTTTGTATTTGCCCGTGATCATGGATCCGATCTACGGCTATCAGGCGGTCAACGTCGAAGCGCAAAGCCGCGATCCGTCGTCGCTGTTGAACTGGACTCGCCGCATGCTCGCCGTGCGCCGCCAGTTTCAATGTTTCGGTCGGGGCTCGCTGGAATTCGTGCGGCCACAGAATCGAAAGATCATCGCGTATGTGCGCAGCTGCGGACCCGAAATGATCCTGTGTGTCGCGAACCTGTCGCAGACGGCGCAGGCCGTCGAGCTCGACCTGTCGAAGTTCAAAGGTCGCGTGCCGGTGGAAATGCTCGGTCGCAACGCGTTCCCGCCCATCGGCGAGCTGCCGTATTTCCTGACGCTGCCCGCACATGGTTTCTTCTGGCTGCAGCTGAGCGACTCGGCGGCGCCGCCGGCGTGGCACGTCGAGCGGCTGCCGGCCACCGAGCTGCCAGTGCTGGTGTTGTCGGAAGGGCTCGCGACCTTCCTTGCCGAGGTGACACAGTCTGCGACCGGCGGCCTCATGCGTCGCACCTTGCAACAGCTCGAAACAGAGGTCCTTCCCGAATTCATCCGCGCTCGCGGCTGGTTCTCGTACAAGCGCGGCGACGTCACCACGGTGCGCCTGGGACCACGAAGTGTGTGGCGCTATGAGCAACACTCGTACCTGCTCTGCTTCGTGGACGTGGAGGGCGGCAGCGCCGGCCGTCGTCGCTACGTCTTTCCGCTGACCATCGGTTGGGAAGACGGGGGCGACACCATCCTCCGCACCGCTGAGTGGACGCTGGCGAAAGTTCGCCAGCATGCGCGTGCGGGCGTGATGATCGATGCATTTGCCGACCCGTTTTTCTGTTTCGGGCTGGTGCAGAACATGGCCAATGGCGCGACCTTGCCGTTCGCGGGCGGCGAAATCCGCTTCCAGGCGCGTGCCCCATTGCCGCCGTTGCCGGCGCCCGATTTACAGAGCATGCGCCATGTGGGCGCTGGAACGACCAACACCAATATCATCATCGACGAGTCGCTGTTTCTGAAAGCGTATCGGCGCGCCGACACCGGGCCGAATCAGGATCTGGAAATGTCGCGGCTTCTCACCGAAGCCGGCTTCAAGGCCATTGCCCCGTTGCTCGGGCAAATCGTCTGGGAGGCCGAGGAGCCCACGCTGCTGGCCTCGCTGTCTGCTTACGTAGGCAACCAGGGCGACGTGTGGACGTATACGCTGAATCACCTCGAGCGGCATGTGGCGATGATTTCTTCCCAGGACGCCACCGGGCCCGAGCAGCCGCATGCGTTGTTCACGACTCAGATGCAGACGCTCGGGCGGCGCATCGGCGAAATGCATTCGATTCTGGCGCGAGCCGACGACGTGGCGTTCGCGGCCGAACCGATTCGCTCTCAGGATTTGTCGCGTTGGTATAGCGCCGTGCAGTTCGATGCGGACGCGACCCTGACGGCGCTTCACCAACGTCTGCCGACCTTCTCCGACGGTGTGCGGGCGCAAGCCGAGCAACTGATCGGCATGCGCGAACGTTTGTTTGCTCACATCCGTGAGCTGACAGCCGCGCCGATCAACGGTCTACGCACGCGGGTGCATGGCAATCTGCATCTGGCGAAGATTTTGCTGGTCGCCGACGACTTCCTCCTGACCGGCTTCGAAGGTGACATGACCCTGCCGCCCGCCGAGCGCCGCCAGAAGGAATCGCCGCTGCACGATGTGGCGAGCGTGCTGATGTCGTTCCGCTACGCCAGCAGCGTGGCGTTGGAGCATGCCATTGCGCACCGGCCCGAACTGCGCGACCGGCTGGAGCCGGAGCTGGCGCAGTGGCTGCGTCTGACCACAGAGGCATTCCTGCAAGGTTATCGGCGGGGTGCGATCGAGTCAGGCGTGCTGCCCACAGAAGAAGCAGGCACGCAGCGATTGTTGAAGCTGTTCATGGTCATCCGCTCCGTGTACGCCTTGCGGCACGAATTGGAGCTGCGTCCGGACATGGTCCCTGCCGCCATCGACGCGTTGCTGGAGCAGTGTCGGCCCTGAGTCTCAGCCGAAGCTCTCGGTGGTGTAGAGCCACACCTGCAGGTCGGGTGGCCAGAAGTCCGCCGGCCATCCCGCCTTCAATTTCAAATGCCGGATGAAGTCGCGCGGATCGGGAAGTTGTTCCCAGACCGCCGGCAGGAAGGTGCTGCGCCTGGCGCCGGCTTGCAGAATCACGCCATCGACGCCGGGACGTAAGATCTGCAGCAGTTCCGCTTCGTTACGTACGTCGAACGGTTGCGGCTCGCTCAGCACCGAGATCTGAATGCCGGCGTGAATCCATTCCTGCGGCGTGAGCTCTGGAAATCTGGGATCCGCGAACGCCGATGCCCACGCATTGTTCCAAACATCCACGTGCAACGGACGCGTTGCTTCGATGGTCCCGCAACAGCCGCGCAGATCCTCGCCGACCCGCAGCGTAACGAACGACGCGCCGGGACGAGTCAGCTCCGGATCGACCGGCGGGCCCTGATAGGGGGCGAGCTCGCCACGCGGCAACGCCGCTTCGATAGATGCACGCGCCAGCGCGAGCAGCTCAAAACGTTGTTCCGGTTCCAGGCTCATGTAAGGCAAAAGCTCCGTAGCCCACCACGCGGCTGCGATCGCCGGCAGTGTCGCCGGAGTTGCAGCGGGCGATCTCGGCGATGCGCGCATCACGCTGACGCGCAAGAAACGAAAGACCGTTGATGCCAATGCAGCCGCACGCTTGCTCGCCGGTCAGCGACGGCTCGCTGCGCAAGATCGCGGCGATGGTTTCGGCGTCGACTTCGCGTGCTTCTTCGTACGGTAAATAATGGCTCAGGTCGGAGCTGACCAGCACCAATGTCTCTGCTCCACCCCAGACATCCGCCAGCACGGCGGCGACCGCTGGCGGCGACGCCGAGCCCAATGCAATCGGCAGCAGCGTGAAGTCATCGAACAGCGTCTGCAGGAAGGGCAGCTGCACTTCCAGACTGTGCTCGCTCGCGTGCGGCGTATCCGACTCCACCACCTGTTCATGGGTGAGCGCGCGCTGCTTGAGTTCGCCATCTATCGGCACCATACCTAGCGGCGTTTGGAAAACCCCGGACGCAGGTACGGCCATTCCGCGCAGGTAGACGCGATGACTGGGGCCGATCAGCACGATGCGGCGAATCTGCCTACGCTGGTGTGCGACCTGCGCGTACGCGGCGGCGGCAATAACGCCCGAATAGACATAGCCCGCGTGCGGCACGATTAAAGCTTTGGGCGCAGGGCCGGCGACGGTGGGCGCCTGTGCTAAATACGCCGATACGGAATCGCGCAACTCGGCAGGGTCGTCCGGATAGAACAGGCCGGCGACGGCGGGCAGTCGAACTCTTGTGCTCACTTTTCCAGCGTTCCCCCGCATTGCTGTCAGGCGCATGATGGGAATCGCACGTATGTATACGCCGGTCCCCCGGCCGTTGAAAGATCGCTTTGTGAAACCTCCATCATGAACGTTCATCCGACTAAGTACTGGCATGTGTTGGACGACGGTCGCGTTCAGTGCGACGTGTGTCCGCGCGAATGCCGAATGCACGAGGGGCAACGCGGACTGTGTTTCGTCCGTGGCGTCGAGGCAGGCGAGGTCAAGCTGTACACCTACGGCCGATCCAGCGGTTTCTGCGTGGATCCCATCGAAAAGAAACCGCTGAATCACTTTCTGCCCGGCACGTCGGTGCTGTCGTTCGGCACCGCCGGCTGCAATCTCGCCTGCAAGTTCTGCCAGAACTGGGACATGAGCAAATCGCGCGAGATGGACACGCTCGCGGATCAAGCCTCGCCGGACATGCTGGCGGCGGCCGCGAAGCGGCTTGGATGCTCCAGTGTCGCGTACACCTATAACGATCCGGTCGTGTTCATGGAGTACGCGATGGACGTTGCCGACGCTTGTCGCGACGCCGGCATCAAGAGCGTCGCAGTGACCGCCGGCTACATCAGCGCTGCGCCGCGCATCGAGTTCTACAAACACATGGACGCGGCCAATGTCGACCTCAAAGGATTCACAGAGCGGTTCTATAAAAAGGTTTGTGGCGCCGAGCTGGCGCCCGTACTGGAGACGCTCGAGTACCTGAAGCACGAAACATCCGTGTGGTTCGAGATCACCACGCTGCTGATTCCGGACGAAAACGATTCGGACGCCGAGCTCGACCAGATGACCCGCTGGATCATGGACAAGCTGGGGCCGGACGTGCCGCTGCATTTCACGGCGTTCCACCCGGACTGGAAGATGCTGGACAAGTCGCACACTCCGCCGGCGACGCTCACGCGCGCAAGAAACATTGCGCGCGCCAACGGGCTGCACTACGTCTACACCGGCAACGTTCACGATACCGAAGGATCGAGCACCTATTGCACGGGATGCAGCAAGCGCATCGTCGAACGCGATTGGTACGAGCTGGGCGAATGGCAGCTCGATGCGCACGGCAAATGTTTGCACTGTGGCACGCAGCTGCCCGGCGTGTTCGATGGCGCCGCCGGCAAGTGGGGCGCGAAGCGCATGCTGGTGCGACTGGCCGCGGCCGGCGGCCGATAGAAAAAACCCGCCGGCATCGCCGCCGGCGGGCTGTCGCTCAACATTTATCAGCTCAGGACGTTAGAAGCGCCACTGGCCCGTCAACCAGAACGCGTTCGAATCGTCCACGTCTTCCAGATCGATCTTTTCGTACTCGAGCTTGGCGTGCAGCCGCTCGAGGAATGTCACACCGAGGCCGACGCCATACATCAGATCTTCACCGCTGTCGCTGGAGTCGAAGTCCAGGTCGGTGGGATCGTCGATGTTTGCGGTGATGTCGAGGTCGTAAAAGTAATAACCCAGTTTGGCAGACAGTTCGACGGGCCCGAGCGGAAATGAGCCGATCACGGACGGCGCAAAGCCGGAAATCTCGGCTTTGTAATTGCCGCTGGAACCGCTGGTGCTGAAGTCGTCTTCAGGTCCGCCATAGTCGACATAGGCTGCTTGCAGGGCAATGTATGGATTGATGCGCCAGCCCACGAAGGCTTGCCACGCCGTATCGTCGTCGTCGAGCCGACCCAGCGCTTCGTCGATACCGTCCGCGCCGTCGATTTCGATATCGAACTGACCGACGCCGCCGCCGACGTAAAAACCTTCGTCGTTTTCGGGCGACTGCGCGTACGCGGCCTCGGAGATAACTACGGAGGGACCCAATGCCAGCATCGTGGCCGCTATGATTGCGCGATTCATGCACACTCTCCTGTGAGTATTAAAAGTACGAGCTACCCGCCGGCCGGCGTACGCAGCGTTCCGCTTTCGCAACTCGCGTGTGCAAAACGTTTTGTGTATGCGGTGGTTCCCTGCGGCGTCCGCGCTACGGATCGAATTACTGGCCAAACACCCAACGTATCAATTCGGCGTGCACTGCCTCACCGCTGCCGCCTTGCGCGCCAGGGTGATTGACCATGATCACCACAACGTAAGTTTTTCCAGAAGCTGCGTTCACGAAGCCGGCCAGCGCGCTGACGTTGTCCAGATGGCCGGTCTTCAAGCGAATGCGTCCCTGCATGCCGGGCGATTTGAAACGATTGCGCAATGTTCCATCGGTCGCGGACAGCGGCAGCGACGCGGCGAACTCGGGCATGAACGGGCTGTGCCAGGCGAGGTCGAGCATTTCGCCGAGGCCGCGCGCGGTCACTCGCTCGGCGCGCGACAAACCTGAACCGTTGTCCAGCACCAGGCCCGGCATCGTGATGCCATGTTCCGCGAGCCAGAGGCGTACGGCGTTGCGGCCGCTCTCGACCGTGGCGGGCGGGCCGTACTTTTCCACGCCCAGGGTCAGCATCAAATGTCGCGCCATCACGTTGTTGGAATATTTGTTCACCAGCCGGATCACTTCCGCCAGTGGCGCCGAGTCGTGTTCATGAAACAGTTTCGCTTCGGCAGGCAATGTTTTCGTGCGCAGCGCGCCGTCGATGACGCCGCCCGATTGCGTCCACAGCGTGTGGAAGGTCCCATAGGCGTAATCGGGCGCGGTCATGATCGCGCGACCGATGGAGTAGCTGCCGCAGGTCGCCGGCAATACTCCACCCACCACGATCATATTGGGATTGTCGATTGGATCCGGCGTATCGAAGGTGACGCCCGAGGTGTAGCACTTGCCGCCGATCAGGCGCACCTGATTCTGGATCGTCAGGTTGGTGGGCAACGGATTGACCAGGATCAATGGCCGCGCGCGCTGATCGTTGGCGATGATGGTGAACCGCGAAGTCTGGAAATTCACCATCAGCGCATCGGGCAGCACGTTGTAGCTGCGGAACGGTTGATCGTCGAAGTCGGCGCGATTGCCTTCCGCAGGCGCGAAGTAGTTGTTGTCGATGACGAAATCGCCGGTGATTTTCGCGAGGCCCTGCTCGCGAAGATTCTGAACGAAGCGCCACCAGTGCTCCGCGGTCAGGTACGGATCGCCGCCGCCGACCACGAACAGGTCGCCATCCAATACGCCGTTCGACATACGGCCGTCGATATAGGCCCGAGTTTTCCAGGTGTAGCCTGGGCCGAGCGAGTCCAGCGCCACGTACGTGGTGAGCACCTTGATCACCGAAGCCGGACTGCGCGGCTGGTTGGCGTTCACTTCGAGCACGACGGCGTTGGTGCCGGCGTCGCGCACATAGATGCTGAGATTCTTGGCCGGGATGCCGACCTTGTTCATGACGCGCAAAACGGCGGGCGGCAACTGCGAGTCGCGGGCCCGCGCGAGCGGATGAAATGCAGCTGCGATGAGCGCGGCCAGCGCGACGAGGGTTTTTAGCATTCGACGCAAATAGGACAAATCAACGGGCCAGAACCGACGGAGGTGAATGGCAAACGGCCCGCGAATTTTAGCAGCGTGGGCGGCGTGGAGCGCTGCAAACTCGTGATCGCGATGTTCTTCTGTACGGGTACGCCGCATACTGCGCGCTGTGTGCAGCTGGAGACAACGGGCTTCGACGATGCGGCGACTCTGGAACACCTTTCTGAAAGGCCTGGCGGCGGTGCTGCCCGTGGCGCTCACCGTTTACGTCGTGTTCTGGCTGGCCAGGACCGCCGAGTCGGTGCTGGGCGAACCGTTGCGCGCTTGGCTGCCGGAGGATCGTTACTGGCCGGGCCTGGGCCTGCTGGTCGCCTTTCTGCTGATTCTCATCGTCGGTCTGCTGGTCGATGCATACATCGTGCGGCGCTTGTTCCGCTATGGCGAGTCGGTGCTGGCGCGCATTCCCATCGTCAAGACCATCTTCGGCGCCTTCAAGGACTTCAGTCGTTTCCTGCCGGCCGGCGGCAAGGGCCGCGATTTGAAGCGCGTGGTCCTGTGGCGATTCGGCAGCGCGCAGCTGATCGGCTTCGTCACCGAAGAGCAGGTGAATCCCAAGCTGTTCGGCACGATGCAAGAGGACCTAGTCGCGGTGTACTTTCCGATGAGTTATCAGATCGGCGGATACACACTGTATTTGCACAAGGACGAGTTGCGTGAGACCGAATTGTCGGTGGAAGAAGCCATGCGCCTGGTGCTGATCGGCGGTGTGACCAGTCAGTCGTGAGGCAGGGTCCGTCTCACGAATTTTCGGCAAGGGATCAGCCCCTTTTTGGCTCATCTTCGCCCCGGTCGGAGGCGCGAATGTGACGAGGCTCTCGACCTGCCAATTCCTGCCTAGAAAGTGCCAAACTTTGTCACCGCGCGAACTGTGCCGGGTTTAACAATTTCACACTGTGCCTCGCGCGTATTGAAACCGACTACTGATACGATTTCGGCATCTCCTCGGAAGGTTTTGCCAGCAACGGTCTGCTCGTGTCGGAAGCCAATCTTCGACAAATTCGCGTACTGCATATCGTGAGCGCCGGCGGCGTCGCGAGCAGTCTGCAGCCGTCGCTGTTCATGCCGCTGCTGACGCGTCTGCCGCGTCAGCGTGTGAAGGCGCAGGTCGCGTGTCTGTCGCCCGGCGCCGTGCCTTCGGCAGTGCTGCGCCAGAACGGCGTGCCCACTTTCGATCTGGCGCTGTCTCGCAAACGTTTCTCGCCCAAAGCCTTCGGCGAGCTGCTGCAGTCGGCTCGTCACTTTCGTCCGGATGTGATTCAGGCTTGGGGACACACGGCGCAAGTCATCTCCGCCATGCTTCGTAAGCGCTGCGAATGGAAACCGCAGCTGGTGTGGAGTGTTTCGGACACCGTGCCGATGGCGAAGAACGCCGGCTTCATCGATCGTCAGAAGCTCAAGTACGCCGCGAAGTTTGCTTCGGGCGCCGACCGCATCGTTTATACCTCCGAGGCGGCGGCGTCTCAGCATCGGCGTGTCGGCTTTCCCGATGGCGGGCATGAAACCGTGCCGCCGGGCGTGGACGCCACGCGTTTCAAGCCGGACTTCGCTGCTCGCCGCAAGCTGCGCGAGGAGCTGAGTCTGCCGGGAGAAACATTCGTCGTCGGCATGGCGGCGCCGTTTCAGCCTGAGTTCGACCATGCCACTTTGCTCAAGGCCGTCGGCGAGTTGATCAAGGTGAATCCCCACGTCGCAGTGGTGCTCGCGGGGCACGGCGTGCAGAAGGGCAATGCGCCGCTCATGGCTTTAGTCGGCGGTGGATCGTTGGCTACTCGCGTGCACTTGCTCGGTGAATGGTCCGATATCAACGGACTCTACAACGCGTGCGATGTCGTTTGTTCCAGCGCGGTGAACGATCAGGCGCGCATGAATGTCGTGATGGCGATGCTGTGCGGGGTACCTTGCGTGGCCACCGGCATCGGCGCGCAGGGCGAAGTGATCGGACAGCACGGTGTGGCCATCGAGCCGGGTAACCCGGCGGCCTTCGTCAAAGGCATCACGCGCGTGATGCAGCTGTCGCCGGAAAAGCGGACGCACATGGCGCAAGGGGCGCGTAAGCATGCGCTCGCCAATTACGTATACGTGCGCTCGCTGCAGAAATATTTGCAGCTCTATTACGATTTGATCGGGCGCCAGTCGCTGGTGACCAAGGATTTGCCGACGCCCGAGATCGACGCGGCGCTCACTGTGCCGCCGGCTTTGCCGACCGAAGCCGAGATGAATGCGGTCAAGCGCAAGCCCATCACCGTGGTGGACCTGTCCGATCCCGATTCGCTCGAATCCAAGGTCGCCGAGCGGGAGCCGGAAGAGCTGCCGAAGTGGCGCATCGAGCAGGAAGAAGAGCGCAAGAAACGCGAGGACGAGCTGGCCGCTAAAGTTGCGGCGAGCAAGTCGGTCGGCGATGTTTTGCAGGTGTTCGAGAGCGAGCAGAAGGCGGCTGCCTCCGAAACGCCTATGACGGAACGTGCGCGAGGTGTCGCGGACGATTCCGAGGAGTTGTTGTCGCCGGATTTGCTGGCCGCGGAAGCTCCGACGCCGCCCAGAGTTTCCAACGGCCCTTCGGGATCGAAGAAGCCTTCGGCGCCTGCGCCTGCTCCTGTTGCGTCGAAGGAAGACGCCGCCAAACAAGCTGCGCTCAAGGCCGCGCGCATGGCCGCCCTGCAGCCCATCGCTTCGCGCCCTGTGGCCGCGCCGAAGGCGTCAGCCGCAGTGACGCGACCGCCTGTCACCAAGGCGGCGTCCCCCGTTACTCGACCGCCGGCGTCGGCGAACACGCCGCCAGTCTCGACTCCCATTACTCGGCCGCCCGCCTCGACGCCCCTCACGCGCCCGGCCGCGACCGCCGCGCCTGAGCCAGCGAAGGCTGCCTCGATCACAACGGCCGCCGCGCCGGAGTCAGCGAAGCCTGCGGCGTCAGCTCCGCCCGAGGCGGCGAAGGCTGCGGTAGTTGCGAGCGCGGGGCCGGCGAGCACGCCGCGTTCTGAGGCCAGTCTCGATGAGCTGCTAGACATGTTGCCGGAGAGCGCCTGGCTTCAGCCGGCGTCCCCGAATGTTTCAACCGCTGCTGTCTCGCAGCCGGCGGCGCCGAATGTTTCCACCGCTGCGGTAGTGGAGTCGGCGAAGGCGGATCTCGGCGGCACGCAGCCGATGGAGATGCTGTCGGGGGTTCCGTTGTTGCCCGAGGTCGAGTCGAATGTTTCGGCAGCGTCCGGGGCTGGATCGGAGAAAGTGGATCTCGGCAGCACGCAGCCGCTGGAGTTGCTCCCCGAGATCGCGATGTTGCTCGGTTCGAATGTCTCCACTGCGTCAGCGGCCGAGTCGACGAAGGCAGAGGCGAAAGTAGATCTCAGCGGCGAGCAACTGCCAGATCTGCTTCCGGAGATTTCGTTGTTCTCGTCGGCCGAACAGAATGTTCCTGCCGCACCTGCAGCTATCGCCCAGACCGCGGCCAGTGCTGAACCTGCGGTGAGCGCTGAGCCTGCGAAAGTGGACCTGGGTAGCCCGCGGTCGGCCGAGCCAAATGTTCCTTCCGCGCCGGTAGCCGAGACGGAAGCTTCAGCATCGGTCGGCGACTCGTCCGAGAAGTTCGACCCGAACAGCACGCAGTCGATGGGAAAATTCGCGCAGGCGCTGGCGAATGCAACGATGCGCCTCGCTGCCTTCAAGCTCGAAGCGCCTGTGGATGCAACACCCCCGGAGACGGCGCGCGCAGAGGCAGGCAACGACGCCGCTGCGGCGTCGAGCGGAGGCGACTTCGGCGAGCTCGCGTTGATGGCCACCGGGCAATGGATGGCCATGCGCCGTCCGGAAACAAAACCTGAAGCGAAGGCAGCGGCCTCGAAGAGCGGCGAGCTCAGCGGCGCGGAGACGCTGTCCTTGATCTCGACGCCCGCCTCGGCCGCGAAGGCCGAGACGTCATCGGATCCGGCCATTCAACTCGCGCTCCTGCCAGACCCGGGAGTCGAGCCGAAGCGCGCGGCAAGCGGCAAATAACATTCGTCGTCAGCCGGACGCGCCGGCTCGATCAAGCGCGCCGCGAGCGGCAAATACAATCCGGATGGCCGAAGCGCGGCGCTCGACTGTTACTTCGCCTTCGCCAGGCTCGAAGCGTCCTTGGCGAGTCGCTCGATTTCCGCCCAATCGCCCGCGCGAATCTTATCGCTCGGAACGACCCATGAACCGCCCACGCAAGCCACATTCGGCAGCGCTAAAAAGTCCGGCGCCGTGGCCCGCGTGATGCCGCCAGTGGGGCAGAAGACGACTTCAGGGAACGGCGCGCCCAGCGCCTTGAGCATGCCAATGCCGCCCGCCTGCTGGGCAGGAAACAATTTGAACGTGTCGTAACCCCAACCCAAGCCAGCGAGCAACTCCGTTGGCGTCATGATCCCAGGCAGCATCGGAAACGACGCCGCGCGTGCGGCAGCGGCCATCTCAGCAGTGAGCCCGGGGCTCACGCCGAATTGAGCACCCGCGTTGCCAGCCGTGACGAAATCTCCCGGACGAGCCAGCGTCCCCACGCCGACCACCGCATCGGGCACAGCCTTCCGCATCGCTTCGATGGCAGGCAACGCCGCAGCCGTACGCAATGTAACTTCCAGAACGCGCAGACCGCCGGCGCACAACGCGCGCGCCAGCGGCACGGCGTGGTCGATGTGCTCGACCGTGATCACCGGAATGACAGGGGCGAGCGCCAGAATGGATCGAATGTTCATTGAATAATAAATAGTTGATAACTAATGAATGATGACCTGCAGGTAGCGCCGCCTCAGAGCCCGCCGTACACCGAAGCCGCGCCAGCCTCGGCATCGCCGGCAGCAGCGCGGAACGTAGCAAACAACTCGCGTCCCA
This sequence comes from Steroidobacter sp., assembly GCF_036402275.1. Classification (NCBI taxonomy): domain Bacteria; kingdom Pseudomonadati; phylum Pseudomonadota; class Gammaproteobacteria; order Steroidobacterales; family Steroidobacteraceae; genus Steroidobacter; species Steroidobacter sp. The sequence goes on along the minus strand of NZ_DASWTF010000011.1, from coordinate 108,811 downwards.
CACCAAAACCGTTGCGGCTCAAATCCGGCTTGGGCACGACGCGACCGCGCAGCACCGCGTCAGGCACGCGCACTTCGAGCACGCCGGTGTAACTATCCAAGTGAATGATGTCGCCGTCCTGGATCTTCTCGAGCGGCCCACCATTGAGACATTCGGGTGTCACGTGAATCGCCGCGGGAATCGCGCCTGAAGCTCCCGACATGCGCCCGTCGGTCACGAGCGCAACCTTGAAGCCTTTGCTTTGCAGGGACGTGAGCGTCGGCGTCAACTGATGCAACTCCGGCATGCCATTGGCGCGCGGCCCTTGATAACGAACCACGACCACGCAATCGCGCGACAACTCGCCAGCCTTGAACGCCTTGATCACGTCTTCCTGATCGTTGAACACACGCGCCGGCGCTTCGACCACGCGATGCTGAGGTTGGACCGCGGACGTCTTGATCACGCCACGACCCAGATTCCCGCGCAACACTTTGAGCCCGCCGTCCGCACCGAAGGGATCCGTTATGGGGCGCAGCACTTCGTGATCGCCGCTCTGCTCGGGCGCAGGCCGCCACCTCAAACCGTCTGGCGCCAGCCACGGCTCCTGTGTGTACGCATCCAGGCCCTGGCCGACGACAGTGACAGTATCCTGATGCAACAACCCCGAGCCGATCAGCTGACGAATCAAAAACCCCATGCCGCCAGCGGCGTGGAAATGATTCACGTCGGCCGCGCCGTTGGGATAAATGCGCGCCAGCAGCGGCACGATTTCGGACAGATCGCTGAAATCGTCCCAATTGATGTTGATGCCCGCCGCGCGCGCCATGGCGACGAGGTGCAACGTATGGTTGGTCGAACCGCCGGTCGCGAGCAAGCCGACGATTGCATTGACGATCGCTCGCTCGTCTACCGTTTGACTCAGCGGCAGGTATTCATCGCCAAGCGCCGTGATCTTCGCCGCTCGACGAGCGGCCGCGCTGGTGAGCGCATCGCGCAGCGGCGTATTGGGTGTGACGAAGGCCGCGCCCGGCAGATGCAGGCCCATCACTTCCATCATCACTTGATTGCTGTTGGCCGTGCCGTAGAACGTGCACGTGCCTTGCGAGTGATAGCTCTGCGCTTCCGATTCGAGCAGCGCGTCGCGGCCCACTTTGCCTTCGGCGAACAGCTGGCGGATGCGCGCCTTCTCTTTGTTTGGAATGCCCGAGGTCATGGGCCCGCCGGGCACGAAGATGGTCGGCAGGTGGCCGAAGGTGAGCGCGCCCATCAACAGGCCGGGAACGATCTTGTCGCACACGCCTAGACACAGCGTGGCATCGAACATGTTGTGAGACAGTGCGACCGCCGTGGCCATGGCGATCACGTCGCGACTGAACAGCGACAGCTCCATGCCCGGCTGGCCCTGCGTGACGCCGTCACACATGGCCGGCACGCCGCCGGCGAACTGCGCCACTGCACCGACTTCGCGCGCGGCCAGCTTGATCAGCTCCGGATAGCGCTCCAGCGGTCGATGCGCCGACAACATGTCGTTATAAGAAGAAACGATAGCCAGATTAGGCCAGCGCGCACCGCGCAGCGTTTCTTTGTCCTGCGTGTCCATGGCGGCGAAGCCATGCGCAAGATTGGTACAAGACAACCCGGTGCGAGTGGGCTTATTTGAGCGCTGCGCTTCGCGCATGCGCTCCAAATAGGCGCCACGGGTGGGCTGACTGCGCTCGCGAATCCTCTCGGTTACGGAGCGCACACGTTCATGCAAGGGTGCGCTGGTCTTCATGTAGGCTGGCTGGCGGTGGGCGTCGGCTGGGTCATGCCGGGATTCTAGCGAGTTCGGCATCGCATCGCTTCGGGACAAGCGCACACGCTATGATTCGCGACCTGTCATTCGTGCCAGGACCGGAATCGAAGCCGCTCGCTGAAACAAATGTCCACAAATGTCTCGTGCCCCTTTCGACTACGGCCGGCGGCGATTCGTGCAATTTGCGCAGCCGTGGTTTGCCGGCGTCTCTCCAGGACGCTAAGTTAGCGGGCGCGATCGAGGATTTCCTGCAAGGCGTCAGTATTCATGCAACCTCTCCCGACTTTCGATCTGGTCCTGTTCGGCGGCACTGGCGATCTGGCCATGCGTAAGCTGTTGCCCGCTCTGTATCGCCGGAAGGCGTCCGGCTATCTCTCGCCCAAATCCCGCGTGCTCGGCGTGGCGCGTGGCGAGTTGTCCCGCGAGGAGTATCTGGCGCAGGTTCAAGCCAGCTGTCAGCAGCACCTCGGCAAGGATTACGACGAGAAACGCTGGGCAGAATTTTCACAACATGTGGACTACTTGAAGGTGGACGCATCGTCCTCCGAGGACTTCTCCGGCCTCGCGCAGAAGCTCAAAGGTTGTGACGATCACGAGCGCGCGTTCTTCCTGTCCACCGCGCCGGATTTGTTCGCGCCGATTTGCGAAGGGCTCGCGGCGCACGGGCTGGTAACACCATGCTCGCGCGTGGTGTTGGAAAAGCCGCTCGGCCACGATCGCCAGTCGTCCGCCGAGATCAACGAGCGCGTCGGCCGCATCTTCACTGAAAAGCAGATCTTCCGTATCGACCACTACCTCGGTAAGGAAACAGTGCAGAACCTGCTGGCGCTGCGTTTCGGTAATACGCTGTTCGAACCGCTGTGGCGGCGGGGCCGCGTCAAGCACGTGCAGATCACGGTGGCCGAAGAGCTGGGCGTGGAGCGCCGTGCGCAGTTCTACGATGAGACTGGCGCCTTGCGCGACATGGTCCAGAACCATCTGCTCCAGCTACTGTGCATTATCGCTATGGAGCCGCCGGCCACTTCGGATCCGGACGCGATGCGCGACGAGAAACTGAAAGTACTGCGCGCATTACGTCCGCTGCGCGGTCGCGACGTCCTGCAGAGAACCGTGCGCGGTCAATACAAGGCCGGCGCCGCCGGCGGCAAACCCGTGGTCGGTTACCAGGACGAGAAGGATGTGCCGGCTGGCAGCAAGACCGAAACGTTCGTAGCGCTGCGCGTGGACATCGATTCGTGGCGCTGGGTCGGCGTGCCGTTCTATCTGCGCACTGGCAAACGGCTGCAAGAAAAGCTGTCCGAGATCGTGGTGACGTTCGAAGATGTGCCACTGTCCATCTACGAGCGCCCGGACACGCCGCAGGCCCTGAACCGCCTGGTCATTCAGCTGCAGCCGGACGAGAGCATCGAGCTCACCGTGCTGGCCAAGTTCCCGGGCGAGGTCATGCGCCTGCGGCCAGTCAATCTGAGCCTGGATTTCTCCGAGACCTTCAAGGCGCCGCGCCTGGACGCCTACGAGCGCTTGCTAACCGACGTGGTCAAAGGCAACTTGACCTTGTTCATGCGCCGTGACGAATTGGACGCGGCCTGGTCGTGGATCGACCCGATCCGCGAGGCCTGGGATCAGGCCGACGAGCCGCCCAAGACGTACACCGCCGGCAGCTGGGGCCCGGCCGCGGCCAGCGCCTTGCTGGGCCGGGACGGGTTTGCCTGGCGCAACGAGCTGTAACCGCGTCGATTCCCCGCCAGCGGGATAAGATACTCGCCAGATACCGGGGGATACGGGCTGTGAGACATCCATGAGCTGGCTTCACGAACACCGCTTTCCGGACTCGCTAGCCCTGGCGCACGCGTTGTCCGGAGAGATCAAGGTCGATCTCGAGGAAGCAATCCAGGAGCGCGGCGCGGCCAGTCTGGTCGTGTCCGGCGGGCGGACTCCCGCGAAGTTGTTCGAACAGCTGCGCACCGAAAAGCTGGACTGGGCCAAGGTATGGGTGACCCTCGCGGACGAGCGCTGGGTCGAGACCAACCAGCCCGCCAGCAACGAAAAACTGGTGCGCGAAACGCTACTGACCGGAGCTGCCGCCGCGGCCCATTTCGTGGGGCTGAAGAATCCCGCGCCGGCGCCCGAGGCCGGGGCAGACTGGGCCGCTCGTGCGTTGACCAGAGTGCCGCATCCGTTCGATGTGGTGCTGCTGGGCATGGGCGATGACGGTCATACCGCATCGCTATTTCCCGGCTCGCTGGCGTTGAATAAGGCCCTGGATCGCACGGCTGCGCCAGGTTGCATCGCCATCAACGCGCTGACCGCGCCGCATGCACGGCTCAGCTTGAATCTGTCGGCGTTGCTGGACTCGCGCCGTATCATTCTTCATATCGAGGGAGAGTCGAAGTGGCAGGTCTATCAACGAGCGAAAGCGGCGGGGCCGGTGGCCGAGCTGCCAGTGCGCTCGGTGCTGCAGCAGAAAGAAGTGCCCATCGATATCTACTGGGCGCCGTGAGCTCAAATCAAGGCCGCAGCACATGATCCAAGCAACAGTCCCGCCGCGCATGATCGCGGATATCGGTGGCACCAACGCGCGCTTCGCTCTGCTAGACGGCATGGACCGTCGCGACGAGATCGTACTCGCCTGCGCCGACTATCCCGATCTGGTGTCGGCCGCCGAGGAATATCTCAAACGAGTCGGCGCGAATGTTCGCGGCCGGCCGCTGGAGGCGGCGCTGGCGATCGCCGGCCCGGTCACAGGCGACATCATCAGAATGACGAATCATGTGTGGCAGTTCTCCGCCGCGCATACCCGGCAGCAGTTGAAGCTGCGTCGTCTCATCGTGCTCAACGATTTCACCGCGCTCGCCATGGCCGTGCGCCATCTCAAAGGCAAGGATCTCGAACAGATCGGCGGCGGCAAAGCGCAGCCCAACGCGGCCATCGCGGTCATCGGGCCTGGCACGGGCCTCGGCGTCTCGGGTTTGATTCCGACGGGCCAGCATTGGATCCCGCTACAAGGCGAGGGCGGGCATGTGACGTTGTCGGTGATGAACGAACGTGAAGTCGCCGTGCTCCAGCAGCTTCAACAGCGCTTCTCGCATGTTTCAGCGGAGCGCGTGTTGTCCGGTCCGGGATTGGTGACGTTGTACGACGCCTTGTGCGGCGTCGAAGGAATCGTTCCCGACGTGCTCACGCCGCCGGACATCACCAAGCGCGCGCAGGAAGGAACGTGTCGGCTGTGCTTCGAAACAGTCAGCATGTTCTGCGCCTTGCTCGGCACGATGGCGGGCAATCTCGTGCTCACACTCGGTGCGCTCGGTGGCGCTTATATCGGCGGCGGCATCGCTCCGGGGCTCGGGCCGATGTTCACGAGCTCGCGGTTTCGGGATCGATTCGAGGACAAAGGACGTTTCACCGACTATGTCTCGCGCGTGCCGACGTTCCTCATTCGCGCGGAACTACCGGCGCTGCTCGGCCTGGCCAGCGCGTTCACTGATCCGGGTCCGCGGCTCGAAGCCGACTGACATCGAACGTTAATAAAACTGTCCGACGGCACTGGCACACTCATTGCAACGCGGTAGGTATCGGAACCTACCCAAGAGTGAGCGTGCATCGTGCGTGTGCTCGTCATCGCTGAATCCTCCGACCGTGCGGAGATCCTGAGAACGGGCGTGCAACTCGGCGGTCATGAGTTGACCGAAGTTGTGCCCCTCGATAGTGCTTTGTCACCCGCGCTGGAGCGGGGCAGGCCCGACGTCCTGTTGCTGGAGGCGCGCTCGCCTTCGGTCGATCTGCTGGATCGTTTGCTCGACGCCATGGGCTCTGCAGCGGTGCCATTCGCCGTGTTCGCGCGAGAGGCTTCGTCGCAGGCTATTGAAAACGGCGTGCGCGCCGGCGCTGCGGCCTATGTGGTCGACGGGCTCGAAGCGGCTCGTGTGCCCGCCATACTGCAAGTGGCGCTGGCGCGGTTCGATTACATCTCCGGTCTGCGTACCGAGCTCGGCCAGGCGCAACAGAAGCTCGCCGAGCGCAAGTTCGTGGAGCGCGCCAAAGGGCTGTTGATGAAGGCGCGCAATCTGAGCGAAGACGAGGCGTATCACACGCTCCGGCGCATGGCCATGGAGCGCAACCGGCGCATGGGCGATGTCGCCAAGTCGGTCATCGAGATGGCCGAATTGTTGAATTGAACCGGTGCATGTCGGCCGCTGGCTGCACCAGAACAGGTCCTCGCGACCGAGTCGTCACCCGTTACAGCTTTACCTGACTGCTCACTTCCAGCAGCCGATGGCTCGGCACGCCGAAGTGAATGGCCGCGAGCTGACTGTTGCGGCCCATGAAGGCGAACAATCGCTTGCGCCACAGCGGCATGCCCGAGCCCGTGGTGAACGTGGGATTCTCGCGGCCCACCACATATACGGTCGTGTCGGGCTCGTACGCCACGCCTTTCTCTTCCGCTGCGCGCAGGGCCGCGACGACGTTCGGCGTTTCCATGAAGCCGTAACGCGCGGTGATACGACACAAGCTGTCGCCGTGGTGCTGTACTTCGATGCGCTCCTCCGGCGGAACGAACGGGATTTCGGGTCGTACGAAGGTGAGCAGCACGTTGCGCTGATGGAGCACGCGGTTGAATTTCAGATTGTTCAACAGCGCGCGCGGCATCCCGCCTGCTTCGGCGGCGAGATAAACCGCCGTACCTTCGACTCGCGTCGGCGGGTCTTTCTCTATCATGGTTAGAAAATCGCGCACCGGCATTTGCTCGCGCGCAATCAGCCACGCCAGCGTGCGCCGACCTTCCTGCCACGTGCTCATCAACACATAGATGCCGATCGCGACGACCACCGGCAGCCAGCCGCCATCGTCGAACTTGAGCATGTTGGAGAAGAAGAACGCCAGCTCCACCAGCAGGATCACCGACAACAGCGCGATGATCTTGCGGTTGTGCGGCTCCTGGCGCACTCGTAACAGCATGATCACCAGGATGGTGTCGATCAGCATGGTGCTCGAGATGGCGATGCCGTACGCGCCGGCGAGCGCGCTGGAGGAACGGAAGGTGAGGATCAGCATGAGCGTGCCGGCGAACAGCAGCCAGTTCACCGTCGGCACATACACCTGGCCGATTTCTTCCTCGGAGGAGTGCGTCACGCGCAGGCGGGGCAGGTAGCCAAGGTTCAGCGCCTGCCGCGTCACCGAGAACACGCCCGAGATCACCGCCTGCGAAGCGATCACGGTGGCGCAGGTCGCGAGCACGATGACTATCGGCAGCAGCCAGCTCGGCGCGAGCAGATAAAACGGATTCGAGACGGCCTGTGGATTGGTGAGCAGCAGCGCGCCCTGGCCGAAGTAATTCAGCACCAGCGCCGGCCACACCACCATGAACCAGCCCTTGCGGATGGGCGAGCGACCGAAGTGGCCCATGTCGGCGTACAGCGCTTCACCGCCGGTCACCGCCAGGAACACCGAGGCCAGCGTGACGAACCCGATGCCGCCGTTGTTGATGAAAAAATGCACGGCATGCAGAGGATTGATGGCCAGCAGGACGCCGGGCGATTCCCCGATGTGCAGCAGGCCCAGTCCGGCCAGGGTCAGGAACCAGGTCAGCGTAATGGGTCCGAACAGACGGCCCATCGCGCCAGTGCCATGCCGCTGGATCAGAAACAAGCCGGTGAGGATGGCCACCGCGCCGGGCAGCACGAACCGCTCCAGCTTCGGCGAGGCGACCTCCAGGCCCTCCATCGCGCTCAACACCGAAATCGCGGGTGTGACGAAGCCGTCGCCGAAGAACAGCGCCGCCCCGAATAAGCCCACCGCGCTCACCGGCCCCCAGAGTTTCCAATTCGGTGTGGCGGTCGACACCAGCGTACTCAACGCCAGCACGCCGCCTTCGCCGCGGTTGTCGGCCCGAAGCACGATGCCGACGTACTTGATGGAAATGACCAGCACCAGCGACCACAGAATCAAGGAGAGCAGGCCGAGGATGTTGGCTTCGTTCACCGCGATGCCGTGGTCGGGATGGAAGCATTCGCGCAGGGCGTACAGCGGACTGGTGCCGATGTCGCCGAACACCACGCCCAGCGCGAGCAGGACGAGCTTGCGATCGGCGCCGTTGCGGTCAGCCTCGGCGGAGGCGGTCGAAGAGATGCCCATGTTGTTGTTACACGCTAGGCGTAGCGGCTGCTGCCAAGGGCGCGGGATTCTAGAGGATTCCGTCGCAATGGACAGGGACGGCGCTCAGTTTCCGTCTGCAGCCGCTGCTTCCACCGGGGGAGTCAGTCCGCCAGTCTGGCCAGCCAGGGCGCGACCAGCATGCCGAACGCGGCGCCCACCACAGCGGTGATGCCGAGCCGGAGGTAATCGATCGAGCGGCCACCCAGTTCAGCCGCGCCTTGGGCCACCAGGTTGTTGGTGATGCCCGAGCTGTCCAGCCAGCTCATCAGCGCAAAAGCCAGCACGATGCCGGCAACAACGCCGGGGATCACGAAAGCCAGCGTGCGCCGCCAGTTACGCGCCAGCGCATTCATCTGATCCTGCCATTCCTGCTCCAGGCGGCGCCGTGCCTCAACGCGTTTGGTCTCGTCGATGGCGTCGATCTTGGCGAACAGCTGCTGGTCGAAGGCCGTGTTCAGCTCCATGGGCGGAGCAGCCTCGACCAGCGCGGCGTCCAGCGCCTCGAAGTCGCCGAGGTTGCCCTGGCACAGCTCGCAACGGGCGAGATGAGCTTCGAACGCCGCACGGTCGGCGTCGTTCAGCTCGCCATCCAGCCAGTCCTGGAGGCTATCGTCCCACTTGGAATGATCGTTTGGCTTCATGGCTCAACTGGCGGCGGACACGTCCTCGGTTGGAGCGGCCTCCGCTTCCTTGGTCAGCTCGATTAGGCGCTTGCGGGCCCGATGAAGCAAGGCTTTGACCGTCCCCAACGGCAGACCCAGGCTAGTCGCCGTCTGCTCGTAGGACTTGTCCTCCATATAGAACAGCACCACCGCCTGGCGATACCGCTCCGGCAGCTGATCCAGCAACTGGCCGACGCTGACCGTCGCCGAGTCGTCGGCATCGGGCGCGGCCAGGGCGGCGACCGCGGGGTTGTAGCTGTCCTCGTCGTCGTTCTGATCCAGCGAGACCGTCGGCTTGCGCTTGCGGATCTCCGACAGCGCGCCGTTCTTGGCGATGGCATAGATCCAGGTCGACAGCTGCGACTGGCCGGCGAAGCCCGGCAGCGCGCGCCAGATCCTCAGGAACACGTCCTGAGTCGTATCTTCAGCGCTGGCGCGATCGCGTAACATACTGAATATGAGACGGAAAACCTTGTCCCGATAACGTGGCAGCAAGAGCGCGAACGCCTCGCGGTATTGCTTGGCCTGCAGCCGCTCTGAAATGTCGGCGTCTGCCTGGGAAGCTGACGAGGACGTCATTGGCGGTTGGGACGTGTGGGGTGGGCGAAAGGTTGCAGTGGGTGTCACTGTAGCAACGTGGGCGGTTTATTAGTCCTAACACCGCCGCCGTCGGCCGGTTACATCCGGTCGTTGGCCGACCCCCTTTTTGGAGGGAAGTTTCCATGGGTAGGGAACAAGCACGGACCAGTATCGGCAGACTACCGGTGCAACCTTGCATGGGGGCTGCGGCGTCTGAACCCCCAGAGCTAGACAGTTTGGTCTTTCGAGGCAGGCAACATGAACGATCTCGTTCCCCTGGTGGCCATCATGTTCGGTGTGGGCGTGCCGCTGTCCATCCCGATCCTGTGGATCGCCCTCAACTATAAGAAGCGCCGTCGCTTGATGGAGCTGCACCACGCCGAGCGCATGGCCGCGATCGAGCGCGGCATGGAAGTTCCGCCCTTGCCGCTGGAGCTGATCGACGGCCGCAGCCGGCGTCGCAGCTCGCTGCTGCCGGGCCTGGTGTGGTTTTTCATCGGCGTGGCGGTGGTGTCGGCCTCGCTCATCGGTGACGACCTGCCGGGGTTCTGGGGTCTGGTGCCGCTCGGGATCGGCGTGGCCTATCTCATCTATTACGCCGTCGAAGGGCGGCACCTCGAAGCGCGTCAGAACGAGCAGGAAACGCGCGAGCGCAACAGCCGATATTCGCAGGGCCCTGCAACCTTGTAGGCGTCCCTCGCATCCATTCCTCCATTCGCAGGAGGAGATGCTCGTGCTCACGATCCGGAACCTGTCCAAGTCCTATGGCAACGTGGCCGCGTTGCGCGATGTTTCTTTGCAGATTCCCGCCGGCATGTTCGGACTGCTCGGCCCCAACGGCGCGGGCAAGTCGTCGCTGATGCGCACCATCGCGACTTTGCAGGATCCCGATTCTGGATCCATCACTTTCGACGGCGTCGACGCGATCGCGGACAAACCCGCGATCCGGCGCACGCTCGGTTATCTGCCGCAGGACTTCGGCGTGTATCCGAAGGTCAGCGCGCTCGGCCTGCTCGACCACTTCGCCGTGTTGAAAGGTTATTTGAATCGCGGCGAGCGCGCCGACGTGGTCGAGGCGCTGCTGCGGCAAGTGAATCTGTGGGACGTTCGCAAACGTAAGCTCGGAACGTTCTCCGGCGGCATGCGTCAGCGTTTCGGCATCGCACAGGCGCTGCTCGGCAATCCCAAGCTGGTCATCGTCGACGAGCCCACCGCCGGCCTCGATCCGGAGGAGCGCAATCGTTTCCTGAATCTGCTGGCCGACATCGGCGGCCAGGTGGTCGTGATTCTCTCGACTCACATCGTTGAGGACGTGACCGATCTTTGTCCGCGCATGGCCATGATCTGTCGAGGCGAAGTACTGATGAGCGGCGAGCCGCGCGAGGCCATCGCGGCCATGCGCGATCGAGTGTGGAGCAAGCTGGTCAGCAAGGCGGCGCTGCCGGAATATCAATCGCGCTACACCGTGCTCTCCACTCGTTTGATCGCCGGCGAGCCATTGATTCACGTGTACAGCGAACAGCGGCCCGAAGACGGTTTCGCGGCCGTCGATCCCGATCTGGAGGATGTCTATTTCCAGCGCCTGCGCCAGCACGGCGCGGTCAACGCTGCGGCTGCCTGAGCAAGGAGTCGCGCATGCTTTGGGAATTCTTTCGCTTCGAGCTGCGTTATCAGCTGCGCTCGCCGCTGCCGTGGGTGATCGCATTGGTGTTCGCTCTGCTCGCGTTCGCCGCGACTACCAGCAGCATCATTACTATAGGCGAGGGCATCGGCAACGTTCATCGCAACGCGCCGTATGTCATTTTGACTTTCCTCGATGTGTTCTCGACGCTCGGCATGTTCGTCGCTGTCGCGTTGATCGCCCAGCCGCTGCTGCGCGACTTCGAGCTGGGCACCGAGGAGCTGTTCTTCAGCAAACCCGTGCGCAAGTCGAATTACCTGTGGGGACGGTTTGCCGCGGGATTCGTGATGGCGCTCATCGTGATGGCGATCACGGCGCTCGGCATGATCCTCGGTTCGTTCATGCCGTGGATCGATCCGCAGCGGCTGGGGCCATTCTCGTGGCAACCGTATCTGTGGGGCTTCGCCGTCATCATCATTCCCAATCTGCTGTTCGTCGGTGGATTGCTGGGCTTGCTCGCGGTGACGACGCGGCGCTTGTTGCTGGTGTTTCTCGGCGTCGTCGCGTTTCTAACGTTGTGGTCCATCGCTGGTGCGCTGACCGATGATATTCAATACGACACGATTTCCGCGCTGATCGACCCGCTTGGCGGCGAAGCGATATCGCAGGTCATGCGCTATTGGTCGGTCGCCGAGCGCAACGTGCAGTTGCCCGAGGTCACCGGGCTGGTGTTGTTGAACCGCATGCTGTGGGCGGGCGTCGCCGTCGTCCTGCTGGTCCTGACCCAGCTGCTGTTCAAGCCGCAGCGCCAGCGAGCGAAGAAGCGTTGGTGGCGGCGTGCGGCGCATCTCGAAGCTCCCTCGATCGGTGCATCGACTGGCGCCGGTGGACCTTCAGTTCCACTTCGGAACTCTTCGCGACAGTTCGACGGCGCAACGGCGTTCCGTCAGTTCACGCACCTAGTGTGGTTCGACACCAAGTCCGTGCTCCGGAGCATTCCGTTCCTGGTGTTGCTGGCCTTCGGCCTGTTCAATTATCTGGGCGGCTCGCTGGCCATGGACAATACCTTCGGCACGCCGATCCATCCGGTCACGGCGCTGATGATGGAGTCCATGCAGGGCAGTTATCAGTTCCTGCTGATCATCATCGTGACGTTCTATGCCGGCGACGTGTTGTGGCGCGAGCGGGATGCCAAGCTATCGGAAGTGACCGATTCGATGCCGGTGCCGAACTGGGTGCCACTGCTGGCCAAGCTCGGTGCGATCACCGCTGTCGTTCTGGCCTTTGTATTCTTTGGCGTGCTGGCGGCGATCGGCTTCCAGTTGTGGCATGGCTATACGAATCTCGAGCCGCTGCTGTATCTGCAAGCGGGGTTCGTCGACGCGTGGCCCTGGATCTTGATGGGTGTGCTGGCGCTGTTCCTGCAGGTCGTCAGCAACCAGAAGTTCATGGGCTATCTGCTGCTGATACTGGTGCTGCTCGCGCAGATCGTGCTCAACCAGATCGGCTATGAGCACAATTTGTATATCTACGGCGGCGCGCCGCAGATGACGTACTCGGACATGAACGGGTACGGTCATTTGTTGCAGCCTTGGGCGTGGTTCCAAAGCTACTGGACCGTGTTCGCGGCCATTCTGGTGGTACTGGCGAATGCGTTCTGGGTGCGAGGTACAGCGTCACGATGGGGGCTGCGCCTGCGTCAGGCGGTCGGCAGTATGCGCGGCCCGCAAGGCGCGGTGCTTGCAACGCTGGTCATTGCGCTCTTCGCCACGGGCGGTTGGATCTTCTATAACACCAACATCCTCAACGAGTACTTGCCCAGCGACGCGGCGCTGGATCGCCAGGCGCGCTTCGAAAAGGAATATCGCAAGTTCAAGGATCTGCCCCAGCCGCGCGTCGTCGACGTGCGAGCGGACGTGGATATCTTCCCCGAAGAACGCCGCTATGAGATCCGTGGTCATTATCGGCTGGTCAACAAACACGATGCGCCGATTCCCGAGTTGCACGTTTACACCAACGTGGATTCGCGGCTGCGGGTCACTGCGCCCGCTGGCTTGGCGGTGAAGCACGACGATCGCGCCGCCGGCATGCGGATCTACACGTTGCCTGAACCGTTGGCTCCCGGCGCGTCGCTCGATTTCGATTTTGTCTTAGAGCGCGCGGAGCGCGGCTTCACCAATAGCGGCATGCCTGCCTCGACGCGCGCGGGCGATCTGCGCTCGACGCTCAACGCCAACGGCACTTTCTTCAACAGCGGCGAGATGCCGCGCTTCGGCTACGACGAGTCGCAGCAGATTCTGGATCGCAACGAACGTCGTAAGCGCGATCTCGGCGAAGTGCCTCGCAAGGCCAAACTGGAAGACGAGAAAGCTCGCTACAGCATGGGCATCGTCGACTCCGACTGGATCAACTTCGAAGCCACGGTGAGCACCAGCGCGGATCAGATCGCGCTCGCGCCGGGATATCTGCAGCGTGCATGGGTGTCGAACGGGCGGCGCTACTTCCATTACAAAATGGATCGGCCGATGCTGCCGTTCTATTGTTTCCTGTCGGCGCGCTGGGAAGTGAAGCGCGGCGAGTGGAACGGTCTGCCCATCGAGATCTATCACGATCCGAAGCACGCCTATAACGTCGATCGCATGATCGATGCGACTCGCAAGTCGCTCGACTATTTCACCGTGAACTTCTCGCCGTACCAGCACAAGCAGGTGCGCATCCTGGAGTTCCCGCGCTATGCGAAATTCGCGCAGAGTTTCGCGAACACCATTCCGTTTTCGGAGAGCATTGGCTTCATCGCCGACCTGCGCGATCCCGAGGACATCGACTATGTGTTTTATGTGACCGCGCACGAGATGGCGCATCAATGGTGGGCCCACCAGGTCATCGGCGCGGACGTGCAGGGCTCGACCATGATCGTGGAGTCGCTGTCGCAGTACTCGGCGCTCATGGTCATGGAGAAGGAGTACGGGCGCGAGCACATGCGGCGGTTTCTCAAATATGAGCTCGACCGATATTTGCGCGGCCGCGGCGGCGAGTTGATCGAGGAGTTGCCGCTGATGCGGGTGGAGGATCAGCAGTACATTCACTACGCCAAAGGCTCGCTGGTGCTGTATCGCCTGCGTGACGAGATCGGCGAGGAGAATCTGAACCGCGCGCTCGCGAATTACATTCGAGACAAGGCGTATCAGCAGCCGCCGTACACGACTACTCTGGAACTGGTCGATTACATTCGCGCCCAGGCTGCAGCGGAGAAGCATCCGTTGATCGACGAGTTGCTCGCCAAGATCATCTTTTACGACAACCGGGTGGTCTCGGCCTCGGTGACTCCGCGCGACGGGAAGTTCGATGTGACCATCGAGTACGAGGCAGCCAAGCGCGAGAGCGACGGCATGGGTCGTGAGACCGAGCTTGGCTTGGATGATTGGATCGAGGTCGGCGTGTTCGCTCGCGAAGCGGGCGAGAGCGAGCGCACCGAAAAGCCGCTTTATCTGGAGCGCCAGCGAATCACGCAGTCCAGCGGCAAGATCACGATGACAGTCGACGCCATGCCCTACGAGGTCGGCTTCGACCCATACAACAAGCTCATCGACCGGCTACCCGACGACAATCGAAAGACCGTGAAGGTGGGTGAGACGACAGCGGCGCCCGCCGCGAGCGTTTCGTCAAGCAAAACCTAACTATGCAGCAGGTCGGCGCAGCCTCCGATGAGGTTGCGCCGACATCGTTGCGTTTACGTCCTCGGCGGAATCAATCCGAAGCGACCGCTCTGATAGTCACGGAACGCCTGCTCGATTTCCTCGCGCGTGTTCATTACGAACGGGCCATATCGCGCGACAGGCTCGTGCAACGGCTTGCCTGACAGCAGCAAAATCTCTGCCGGGCCGGAAGCTTCAGCGGCAACGCTGAGCTGCACCGAGTCACCCGACCCAAGCAACGCAGCCTGCCCTTCCTCAACCTTGCGCTGATCGCTGCCAATCGTCGCGGCGCCTTTGAACACATACACGAGGCCGCTCTGCTCAGCCGGCACCGACTGCAACAACTCACCACCCGGCTGAATGGTGAAGTGAAGCATCTGAATCGGCACTCGCGTGTCGATGCGTGCAGCCTTCCCACAAGACTCGCCGGCAATGACACGAACGAGCACGCGGCCGTCAGCCGTCGTCGCTTGCGGAATATCCGTGGCGCGCAAGGTCTGATAGCGCGGCGTCATCATCTTGTCGACGGCAGGCAGGTTGACCCAGATCTGGAAACCTTCCTGTGCACCGCCTTCGCGATGAAAGCGCTCGGTCGGCATCTCTGAATGAATCACGCCGCCGCCGGCGGTCATCCATTGCACGTCGCCCGGGCGCAGCACGTCGGCGTTGCCGAACGAGTCGCGATGCTCGTTCTCGCCCGCGAGCACGTAAGTGACGGTTTCGAACCCGCGATGCGGATGATCGGGCGCGCCGATCGGGCCGCCCGGCGGCCATTGCACGGGGCCGAGGTGATCGATCAGCAGGAACGGATCGAAGTGGCTGAAGCCCGGCGTGGGGAACGGCCGGCGCACCGGGAAGCCGCCGCCTTCCAGGGTGCTCACGGATTGCACCAGTCGGGCGACGCGCCGGGGCTCGGCGGTATGGGTGGAAGCTAAGGAGGTATTGGCGTTCATGGGTAGTATCCTGACACCCTTTATGGAGTCGCATCTGCCAGCCGCAAGGCATGACACTTATCACGCCGCAGCATGCATGCGAGTCGTCCGCCGGCGACTACTGTGTTCGGGACGCCGACGCGTTAATCTTTCGACTTTAGTTAAGTAGCGCCGAGGGTTCTCGATGACCGCCAGAATGCTGGTCAATATCGACGTTGACGATTTGGCCAAGGCCACCGATTTCTATTGCAAGGCTTTCAACCTGCACGTGGGTCGGCGTTTTGGCTCGGACGCGGTCGAGCTGCTGGGTTCGACTTCGCCCATTTATCTGCTGGTGAAGCCCAACGGCACCGTGGCCTCCGCAACCAGCCGGCACCTGCGCTCGTATGCGCGTCACTGGACGCCCGTGCACCTGGATTTCGTGGTCGACGAAATCGAAGGTGCGCTGGATCGCGCTCGCAATGCCGGCGCCCGGCTCGAGACTCAGGTGAAAACCAACAACTGGGGCAAGATCGCCATGCTCGCCGACCCGTTCGGTCACGGCATCTGCCTGATCGAATTCATCGGCCGCGGCTACGACGAGATCGCCACCCAGAACGACCAGAAGCACCGGTGACGCCGTGGCTCTGGTCTGTTGGAAATGCGGCGCCTCCCTGGCAGATCTGACTCTGCCCCTGCGCCGCCTCGAAGAATGTCGCCAGTGCCACGCCGAACTGCACGTCTGCAAACTTTGCGAGTGGTACAGCATCAGCGTCGCCAAGCATTGTCGCGAGCCCATCGCCGAGGAAGTGAAGGACAAAGAGCGGGCGAACTTCTGCGACTACTTCAAACCTCGCCAGGACGCTTACTCGGCCAAGACCACCGACGCCGCCGCCAAAGCTCAAGCGGAGCTGGATGCGCTGTTTGGCGGCTCGAAGAGCGAAGCTTCCGAACCTTCCGCGGCCGATAAAGCTCGCGCCGAGCTCGAAGCCCTGTTCGGCAAGAAAAAATAGTTGGGCAAAAAGAACCGCTCACTCCGCCGGCGGCGGAAACACGTCGTGCGACGACTTCGATTCTTTCTCCAGCCAGTCGATGACGCCCGCGAGCACCGGGTCGTTCAACCGCCGGGGCAGGCACACCGCGTAAATCGAATATTCGGACGCCACTTCGGTGTCGAACACTTTCACCAGCCGACCGGCGGCCAGCTCGCCGGCAGCGAACACTGCCGAGGCAAGCGCCACGCCCTGGCCTTCCAACGCCGCCTGAAGCATCGAGTTGCGATCGCCACAGACGATGCCGCGACGGGGATTGACGCCTTTGGCGCCGACGGTTTCCAACCATCGAGTCCAGCTGCGATGTGAATCATCGTGCAACAAGGTGAAGTGACGCAGATCGTTGATGTTCTTCAACGGCGGCCCGCCTTTCAGCAGGGCTGGCGAGCACACCACGACGTCTCTCGGACGGAACAACGGCACGACGTGCAGGCCCGGATAGTTGCCGCGACCGAATCGAATGCCGATGTCCACATCCTCCCGGGCGAAGTCGACCAGCTGCGCCGTGGTGATCACTTGAAGATCGACGTCCGGGAACAACATAGAGAACGATCGCAAGCGAGGCATCAGCCAGCGAGCGTTGAAAGAAGAGAACGTCGAAATGGTCAGCTTCCGCCGCGCCGTCGGCGTTGACACATCTTCGAGCGCCGACGCCAGTCGGTCGAACGCGGCACGGGTGCCTTCCGCCAAGAGGGCGCCCTGAGCCGTCAGCCGCAAGCCGCGCGGCAGGCGCTCGAACAGCTTCACCCCCAATCGCTCTTCCAGCTGCTTCACCTGCCGGCTGACCGCCGCGTGGGTGACGTTCATTTCCTCGGCCGCCGCGCTCAGGTTCAGGTTCCGGGCGGCGACATCGAATGCCCGCAGGGGGCCCACCGGTATGCGCTTCATGGCGGTCGCAAAAATCGCTTTTGCTGTGACTTTAAATCATAGATAGCGGACACAAAGTATCGCTATTCGCGGGAAAACGCCAGGAATACGCTACGCCTCCATAACCGAGATGCATATCTCAACGGAGGTTTTTATGGACGAGTACTTGTTCATGACCCTGGCCAGGCTGAAAGCCGACCGTTTGAAACTGGAGAAAGCAGCGCGCCGCGCCGAACCCGACCCGGAGCAGCTGCGGCTGCAATGGGCCGAGCCCGTCGAGTCACGCCGCACTCCGGTTCCGCATGCGGTACGGCAGTCGGTTCTTGCCCGCTGGTTTTCACAGCAGCCTTTATGGAGGGAACAGTCATGAGATTGGTAACGACAGTCACGGCCGCGGTGGTCATCAGCTTGACCCTGCTGTCTGTTCTGGAATGGAACGCCTCGCGTACGCCGTTGCCGGCCGGTGAGGTCACCATTACTCAGATCGAAGAGCCGATCGCGGCGCAGGCCGAGGTCGATCGTCAGGTCATACGGACTGCCAGCAGTCGGTAAAGACCGGGGTTGCGACGGAGGAAATCGCCATGGCGTTCGTATTGGTCACGTTTACCGCGGTGCTGATCCTGGAAGCGGGCGTGCTTACGCTGCTGAAGATTGGCCTGCGGAATGCACCGTGTTGACCGACTCATCATGCGCGCCCTCGATTCAGCTCGCTCTGGCCATGCCGGCCACCAGCCGGCCGAGCTTCTCGATGGCGCGCTCGATGGTCGCCGTCCACAGCATCCCGCAGCTGATGCGGATGTAATTGCGATAGTCGGCCTTGGCCGAGAACACCAGGCCGGGTGCGATGCCGATGCGGCTGGCGAGCGCGGTACGAAACAACTCCGCGCCGTCCACGCCGGCGGGCAATTCGATCCACAGCACGATGCCGCCGCTCGGCCGCGCCACGCGAGTGCCCGGCGGAAAGTAACGAATGATCGCGTCGACCGCGCTCTGCGAATTGGACGCCAGCGTCGTGCGCACGCGGCGCAGATACCGATCGTAGCCACCGCTCGCGTAGTAACGCGCGAGCACCAGTTGTTGCAGCGTTGGGCAAGCCACCGACGAGAAGAATTTGGCGCGCGCGATATCGGCATGGAACTGCGGCGACACCGCCCAGCCGATGCGATAGCCCAGCGCGATGGTCTTGGACACCGAACCACAGGAAATCACCAGGCCCGCGTCGTCATAGGCGCGCAGCGAAGTGGGGCGCACGTTGCCGTAGTGCAGGTCGCCGTAGATGTCATCTTCGATGATGGGCACTTCGGCCGCGGTGAGAATCGAAACGATCTCGCGCTTCGCGTCCTCGGGCGTGACGCTGCCGGTGGGATTGTTGAAATTGGGCATCAGCACGGCCGCGGCGAGCCGCGTCGTGCGTGCAATGTTTCTGACCGCGTCGACGTCGATGCCGGTGCTCGTGTGATTCGGAACCTCGACCACTTTCAACCCGAGGTACTCGACCACCTGCAGCACGCCGAAGTAAGTGGGCGACTCCACCAGCACGGTGTCGCCGGCCTTGCAGAGAACCTGCAGCGACATGGTGATCGCATCCATCGTGCCGCCCGTGATCACGACGTGCGCTGGATCCGCTGGTGCGCCGGCGAACGTCATTCGTTTAGCCACTTGTCGTCGCAGTTCCTCGTGTCCCGGCGGCAGCAAACATTCGCCGGCGTGCGCGGGATGGTCGCGCAGGACTTCGCGAATCAGATTGTTGAGCCGCTGATTCGGATACAAGGTGGGCGACGTGAAGGCGCCGTTGAGTTGCAGGATGTCCGGACGCGCCAGTGCCTCACGACATGTATCGAGTGTTTCCGCTGCGACGGAGATTGGACGGCGCGAGCGACTGACTTTGGGGCGCGGCGGCGGAACAGCGGCGCGCGCCGGCGGGCGGACATAAAACCCGGACTGAGGTCGCGCTTCGATGAGTCCGATGTTCTCCAGATGCAGATAGGCCTGCACCACCGTGGAGATGCTGACCTTGGCCGTGCGGCTCATGGAGCGAACCGAAGGAATGCGTTCATTACCCCGCAACGCTCCGCTGGCAATCTGCGCTTCGACCATGCGGGCGACGCGTTCGTAGAGCAGCGGTTCTTCGGCGGACATGCTCGACCTCAACTGTATTGGTCGCGGGTCAGTCTACCTGAATCTGTACTGCTTGCCAGTCCGCGGTAGAGTATCCAACCGAGCCAAAGGATTTTCCATGTCTTCTTCCAGCACCGCCCGATTGTCGGTGGGTCTGCTCGCCGCCTTCGCCGCCATCTATTTCATCTGGGGCACGACGTATCTCGCGATCGCGGTCGCCATTCAGCATATTCCGCCGTTCATCAGCGGCTCGGCGCGCTTCCTGATCGCGGGCCTCGCCATGTATGCGTGGTTGCGCTGGCGCGATCCGCAGCCCATGGCGAAGGTGGATCTGAAGATGGCCGTGCTCACCGGCGTGTTGCTGTCGGGTATCGGCAATGGTCTGGTGGTGTGGGCCCAGCAGGGCATTCCGTCCGGCATCGCTGCGTTGATCGTCACCGCCGTGCCCGTGATCGTGTTGTTGCTCGACTGGGCGTTCTTCAGCAAGCGCGCGCCGACGCGTCAGGCGTTGATCGGAACGACCATCGCGGTCGTCGGCGTCGTGACCATCGTCACGCACACGCGTTCGCTCTCGGGTGAAGCAAATCCGTGGTACCTGCTCTCGTTGCTCATTGCGACCGTCGGCTGGAGCTTCGGCACGTTGGTTCAGAAGCGAGCGGTGCAGCCGGGTTCCGTGTTGAGCTTCACCTGCGCGCAGATGATTTTCGGCGGACTGTTCCAGCTGCTGATGTCGGTGCTCGACAACGAGTGGACCCACTTCGATCCTTCCGCCGTGACCTGGAGCTCGGTGTTCGCCGTCGGTTATCTCATCGTGTTCGGCAGCATCATTTCGCTCAATTGTTATTTGTGGCTGCTGACTCGCGTCGCCGCTCCGAAGGTTGCCACGTACGCGTTGGTGAATCCGGTGGTGGCGTTGCTGCTGGGCTCGGTCGTGCTGGACGAGCGCCTCACTGCGCTCGCGCTCTCTGCCGCGGCATTCGTGTTGGTCGGTGTGGGCCTGGTACTGTTCCAGGGCGTCTTCACGCCTTCGCGGTTGATGTCGTTTGTGAGGCGCGAGCCGCAAGCAGTCGCTCGCGGTGAATGACGTAGAGACCGCTTGCGACGATGATGGCTGCGCCGGTCAGCATGCGAGCGCTCGGCGCCGTCGTCCAGAGTAACCAGTCGAACAACATGCCCCAGGCAAGCGCCGTGTATTCCAGCGGCGCGATCACCGAGGGGACTGCGAGGCGGAAGGCCTCGGTGAAGAAGTATTGGCCGAGCGCGCCGCTCAGGCCGATGATCACGATCCAATACCAGTGATCCCATAGCACCGGCACCCATGCCGAGCTCGCCAGCGTGCCCGCGAAAATCGAAGTGAGGCACAGCGGCCAAAACACCGTGGCCGCGCTGGATTCCGTCGGCTGCAGAACGCGGACCAGCAACGCTCCCAGTGCATACGCCGTCGCGGACGCGATTGCGGCGAGCCCGCCGACGATCGCCATTCCGCCCAACTCGGCACCTCCACCGCCGGGGCGCACGACCACCAGCACGCCGACCATGCCGGCCGCGACCGCGGCCCAGCGCTGCCAGCCGACGCGTTCGCCGAAGAAAGGCACGGACAACGCCGTGATGAGCAGCGGCGCGGACATGAAGATGGTGTACGCATTAGCTAACGAAAGCCGGCTCACCGCGTAGACAAAAAAGTACAGTGTCGCGACCTGCAGTACGCCACGTAGCAGATGCAGGCCCCAGCGGTTAGGCACCAGATCTTTCCAGCGACCGAACCAAGCCGTCGCGAGCAGAAGAAAAGGCAGCGACGCGAGGGCGCGAATGAACGTCACCTGCATGGCAGGATAAGTTTCGGCCAGGCGCTTCATGCTGACGTCCAGGACGCCGAAACTGGCGACCGCGGCCAGCATGCAGAGAATTCCTCGGACATTATTTGCATGCATATCGGTGCATGCTACGCGTCGCCGTGTAACGCGGCTAGAATCGAGCTTGCTAAAAGTCATCGAGATCGAGTCATGCGCCAGGTTTATATTTGCGACGCTATCCGCACTCCCATCGGCCGCTACGGCGGCGCTCTCGCCAACGTACGCACGGACGATCTCGGCGCGATTCCCATCCGGGCGTTGATGCAAAGGAACGCCAAGGTCGATTGGGCCGCGGTGGACGATGTTTACTATGGCTGCGCCAACCAGGCCGGCGAGGATAATCGGAACGTGGCCAGGATGTCGGCGCTGCTCGCGGGTCTGCCGGATGTCGTGCCCGGCGCGACCATCAATCGCCTGTGCGGCTCCGGTCTGGATGCAGTCAATCTCGCGGCCCGCGCGATTCGTTCCAACGAAGCCGAGCTCGTGATCGCCGGCGGCGTGGAAAGCATGACGCGTGCGCCGTTCGTGATGGGCAAGGCGGACAGCGCGTTCTCACGTACCGCGAAGATCGAAGATACGACCATCGGCTGGCGCTTCATCAATCCGTTGATGAAAGCAAAGTACGGTATCGATTCCATGCCCGAGACGGCGGAGAACGTCGCGGCGGAGTTCGGTGTCGGTCGCGCCGATCAAGATGCGTTCGCTCTGCGCAGTCAGCAGCGTTACGCACGCGCTCACGCCGCGAAGTTTTTCGAAGCCGAGCTCGTGCCGGTGGAGATTCCGCAGAAGAAGGGCGATCCCATCAAGTTCAGCGCCGACGAACATCCGCGCGAAACTTCGCTCGAAGCGCTCGCGAAGTTGAAAGGCGTGGTCAAGCCCGATGGCACTGTCACCGCTGGTAACGCATCCGGTGTCAACGATGGCAGCTGCGCGGTGCTGTTGGCGAGTGAAGAGGCGGCCGTGAAGTATGGATTGAAGTTGCGGGCGCGTGTCATTGCTACTGCAACCGCCGGCGTCGCTCCTCGCATCATGGGCATCGGCCCGGCGCCGGCGACGCGCAAGGTGCTGGCGTTGGCGAAGCTCGAGGTCGGGCAGATGGATGTGATCGAGTTGAACGAAGCGTTCGCCGCGCAGGGTCTGGCGGTGACACGTCAGCTCGGTCTGCCCGACGATGCCGAGCACGTGAATCCCAATGGTGGCGCGATCGCCATCGGACACCCGCTGGGCGCGAGCGGCGCACGACTCGTGACCACCGCGCTCAACCAGCTGGAGAAAACATCCGGGCGCTACGCTCTGTGCACGATGTGCATCGGCGTGGGGCAGGGCATCGCCATGGTGATCGAGCGCGTTTGATTACTGGCAGGACGCCTGGCACTCGCGGAGCTCGGCGCGGCAGATGTTCTGCGCGTCGCGCTCGTTGCGGTAACAGTCGTAACGCATCGATGCGATGTTCTGCTGAATGACGTCGATGCAGACGTCGTAGTGGTGAGAAAAACGAGCGGCGAAGTTGCCTGGGCCGCCACGTCGGCCCAGGTCGCGAAAATAGCTGCAGAAGTACGTGTAGTCGTTATTGCGCATGGTCATCGGGTCGCGCCCGCTGTTGGCGGCGTTGCGCGAACACTCCTGACGCGCCTGGCGCACTTCGCTGTTGCAAGCGCCGTTGGCGAGCTCGCACTGATTGACGCAAGCCTGGCGCGCAGTTTGGGCGGGCGCTGATTGCTTGGTGGCGCGCTCGGGCGCGCGGGCGGCGTCGTCCGCGATGCTGACGCCAATCCATGTCAGCGCCGCGCATAAACTTCCCAACCAGGCCATGGCTTTGCCGTTCATTTTCCTGCCGACCCCGCCTTGCTCGCAGCATCGTCGCCAGCGGGCCTCAACGCGTCAAGGCATCCTGGACGTAGGTACTAGTTAATACGCGGGATCGGGCATCCTGCCACGACCCGCGTGCGAGTCGGCAAAAGGCGCGACTTTTGCCTCTCGCCGCCGCCTGCGGCGGCGGGGCACATCCTTGTGCCCGATAAAGCTCTACGTATCACGCGGGAACTGCAACCTGTCTGTCCGGGTCTCTCTAGTATCCGCAAATATTCCTGGTCGCGGCGGGTCCCACCTAGTTGAACAGGGGGCTGTCCGCGTTATGCTGCGGCGTGTGTCCAGCCGCGACTGTCACCGAAGTGTCCTCTAATGAGTCAACAGTCCGAAGAGCGCCTGCCCGAGTCGGCTTCCGCGGAGGCGAATGGCGCGCCAGGCGCGCGCATCCTGCACCTGAAGGGGCGCCAATACGATTTGCAGAAGGCCATTCAGCAGCGCGCGCAGGAGTCCGTTGAACGCGAAGCCGCCCTCGATCAAGAGGAGCGTCGTCCCAAGCCGCTCAAGTGGCTGGTGGCCGCGGCCATCGCCGCCATCCCGATCGTGCTGACGTTGACCGCCGTCGACAGCTTCCTGAAGGTGTTCCACAAGTACATGAACACGGTCTCCGTGGAGGTTGAGCGCCAGCAAGCAGAGGCCGCCGCCGCTCAAGCCGCTGCCGAGGCCGCAGCCGCCGCCGAAGCGCCGATCACGTCCGACACACCCGGCGTGGTGATGCTCCAGCCGATGACTGTTCCGGAGCAGCAGCCGGCGCAACCCGCGCCTCAGTCGCAGCAACCCGATCCGGCCACACAACCAAAGAAATAAATGAACTGGCGTGGGCGGCGCGCGTGGGGCGCGTCGCTGATCCTCATTTTCGTCGCGGTACTCGCGGCGATGTTCTATCGTCACTCGCGTTCGCCTGATGACGTTCCTGTTCCCGTCGCTGTGACTCCAGCGGCGCGCCCGGCTGCGACTTTCGTCGATGAGACATCCTGCGCCGGTTGCCATGCCGAGCAAGCGAAGGCGTGGCATGGCTCGCATCACGACCTGGCCATGGAGGAGGCGACCGACGCCACGGTGCTCGGCAACTTCAACGACGCGAGTTTCACCAAGGACGGCGTTCGCACGCGCTTTTTCAAACGCGACGGCAAGTATTGGATCAATACCGATGGCGCCGACGGCAAGGCCACCGACTTCGAGGTGAAGTACACGTTCGGCGTGGAGCCTCTCCAGCAGTACCTGATCGCATTGGATCGCGGCCGGCTGCAGTCATTCACCATCGCTTGGGACGTGGGTAAGAAGCGCTGGTTCCATCTCTACCCGGACGAGCGCATCGATCATCTCGACCCGTTACATTGGACGCAGCCGTCGCAGAACTGGAACTTCATGTGTGCGGAGTGCCATTCCACCGACGTGAAAAAGAATTTCGACGTGGAGACCGGCAGCTACAACACGAGCTGGAAGCAAATCGACGTGGGTTGTCAGGCGTGTCACGGGCCGGCGTCGAATCATGTCGCTTCGCAGACGCCAGCCAAGCAGGATTTTTCTCTGGACTTCGCCGCGGCCGATGCGACCGCGCAGATCGAGACCTGCGCTCGCTGTCATTCGCGCCGCTCGGTAATTTCCAGTGACTATCGTCACGGCGAGCGGCTGATGCAGACGCATCTGCCATCGCTGCTCACCGGGGATTTGTATTTTCCAGACGGGCAGATCCGGGATGAGGTGTACGAATACGGATCGTTCTTGCAGTCGAAAATGCATGCGAAGGGGGTTCGCTGCAGCGACTGTCACGAGCCACATTCGTTGAAGCTACGTCGTGAGGGAAACGAGTTGTGCGCGGGTTGTCACAATGCCGGTGCGCCGGCGGCGCGTCCCAGCATCGATGTGTCGACCTTGCAGCACAAGAACTACGACTCATCCGCGCATCACTTTCATGAGCCGGGCAAGCCGGGGTCACAGTGCGTGGACTGTCATGCGCCGTCGCGCGTGTACATGCAGATCGACCCGCGTCGCGATCACAGCTTCCGTATTCCGAGGCCGGATGTTTCTGTGCGGCTAGGAACGCCGAATGCTTGCAATTCGTGCCATGAGAAGCGCTCGGCGAAGTGGGCGGCGGATCAGGTGGCGAAGTGGTACGGACCGAACCGGCGCCAGGAGGAAACGTTTGCTGATGCCTCGACCGACAGTCAGCTCATGCGACTCGCCGCTGATGCGAACACTCCGGCCATCTTGCGTGCGACGACCATCGATCGGCTGACTGCGTATCCGAGTGAGCCCGCGCTCGATACGTTGCAGTCGGCGGTGCGTGCCGCGGATCCGTTGGTGCGTATGGCTGCGGCGGACGCGTTTACTTTTTATCCGCCGGCGCAGCGTTCGGCTGTGCTGCCCTTAGTGAATGATCCGGTGCGAGCCGTGAGATTGGCGGCAGTCACGTCCGCGCCGCCCGAACGTTTGAATGCGAACGCGATTGCCGAGTATGAGCGCGCGCAGATGGAGAACGCCGATCAGCCGGGCGCTCACATCAACATCGGAAATTTGCGCGCGTCACTGGGCCGCGTGGCGGAGGCCGAGACCGCATATCAAACAGCGATTCGCCTCGATCGGACCTTCGGGCCTGCTTACGTCAACCTGGCCGACTTGAAGAGCCGCACTGGCGAGAACGCGATGGCCATCGCCATCTTGCAGGCAGGCCTCGACGCACAGCGCACAGAAGGACCGCAAACGGCTGCGCTACATCACTCGATGGGCCTGGCGATGATTCGCGAGCGGCGTTACGACGACGCCATCGCTCAGCTGAAGACCGCGGCAAAGCAGTCGCCGACAGATGTCCGCTACGCCTATGTGCTCGGTGTTGCGCTTTACGACACTGGCAAGAAGGAAGAGGGCATCTCCACTCTGGAGCGAGCCCTTCGCAGCCATCCCACCGATCGAGACCTGCTCGCCGCCCTGGCCGCCTACGCCCGCGACTCCGGCGACACGGCGGCCGCCGCCGAATACATGAAGCGAATGTCGGGAACCGCGAACTGACCGAGACCGTGGGCCGACGCGGTGCGATGATCGACGCGGCCTGCGGGCCGCATGAAAAACTCTCCGACCCGGTCGTGCGGCCGCGCACCTTGGATCTGCTACCCTGCGGCCCCTCTGGGCAAGGGGATGCAGGGTTAATGATCGTCGATTGGCTGCCGACTCCTTCGCAGCATTTCCTGGTCAGCGCGGTTGCGCTCCTTGTCTATATTCTCACCAGCCGCGCCAGCGAGCAGCGGCGCGCGCCCACGTCTGCGATTGCCTGGGTGCTCGGCCTGGCGTTGGTTCCGTATGTCATGCTGCCGCTGTATATCCTGTTCGGGCAGCGCAAGCTCAAGCCGGTCGCCATTCCCTATGCCGGCGTGGTTGTGGAAGGTCCGCACTGGGCGGCGGAGCTCATCGAAAGTTTCGGACTGGCCCCACCCTCCGCTTGCAAGGTCCGCATGCACGCCGACGGCGCACAGGCGCGCGAGGCGCTGTTCAAGATCGTGGAGGGCGCAACCCACACGTTGGACATCAGCACCTTCGTCATCGGCAATGACGCATTCGGAAGTGACATCGTCGCGCGGCTCGCACGCCGAGCTCGCGAAGGTGTCCAGGTCCGGCTATTGTTGGACGGATTCTTCGCCATTCTCGCGCCAGGCCGTTACGTGAGAGAGCTGACCGCCGCCGGCGCCAAGGTCGCGGTGTTTCGTCCGTTCTTCAGTCTGCGCCGCCTCGGCCCGCGCAACTTGCGGAACCACCGCAAGCTCGTGATCGCGGATGATCGCAATCTGTGGTGTGGCGGTCGCAATCTGGCTGGGGAATATTTCCTCGGCGACGCGCACGGCACGATCTGGCCGGACCTGTCGTTCGATCTCGAAGGGCCAGTCGCCGTCGCCGCCGGCCGTCAGTTCGACCTCGACTGGAGCACCACGCAGCCCCGAAAGGACGTGCGCGAACGCCAGGCAGTACCCATCGAAGGCGGCGAACTGGCGCAGTTCCTGCCGAGCGGCCCGGACCAGGTCGAAGACACCGCGCAGTCTCTATTGATCGACGGTTGTTATCGCGCGCGCCGCCGGTTGCTGATCGTCACACCCTATTTCGTGCCGGACGACAGCTTGCGTGCGGCAATGCGACTTGCGGCCCGTCGCGGCGTGAAAGTGACCATCGCCATTCCTCAGCGCTCGAATCATCTGCTCGCCGATTTCGTGAGATCGAGGCCCATGCGCGATCTCGCTGCCGCCGGCGTGGAGTTCCGTTTGTTGCCGCAGATGGTGCACGCCAAGGCTGTAGTGATCGACGAAACGCTGGCGATGTGCGGCTCCATCAATCTGGATTTGCGGAGCCTCTTGATCAACCACGAAGCCGCGGTGGTGTTTTATGGCCGCCAGTCCATCGACTGGCTGGCGGAGTGGATCGCGGCGGCGGCGGAGCAGGGCAGCGCGTACCACGCGAAGCCGCCCAGCCTGTTGCGAGATATCGCTGAAGGCGTGTTGCTTACTGTTGCCTTCCAGTTGTAGATCCTGACGACGGGTCGTCGAACGACAGCTTCAGCCCCACCGTTTCTGCCGCGCGCACCACATCCACCAAGCGCGTGAGCCGCAGCTTTTTCATCATCTTGGCCCGCTCGGACTTGATGGTTCGCTCGCAGGCGCCGACTTCCACCGCCACCTGCTTGTTGAGCTTGCCTTCCGCCACGCCGGCGAACACGACGCGCTCGCGCTCCGTCAATGTTTTATAGCGTTCGAGCAGTTCGCGTGCTTCACGACGCGCGGTGAAGCGTTGCACAGCGATCTGGCGGGCGTTGCCGATGGCGGCGAGTAGTTTTTCAGCCGGCACCGGTTTGACCAGAATGTCCAGCGCGCCCGATTTCATGACTCGCACGCTGATGGGAATGTCGGCGTACGCGCTGACGAAAATCACCGGCAGCACTTCGTCGTTCACCCGCTGCTCGAACAACTCCAGGCCGTCGCCGTCCGGCATGCAGATATCGAGCAGCACGCAGCCCGGCGCGCCGTCCAGATCCGCCTGCTGAAACTCGGCCAGCGTGGCATAGCCCTGCGCCTGCAGGTTGTGGGCCTTGAACAGACGCACCAAGCTGAGCCGGAAACTGTCGTCGTCGTCGACGATGTGGATGACGAAGCGATGCGCCGCATCGTCCAGCGGCTCCTGATGGCAACCTCCCCCGGTATCCATGTTTCCTGCTCCCCTTCCTGTCCTCTATGGCCTGTCTGCTATGGCCCGTCTTCAGTCGTTCACACCCTCTGCAGCGGAATCGTGAACTTGAAAGCGGCGCCCCCGGCGGGGGTTCCCTCCTGCCAGATCTTGCCGCCGTGAGCCTGGACGATGGTGCGCGCGATGGCCAGGCCCAGTCCCATCCCTTCTTGTTTGGTGCTGAAAAACGATTCGAATATCTTCGGTCGATACGCCGCCGCGATGCCCGGTCCCGTGTCGGTGACCGTGATGGCCGCCGAGAATTTGTCATAACGGCTGGTCGTGACGTCAAGAATACGCTCCGCGGCCCCGTTTGCGGTATTAGAGGCCATCGCATCCATGGCGTTCATCATCAAATTCAGGAGGACTTGCTCGATGTGAACGGAGTCGCCGTGAATGGGAGGCAGCGAGGGATCGAGCGAGCTGCGCACCGTCACCAGTCGTTTGCGTGCCACGGGCTGAATCAGGCTGATGGCGCTAACCGCCACTTCGTTCAGATCGAGCATCGTGGTATGCAGCTCGCGACGCTTCAGCAGGGAGTGCAGATGGCGCACGATTTCGTTGGCCCGCAGGTCGTCGCGACGGATGTCGGCGAGCATGCGGCGGATTTCGTCGAGCGGCGGATGCGGCTGGCCGAGCAGGCTGTCCGCGGCCTCGGCGTTGATCAGAATCGCGCTCAGCGGCTGGCTGATCTCATGCGCGATGGAGCCGGCGATCTCGCCCACCAGTGCGAGTCTTCCGGCGTGCGTGTCGGCGCTTTGCAGGCCCAGCGCCTCGCGCCGCGCCGAGCGCAAACGGCGGGCCCGGAGCGCCCAATAGGCCAGCACGGCCCCTTGCGCGACCACCAACAACACCAGCAATGTCATCAGGATCGGCTGTCGCACGGGGTAGACGCCGCAAACGATCGGTGGCGGTGTGGATCCGGAAATCCGCGACTTTGCCCATTCCGCGTATGTACGGCTGTGAGGATTCGGCAACAATTGCCGGCCGATAAGAAGTTAACGGCAGATTACGGCAAGATACATATTTCGACGGAGCGTTGAGCGGACTTCAGTCAGGCAAGGGAGGAGAGGCCATGGCAAGACTGGTTTTTCGGGACTTCGATGAGTTTGCCGAAGCAATCACAGGGGTAGACGGACGTTTCATTCCGACGGCGCGTTCGACCTCGGAGTGGTGGTCCGAAGCGGTTCGACCCGGGTCGATATCGCTACAACAGATTCAGATTGGCAGCCCGACCACGTTCGCCGGGGATGGCGAGCCGGGCCGCTACACGCTCGGCCTGCCGATGACGGATCCGACGCAGATCCGCATCGATGGACATTTCCTCGAAGAGGACGCGTTCATCCTGCTGCAGGAAGACCAGCCGTTCACGTTCACTGGCCATGACGTGGTGCGCTGGGCTGGCGTCAGCGTGCCTACCGATACGCATCTGATCCCGCCGGAACTGTTCGTGAGCGCACGTTCGGGCGTCGGGCCTCGCACGCGCTCCGCGCTGCCTTATCTGAATCGGCTGCGTTGGGTGACCGAGCGAGCCATCTCCAGCAACATCGACTTCAGCGAGCCGGCGGCTATCGCGGCGGCGGAAGAAGAGGTCGCGCTGTGTCTCACGCATGTGCTCGAGCGCAGCATGAAGGTGCAGGATCGTCACGTCGGTCGGCCGCAGTTCTCGCGCAGCCGGGTCATCGCGCGCACTCTGCAGTTGATCGAAGCGAACGAGGGGCAGCCGCTGTTCGTCGACGATTTGTGCCGCGCCACGCAGGTCAGCGAGCGCACGCTAAGAAACATCTTTCACGAGTTCTTCGGCGTCGGTCCGATGCGCCTGCTCAAGGTTCGCCAGTTGCGTGAGATTCGCGCCGCGCTGCTGCGGGCCGATCCACAGCGCGACACCGTGACGCGCATTGCCGCCCGCTACGGCATTTGGGATTTCAGTTTGTTCGCGCGCAACTACAAGGCGTTGTTTGGAGAATCACCGTCGAAGACGCTGCGTACGCCGCCCAACGAAGTGAAGGCGCGCTCGTCGCTGTCCTGGCTGCATTACGCCTCGCGGATTTTTATCGATGACATGCGGGCCACGGCCGACTCGCATGTCGAGGACGGCAACGGCGAGGACGAGCAGCCCCCGGTGATGATCCAGTCGGCCGAAGCGGTGTCGCTGCGGGCCAAGACCTGAGCATTGGCGGTTACAGGCTGGCCCGCAGGAACAGCAGCGGGCCAGCCATCTGCAGATCCACGAAGCCCGGCGTATCGACGTCGCGCGAATCCACTTCCACGGCGAAGTTCCGATAGCCCAAACCCATCACCAGATGCGGATTCATGCGCCAGGTGAGCGCGGCGCGGGCGTCCAACACCGAGCCGTCGATCTCGTCGAGCTCCACCGATAGATATTGAACGCGCGCTTCCACCGACCAGCGCTCGTTGAAATCGAAACGGCCTTCGATGCCGGCCAGCGGCAACGGAGTGACGCCGGTTTCGGCTTCGCGCACCACGCGGCTGCGGACCACTGCGTTCGCTTCCACTTCGATTACCTGGATGCCGAAGGTGAGCGCAAGATCGAAGCTTTGAATCTGCACGATGCTGTAGCCGTACGTGAGCCCCAGCATGGTCAGGTTGAGCGTGCTGTCGACGACCTCGCCCGGTAGATACGTCTGTTCGTCGAACACGATGGTGCGGTCGATGGTCTGCTCTGCATTGCGACGCAGGCCGAAGCCGCTCAATCGGAGCAGATGGCGATCGCCGGGCAGCAGCGTGATTTCGCCGAGCGGCAGAATCTTCATGTCGTCCAGTCCGAGGTCGTCCTCGGCGTTCACCAGGGTGCCGGGAGTGGCGAGGGTTCGATCGACGCGCAGATCGGTATCGAGGCTGGCGCCGACGGTCATCACCTCGACGCGAAAGCGATCTTCGATGACGTGCGGTTTGGGCTGCGGCGCCCAGTCCGGCAGCTTGTCGTTGGTGGGCTTCTTATCGGCGGCGTGCGCGACGTTCAACGCCAGGCCCATGACCAGGCCGGCGACGAGGTTGCGAGCGAGGCTGCGTTCAGAAATCACTGAGGGCACTCCGGCGTTGAGAAGTCCCGCACCTGGGACCTGTCGGATTATGCCCGTGTGCTCAAGCGGTCGCGACCCAGTGATCGTCCCAGCGGATCGGTTGCTTGCTCGCGATTTTCAGAAAGTGTGAACGCAGTCGACTTTCATCCACGTCGTAAGCCGTGCCGTCGCGTTGTGACGCCACGATCGAACCGTCGGCGACTCGCGACAAACCATATGTTTCCGACGCGGGGATGAAGCCGAGATAACGTTCATCTCGAAGTGACCAGCACGCGACGCCGCCGCCGTATGGGCACGCCGCCGCGATCACGTCGTGCGCTTCGCTGATCGCGACGCTCGCGACGTAACCTTGAAAGCGCGGTGTTTCCTCGGGGGGCGCTGTCAGCAAACGAAACTGCGCCTGTTTGCCGGACTCCGCCGGTCGATACAGCGCCACGATGCCCGGCGCCTGCTCTTTCTCTCCTTCGTATTGCAAGCCCACGGCAGTGGTGCCGCCGCTGGTCATCGACACGTGACGAATGCTCAGCAGATGATCCGGGAGCCGCCATTGCTCCTTGCATTCACCGCTCGCTGCGTCGATCACGCACAGCGACGGATCCATGGTGGGAATGTTCAGCTTGCGGCGGAACGTGCGTGGGTGCGTCATGATGCCGCCGTTCGCAACCAGCAGTGAACGACGATCCGGCATCCAGGCGACTTCATGCGGATCGATGCCATTAGTATCGATCTCACCGACGATGTTGAAGTTGCGCGTATCGCGCACGACCACGACACCACGGGCGCGCTCGTAATCGTGTTCAGGTGTGAAGATCAGATCGCCGTTGGCCGAATAACTGCCATGGCCCGCGAGATGTCGACCGGCCTCGGTCGTGAACACGGTGCGGACTTGCATGGACGCGCGGTCGAGTTCGAACGCCTGGGTTCCAGGGCGACGCGCAAAAAACAAAACGCGATTGGGATCGGTTGGATGAATGGCGCATCCGTGTGCGCGCATCGGCACACGTGCGCCGAACACTTGCTCATCTTCGAGTGACAGACCGCCAACGTATTGATCGCCGCGCGCGTCCTCGAATGCCGAAAGCAGTGTGCCCGTGCGCGCCTTACTTTCCGACGAGAACAACAGTCCACCAGCAGCGACGGCGCTCAACGACGCCGACGCGAGCACGAACTGACGGCGGGACAACTTCGATACTTTCATGCTCGAGCCGCTCATAAGGAGTCGAGGAACTTCAGCAAAGCCTCGCGATCCTGCTGAGACAGATTGCGAAATGCTTCCTTGGCTCGCTCGCCTTCACCGCCGTGCCACAGTATCGCTTCACTCGCATCGCGCGCTCGCCCGTCGTGGAGCAAGCGCGTATGACCGTTGACCTTCTTCTGCAGGCCCAGTCCCCACAGCGGCGGTGTGCGCCATTCGCTGCCGCTCGCGGCAAAATCGGCGCGGCCGTCGGCCAGGTCTTCGCCCATGTCATGCAGCAGCATGTCGGTGAAGGGATGGATGGTTTGTCCGCTCAGCCAAGGTTGACCTTCGACGTTCGCGGTCTTGAACGTGGCGCGATGACAGGATTCGCAGCCGCTCTCAAGAAACAACTGCGCGCCGCGCTTCACTTCCGGCGCGTCCAGGTTACGGCGCACGGGTACAGCGAGCATGCGCTGATACGTGACCATGTGGTCGAAGATCTCTTTGCTGATCTCCGGCTGGCCGCCCGTCGGCGCCTGTGCGCACGCCGTCTGCACGGGCATGCAGATCTCCTGCGGCCGGAATGAGGAGGTCATGCCGATCTCGCTGGAGAATGCCGCTGCGGTTTGATGCGCGATGTCGGGCTGATTGAGTTTCCATCCCAAGCGTCCGAGCACCGCACGGTTAACCAGCGGATCCCACACACGATTCGGACGACCCGAGATACCGTTCTTGTCGGCGTCTTCCGGATCGTTGCGCTCCAGGATCTGCTCCTCCGGAATGGCTTCGAGCAGGCCCGAGCCGAACACGGACGGAGCGACGCGCGGCGATAGTTTGGTATCGGCCGCGAGCTCTCCGTACGCCAGTTCTTCGAAGGAATATTCCGGTGCGAGCAGCGTGTACGGCTTACCGTCAGCGTACGTGCCCGCGATTTCACGATGACGAATGCGAAGCTTGCCTTCCGCCGCTACGCCGCCGATGGCGAATGGATTGAAGTTCACGCCATAGTTGGGATCGGCTTGCGGCTCGTCGTTGTCGCCCGGCGTCGAGGTCGCGAACTGAATCACCAGCGACACCGGCTGTTCCAGCTCGGTCGCAGGCGGTTGGCCTCGGCCGTCGTTGTTGTGGCAAGCATCGCAGCTGCGCGCATTGAACAGCGGGCCGAGGCCGTCGCGCGCGCCGGCGCTGGCCGGGGCCACTACCCAAGGGCTGTTGAAGAATGCATTGCCAATGAAGAACTCTCCGCGTTGCGCGACGCTGAGATTAGTCGCCGGGCGCGAGAACGCATGACGCGACGACTCGCTCACCGTCATGGCGCCACCGGAGTTCGGTTGTAACAAGTCGTCCGTTGACACGCCTTTGGAACATGCGCCGAGCAGGAACATCGTGCTCCACAACGGCGCAAGTTTTGCGATGGTCGTCAATCTCCCAGTCCTTCCAGGTCGGAGAGGAAGATTTGAATGGCTTGTGCGCCACGCGAGAACGACAGCGCCTGCGCGCGCAGCGAATCGATTGCGGCCTGCATGCGTTCGCGACCTTCGGCGTTGTCCGCCAGAATCTCACGATCGAACGGATTCCTGATGACGGACAACGCTTGGCGAGTGCGGGCTAGGCGAGCTTCGATTTCTTCAGCAGCGCGCGCGTCTTTCGCTTTCACCAGATCCGCGAGACTCGGTCCGCTGACGGTCGTGCCGTCGAGCTTCTTGTAGCGACCGAAATAAACGCTCTCGATGCCGACCGCGTTGGCGCGCAGCTCGTCCGCCGTCAGGTCGCTGAAGCACGATTGTTCCTCTTCCTGATCGGAGGACAGGAGCGGCACGTTCATACGCTCGCCGGCCATTTCCACTTCAGACAGCGCCGCGATGCCCGTGAACATTCGCTTCACGCTGGTGTACACGTCGCCGGTGACGAATGCGGTCCGGTAGTTCGGCTCCTTGGACTCGCGCCATTGTGCGGCCACGGATTCCAGATCGCGAAGGATGAGCATGGAGGCGGCTTTCAAATATTTACCGCGGCGAGCGTTCACATCGGTCGCCGGATCGCCTTGAGGAATGAAATCCGTGTATGGGCGTTGGCCGGCCGACTCCGGCGGGTTGTTCCAATCCTGGCCCCACAGCAGGAACTCGATGGCGTGATAGCCGCTCGCGATGTTCTTTTCGCCGCCGGCTTCGTTCTGTTGCGCGATCAGCTCGGGCGTGATTTCCGGAAACTGTTTGGCGTCGCCAATGATATTGAGGCCGGGTGCGGCGTTGTACTTGTCCACGACCACGGCGTCGATGTGATTCTCGTCCAGCGGCCAGCCGTTGAGTTGGCCTTCCGGACCGTTCTCGCCATCGATGGGGCCGCCGTAGAAACGGAACGCCTCCGAATATCCGTAAGGGATGCGCGCGGCACGCCAGCGCTCGCGGGCCGCATTCAATGTTTGCTCGCTGGGGCTCGCGAGAAGCGCGTCGATGGCAGCGTCGAGCTGGCGCGCGGTCGCGATGGTGTCTTCGTAGGTCGCCAGCACGATCTGCGCATAGTTCTCCAGCACGGGGAGGCGCTCGTCCTTGGGTTCGGTACGAGTGCAGCCGGTCGCGAGGGACAAGCAGAGGGCGACCGCGGCGGCGGTCTTGAGGGCGGATGCGAGCATGCTGGGTCGCTTTGTAAGGAAGTAGGTGCGGCCCGCCACGGGCGGGAGACACCGCGATTTTATTCGCAATCGAGAATGACTCGCAATTAAGAATGAGTCAGACCGGTTGGCGGGGCTGCGCGAGCCCGCGAGCGATCAATGCGACATGCGTTTCCGGGGAAAGGCGGGCGGGGAGCTCTCGCCGTGGGCGGCTGGGCGCAGGCTTTGGCGCCGATGGAGGATGTGGGTAAGTTCCTCGCCATCGACGCCAAGCCTGTCCGCGGCCTTTTCGATGGACAACCCCTCGCAGACGATGAGGCTGACCGCCGACCAGTACAGGGCGGCTTCGGTCCGGGAATCGTGCTGGCGCTGCATGTTGCTCATTGCGTCGGAAACGCAAGGCAACATGTTGCGAGGGAGGGGGCTTCGGAGAAACCGGCACATATACTGAAGCCGGCTTGTGAGGGAGCGCGGTAAATGCCTACCGCGCTCCGCACTTACGAGATGGCGAGGCTCAACGCTCCACTTCGGCGAGGCGCTTGCCGACGAACTGCCAGTTGGCGAGCTGCTCCACCACGGCTTTGACGAAGCCGGCGCGGTTCTGCTGGTGATCGAGATAGTAAGCGTGCTCCCAAACGTCGCAGGTCCACAGCGCGTGACCGCTGGTGATCAGCGGGTTGTCGGCATCGTGCGTCGTGGTGATCTCGAGCTTGCCGTCCTTCGCGACCAGCCAGGCCCAGCCGCTGCCGAACTGGCCGACGGCCGCTTCGACGAACTTGTCGCGGAAATTCTCGAACGAACCGAACGAGGCGTCGAGGCGCTTCTTGATCGGCTCCGGCGGCGAGCTGCCGCCGTTCGGCGCGAGCGAGTTCCAGAAGAAATCGTGATTCCAGACCTGCGCGGCGTTGTTGAAGATCTTCCGCTCGGTGCCAGTCTTGTTGGCGGTGGCCTTGATGATGGACTCGAGGTCCTGTTTCTCCAGCGGCGTGCCCGCGATGAATTCATTCAGCTTGGTCACATAGGTCGCATGGTGCTTGCCATGGTGATGATCCAGCGTGCGCGCCGAGATCGTCGGACCGAGAGAATCTTTAGGGAACGGCAGGCTCATCAATTCGAACGCCATGGCGGGCTCCAGCTAGCGGATAACGGGGGATAAAGACGCCAACGTATCGCGGACAGCGAAGTTCCCGGCGCTCCGGGCACCCTTCTGCGTTACGGCTCGGTTACGGCTCGATGCGCGTGAGGCGCGGCCGGGAAGCGATTTCCGGCGACCCGTAGTGCCCGTGACAGGCGATGGCGGTGTCGGAGAATACCCGCAGTGGCCTGCCGTTGACCACCCGCCGGCCCGGCGCGACAGATTGCCGCCTCGTCCTAGTTCTTGTGAACGCGTTCACATACACGGCCGCTGGAGCGCGCGCGGGTGCGCGCCGCGACAATAGCGACTATATTTCACAGGTTCCGTTGCGCGGGCTACAAGTCAATACCAGGGTCAATAGAAGCCCGGACGCCGGCACGGAGGCATTGAGTTCAACGCGACGGGAGTGTGGGCGCATGTTCGCAGGTAAGCGATCTGTCCCATGCACCGGGAGGATATTGTTCGTGGGCAAAGCGACACAGATCGCGGCCATCTATGCCTTTGGCGTAGTGGCGACGGTAGCGACAACAATGGCAGTGCATGCGGCCGAAGATGCTCCAGCCAGCAACTTCGTGACGCTCAAGCTCGAAGGCGCGTGCGACGCGCAGAACAACCGGCTTTGGCTGGTCAATTCTCATACCTATAAGACGGTGGCCACGACCGTGCGCTGGCGCGCGGCTGGCGGCAAGGATCTGAGCGAGCAGTTCTTCCCGGGACCGAATTCGATCCGTGAAATCGGCTGCGCCTCGGAGGCGGAGATTCTGGACGCCAAGTTCGCCGACTTCTGATGCTCAAAAACCGTGCAGCGTGGCGAACTCATCGAGCGCCGCGCGCTCGGTGCGTAGCCAATTGATCGGCGCGCTTTCGTCCATGTAGCCGAGCGCCATGCCGCTGAAGAGCATCGTCTCCGGCGGCAACCGCAGAAACTCCCCGATGGTCTTGTGCCACACGGCCCAGGCTTCCTGCGCGCAGGTGTGCAGGCCGTGCTCGCGTGCCAGCAGCATGACGGTTTGCATGAACATTCCGAGATCGGCCCATTGATCCTGACCCATGCGACGATCGATGCAAAAGAACAATCCGACCGGCGCGCCGAAGAACTCGTAGTTCCTCGCGAACTGCCGCAGGCGGGCCGGCCTGTCGTCGCGAGGAACGTCGATCGTCGCGTACAGGTCTTCACCGCACTTGAAGCGCCGGGCACGATACGGTTCGTGCAGCTCGGGCGGATAGATGTTGTACTCGGTGCCTTCGCCCACCGGCAGCATCGATAATTTGCCGCGGATCAGTTCGAGGAATTCGGCCAGCCTGGGCCCGGCCAGCGCGTGCACCAGCCAAGGTTGTAAATTGCCGCCCGACGGCGTGCGCCTGGCTGTTTCCAGGATGGCGACGAGCGTCTGCTTCGGCACCGGCGTGTCGAGAAAGGCTCGGCAACTGATGCGACTGGCCACAGCGCTGGTGACATTCATGAGGATGACGGAGGAAGCGAGTGCTCGATTCTGCTCAAGATAGCATCACCATGCCGGACGGCACTTCACTGGTGTTTCGCACCTTCCGCCCGACCGGATCTCCACGCGCGGCCGTGATCATTCCCTCCGCCATGGGAGTCGCGCAGAAGTTCTATACGCAGTTCGCCGAGTGGCTGGCTCGCCAGGGCTATTTCGTCACCACGTTCGATTACCGCGGCATCGGCTTTTCCGCGCCTCGCTCGTTGCGTGGCTACGCGATGAACATCTTCGACTGGGGGCGCCAGGACTGCGCGGCCGTGATCGACTTGGTGAAATCACAGTTTCCCGAGGTGCCGCTCTACTGGGTCGGCCACAGTCTCGGTGGCCAGATTTTAGGACTCATCCCCAATCGGGATCGCATCGATGGCGTCATCACCGTCGCGACCGGCACGGGTTATTGGCTTGAAAACACCTGGCGCACGAAATCCGTCGTGTGGTGGCTGTGGTTCGTCCTTGTGCCGCTCGCGTTGCGCACGGCTGGCTATTTCCCCGGCAAGCGCCTGCGCAAGGTCGGCGACCTTCCGTTCGGCGTGATGCATCAGTGGCGCCGCTGGTGCCTCAACCGCGAATACGTGGTCGGCGCCGAAGGCGATCAGGTGCGCGCAGCCTACGCCTCGGTGCGCATGCCGATGCTGTCGCTGTCCTTCACCGACGACGAGATGATGTCCGCCGAGGGCATCAAGTCGCTGCACGGCTTGTATGTGAATGCTCCCGTCGAATATCGCCGCATCGCGCCTCGGGAGATCGGCGCCCGCCACATCGGCCACTTCGGCTTCTTCCGCCCGCAATTCGAACGGACGCTATGGCCGCTCGTGGCTCAATGGCTGAGCGCGCGTTGATCGAATTAGTTGGTGTTCGGTTCGGAGAAAAAAATAGCGTGCGCGAGGTTCATCACATCGCGCACGCCTGCATCCGAGATGGCTCAGGGGGATAATTGACCATCGTCGTTAGCACGTTGAAACCGAAGAGACTCGCGTCCAAAGACGCACGGTTTCATTAATGCAGGAGGCGTGCCAACTGTTCT
Organism: Steroidobacter sp.; assembly: GCF_036402275.1. Classification (NCBI taxonomy): domain Bacteria; kingdom Pseudomonadati; phylum Pseudomonadota; class Gammaproteobacteria; order Steroidobacterales; family Steroidobacteraceae; genus Steroidobacter; species Steroidobacter sp. The sequence goes on along the minus strand of NZ_DASWTF010000011.1, from coordinate 69,962 downwards.
CCAGCCCGGAACCGCGGAAATTCAGGGCTCGCGGTGCGGTAGATACGCTCCTGATGCACTCACGGTGTGCATGCGTGCGGAACGACGCGCCAAAATGAGTTATCGCTCCCATCGCACGCGGCGTTTGTCATCGGAATGTCAATATCAAGTGGCGGTTAGATTGCGGTCAGGGATTAGTCGTTTCCCCGATTGGCGCGTGAGGATCAGGCGATGGATGAGCCCAGCAGCGCCGATGGCATGCGAGTTATTGGATTCTGTTTGTCGTGACGTTGGTGGGCTGCGCGCCCGCCGGGGAGTCAGTCAGCCGCGGCGAGATCGGTTTGAAATTCGAACGCACATCGGATTCAGACGTGACATTCGTTCTGGCGGATGGGCTCGATCGACAGATTCACATCCGAGGGGAACGCACTTTACTTCGAGCCATTCGGACGTGGCCGCCGCATGCGAGCATTCCATGCCAAGCCGCTGCGCCGCGCACACCCTGACGGAAGAGCTGGGAGACTTTCATGCGCCGGATTTGAAACTCGTCGACGTTGCACCTGGCGAGCGGGTGAAGCTGTTCGTTCGGACCACGTTGCCGCATGAGGCCAGGGGGGCGCTGCTGGCTCACGTTGCCTGTGAAGGATGGTGCAGCCATCGGGCCGATTGAGTTTCGGCCGTGATGAAGGGCGAGAGAAACATGACGACTCTCACTTCTGGGGCGAAGTGGAGGTGCAATTTGACATTCGGCGTTTCCGCGGAAATGTGTAGGCCTGCGGGAGTGCTGTCAGAAACCTACTCATCGAGGTTGGCGGTAAACCCGATCGGCCGCTTCTTCGGCTCCGGCGTGTGCATGAGTTCGCGGATGACCTTGAGGATGCCGACGACGGCTTGATCGTGCGAGGAGACCTTGCGCTCGAGCTCCGCGAACTTCTCGGCGAGCTGGCGGTTGGAGGCGAGCAGATCGCGCAGCTGCACGAATGCGCGCACCACATGGACCATCATCTCTACGGCTCGCGAGCTGTTCAGGATGGTAGCGGCCATGATGGCGCCATGTTCAGTGAAGGCGTAAGGGAGATACTTCCTGTGATGGCCCCGGCCGGTCTTTAAGGTTGCAGATTGCAACCTTAAAGCGCTCGCCTCATCCGTGTTCAGCTGAAACATGAAATCCTCTGGAAAGCGTGCCAGGTTGCGCCTGACCTGTTGGTTGAAGCGCTTGGTGGTGACACCGTAGAGCACGGCGAGTTCGCTATCGAGCAGCACGCGCTGGCCGCGCAAGATCAGGATCGATTGCGTGATGTGCTCAACCGGCATGAGAGCTGCGTTTTTGTTCTTCGCCATTCCTACTCCTCGTTGTGGGCACGCAGGCTTTGCGCAAAAGTGCTGTTCGGCGCTTAGCGTGCACGCACGTGAGGTGTCAGGGACATCGATAAACTGCGGTTTCCCCGAGAAATAGCGACGAAAACCAAGTCCGATTCGAGGTAGGCGGCCTGGGTTCGTCTATGACAGCAGCTTCTCAAGCTGCCCGTCTGGATCGTTCAAGAACCGCTTCGCGACGATGTAATGTTCGGTTTGGCGATATTCGATGCGCGACAGACCGTCCGCGGTGATTTGGTAAAGCCACGCGTTCGGATAAGCCATCAGGATGGGCGAGTGAGTGGCGATCAGAAACTGCGACCGAGCCTGCACGAGCTGGTGCATGCGGGAGAGCATGGCGAGTTGGCGGGTGGGGGAGAGGGCGGCTTCGGGTTCGTCGAGGACGTAAAGAGCATTGCCGCTGAAGCGCTTCATCATTAGTGCGAAGAAGGACTCACCGTGCGATTGCTCGTGAAGGGAGCGGCCACCGTATGAATTTATGATGGGCGGCGCTGGGGCCGGTTCGGCATCCATGCGCTCGATATCGGTGGCGAGGTTGAAGAAGCTTTCGGCGCGCAGGAAGAAGCCATCCCTCGGCCGCTGAATGCCTTTGACGAGAGTCAGGCATTTGTGCAGCGGCGAGTGCGATGCCCGCGTTTGGAAGTTGAAGTTTTTGGTGCCGCCTTCCGGATTGAATCCCCAGGCCACGGCGATTGCCTCCAGCAGCGTGGATTTGCCGCTGCCGTTTTCGCCGACGATGAAGGTTACTGCGGGGTGCAATGGCAGTGTCTGCAGGTTGCGTACCGCGGGCAGGGAGAACGGATATTCACTGAATGACGGAACGCGTTCGCGGCGAAGCTTGATTTCCCGGATGTATTGTTCGCTGCTGACGGCAACCATGATGGGCCCATCTTCGTGGGTGTCATCCGACCGCGTCAATCGGCGCGTGCTGCGCTGCTTGGGGCTGCATAATCCAAAAAGCCTAGCTCAGCAAATAAACGCGCCCGCAGCCTGGAACGCAGGCTGTGCGCTGGCGCGGCAGCCCTGCGGACCAAGAGGCGAAACTACGGTTGCAGATTCGATGCGTCGGGTGGCTAAGATGTGTTGGCGAAATGGGCCAGAGCGCCGGGATGCCGTCGCTCAGAGAGGAGTGCCGTGGTAGCCAGTGACAAGTTGCAGTCGGGGGCGTGCTACTTCTTCGTGACATACGAAGATCGCGATCTGACGGTGCCCGTGGTCGAGACGTTGCGCTTCAAGAACAGGGTGTCAGAGAGCGATTCGCGCGAGCCGGCGTACGTGTTCGAGCGGGTCGCGGGAGCCGGGGAGCCGCAGTGTCGGCTGTCGGAGGATCATCTGGAGACGGTGTTCGAGTTCGATGCAATGGTCTCCGAGTTTGCGGCTCGTCTGAAAGTGCAGCGAGTGGGGGCGCCGTACGAGCCGAGGTATTGCGACGACTGAGATTCAGTCCCGCGTGTATGATGCCCTACATGCCAGACCCCATTCAGTTGATCAGTGCGCTGCTGAATAGAATCGCCGGGCAGGCGGATGTCGAAGAGAGTGCGGAGTGGTATCTCAGGAGCAACTTGATCGACTACAAGCGTGTGCTGTTGAGAAAGTCGTCCGCACAAGAAATCGAGTTTGCGACCGGCGCACTGATGCGCTTTTGTGAGCAGAGTCTGGATAACACGGCGCCTTTGTATCGGGACTGTGCTGAGATCGCCGAGGAAGGGGCGAAGGTGGCGACGCACCTCAAGGCGACGGGTCGCTGAAGTATTACAAGAAAACGCAGGACGTGAGCACGTGCCGAAGCTTTTCAGGATGGTTTTCTGTGTGCTCGGTGGGGCAATGGTGGCTTCGTGCGCTTCCGAAGCGCCGAAGGCACCCGCGCAGGCGAACGTAGTTAATGAATGGCGGGTGCATCAAGAGACTCGTCCTGCCGAGAGCGTCTCGCTTGGACAGCCGTTGATTCGCGCCGAGGTGCTGAATGTTCAGCAGGGAACCACGATCGAGCCGGTGAGTGGCACGGTGTACGTGACGCGCCGAGGAGAAGCGTTCAACCTCAAAGGGTCACAAGCCATCGAGTCGGATGATCTGCTGCAGCTTGCGCCGGATTCCGCTGCACGGCTGAGATCGCCCGGCGGTGAGGAGTTCGTGCTGACGCCGAAACACGGCGAGTGGTTTCGGTTAGAACTCGGCAAAAAGTGAACGTCGAGGCGCGCCGGCAACGGAACCGGCGCGCCTCGAATGTTACTTGCGCCCTCGCGCCGTGCTCAGAACGACACTCGCGCCCTCCAATCCCGCCGACTCCGCACGCAGCGTGATCTTCCCGGCCTGATTCGGCTTGCCGCGAACGATCGCCAGCGCCAACCCGTTGAACGCCTCACGTTCCGACGATTGGAACGGCACGAAGCTGGTGGGATCGCCGTTGTCCGTGGCGACGAGTTCGCCAGGGCCTTCCACGGTGAAGCGAATCGGGTTCTTCGCTGTCGGCGCGGGCAGGCCATTCTTGTCCAGAACGCGAACAGTGACGAACGATAGATCCATCCCGTCCGCCTGGATCCGCGAACGATCCGCGGCCAATTCAAGTTTGGCCGGAGCATCCGCGGTGCGGACAGAGGTGGAGGCCCATTCCTCGCCGTTCTTGTAGCTCACGGCCCGAATTTCGCCAGGCTCGTAAGTCACATAGTCCCACCGCAGGCGGTACTCGTAAGCCGCGCGTTTCTTCCGGCCCTGTGACTTGCCGTTGACGAACAGTTCCGCTTCGTCGCCGGACGTAATCAGATGAACTGGCGTGACTTCGCCCTCGCGACCAGGCCAGGTCCAGTGTGGCAGCAAGTGGGCGAGAGGCAGATCCGGGCGCCAGCGCGCCTGGTACAAATAGAAGCGGTCCTTCTTGAAGCCGGCAAGATCGATGATGCCGGAGTACGAGCTGCGGGATGAGTAGTACGGCGTCGGCTCGCCGAGATAATCCCAGCCCGTCCAAACAAACTCACCGGCCACATATGGATGTTGATCCTGCGCGGCGAACGCACGGTCCGCGGAGGAGCCGAAGTCCGCCGCGTGGAGTTCATAAGCACTGACTTGGCGAGTCTTTGGGTCGCCGCCCGAGCCGGGACGAACCGGGCCGCTGATGCTGCCGGACACCGGGAACTGATATTCGCCCCGGCTGCTGAGCGCCGACGCGCTCTCGCTGCTGAGAATGACTTTGTCCGGGAAGCGTTCGCGGAATGCCGGGAACTGGCCCGGCAGGCTGCGAATGCCCGCGCCTTGATAGTTCAAGCTGATGACATCGACCGCGCCAGGCAGCGGCATGTCCGGCTTGGCCCAGTTCATCGCAGTGGTCGCGAGTCGAGTCGGGTCCTCCTCGCGAACGATGTTCACGAGCTTGCGTGCAATGTTCGCACCGTCTTCGCCGGTGTATTGCTCGCCGACCTCGTTGCCGACGCTCCACATGATCACCGAAGGATTATTTCGATCCCGACGCAACATCGAGCGCAAGTCCTGCTCGTGCCAATCCGGGAAGATCAGATGAAAGTCGAGCGGCGTCTTCTTGCGCTCCCAGGCGTCGAACACCTCGTCCATGACCAGGATGCCCATGCGATCGGTCAGCTCCAGCAGCTCCGGCGCGGGCGGGTTATGGCTCATGCGCAGCGCATTGGCGCCCATTTCCTGAAGCATTTCCAATTGCCGTTCGGCCGCGCGCACATTGAAGGCGGCGCCGAGCGCGCCGAGATCGTGATGATTGTTGACGCCATTGAGCGGGATGCGCTCGTCGTTCACATACACGCCCGTGTTCGGATCGAGCCGCACGGATCGAATGCCGAAGCGAGTTTCATAACGATCGATGGCCTTGCCACCGCGCGACACAGTGGTGACTGCGACGTAACGATGTGGCGTCTGAGTGGGCGGCGGCCCCCACAGGCGCGGATTCGCAAGTGTCGTCGAACCCAGCGCTCGCGCAGTCCCACCTGCGGCAATCCGCACGCTCTGAGGTTTGATTCGCGCGACGACGCCACCAACTCTCTTGCCGGAGACATCGATGGCGTAAATGTCCGTTGCCACATCGACGGAAGCTTCATCCTGAGAATCATTATCGACGGATACAGCGACATCGATAGAAGCCGACAACTTGGAAACCTGCGGTGTCGTCACCTGCGTGCCCCAGTGACTCACGTGCACGCGGTGGGTCTTGGTCAGCCAAACATTGCGATACAAACCACCGCCGGGATACCAACGGGCCGAGTGCGGCGGGTTATCCAGCCGCACGGCGAGCTGGTTCTCTCCGCCGAACACGACGTGCGGGGTCAGGTCCAGCCGAAAGGAGTTGTAACCATACGGCCAGCCGCCAACCAGCTTGCCGTTGAGCCAGACCGTGGCGTAAGACATCGCACCGTCGATGTCCAGAAAGATGGAGCGATCGCGATCGCTGGCCGCAATCTCCAACTTCTTTCGATACCAGCCGATGCCCCAACTCGGCAGTCGGCCCATGCCGCCATACGGACCTTCGGCGATGAACGGACCGGTGATCGCCCAATCGTGAGGCAACGTGACATTGCGCCACGACTTGTCATCGAAACTCGCCTGCACATAGGAAACATCGCTGCCCGGATGACCAGCCGGGCGCCGATGATGGCGCGCGGAATCTTTGATGAAGGCGTTGCCGGACGGCAGGATCCATGGTTTGAGCACCTGCTGTTTCGACGCCGCGACTTTCTCGGCTTCTGTGGGCTCGGCGTCCGCAGCTTTGCCGTCCTCGGTGATGATCACCTTGGGCCGAACATCGTAGTCGAGCGGTGTCGCGAGACCCGCGGGGTCGCCCATTTGAAAGCGCCAGTCGGAATTGATCGAGATACGTTCGCCGGGGGCGGTGGTTTGCGCGACGAGCAGGGTCGGCGCGGCGAACGACACGGCACAGACCATCAACTCGCGCCAGCCCGGAAAGCGGCTGAACAGATTTCGCATTAACTGAGTCCTTGAACGGGGAGCGCGGCGCGCGGGCGCCGGGGTTGCATTATCTCAGACAAATGCGCGACAGTCTAAGCACGGGAAAATACTGTCATACTGAGCGCTCCGGGCACGGAGCGAAGCGAGCTCATGAATTTTCGGCAAGCGTTGATGGTGAGAATGTGTTGGGCGATGTGCTGGCTGCTGCCGCCAAGCGTGTCCTTAGCGGACGAAGCTCCGACCAAACTCGCGTATCAGACCGAGAACAACATTTCTTACTACGACGCCGGTGCGTTGTCGAAGGCTGACGCGTATCAGAAAGAGCAGTCCAAGCTCGACATCTATTTCCCGAAAGGCGCTAAGGACTTCGCCACTGTAGTTTGGTTCCACGGTGGCAGCCTCACCGGCGGCGCGCGTTATTTTCCCGATCTGAAAGAACAGGGCATCGCGCTGGTTGCAGTGAGCTACCGACTCGCGCCCAAGGCCCAAGCGCCCGCCATCATCGAGGACAGCGCGGCTGCCGTTGCCTGGGTGATAAGAAACATTGCCCGCTACGGCGGCGATCCGCAAAAGGTGTTCGTCGGCGGGCATTCCGCCGGCGCGTACCTCTCATCCATGATCGCCATGGATCCCAAGTGGCTCGGCGCGCACAAGCTGTCCAATCGATCTCTCGCGGGCGTGATTTCCGTCAGCGGCCAGATGACGACGCATTTCACGGTCAAGAAGCTGCGGGGTGACCAGGGGCCGGAGCTTCGTCCCATCGTCGACGAATATGCTCCGCTGTATCACGCAAGCAAGGATCTGCCGCCGATTTGTTTGATCGTTGGAGGCCGCGCCATCGAGTGGAAATCACGGGTCGAAGAGAACGAGCTGATGGCGGTCACATTGCGCAACCTGGGCCATCCGCGCGTGGAGTTCTATGAGATGGAAGGGCTCGATCACGGCACCGTTCAGCAGGGGGCGATGATTGTCGCGAAGGGATTCGTTCGCCGCGTGCTCGAAGACAAACGCAAAGGAGAATAGCGATGGAGCGTGGTGCCAGGATGGCTTGCCGCGCGCTGTGGAGCGCGTTGTTGCTTTTGAGCCCGAGCGCGAGGGCTGAAGGACCGAAGGCGGAAGGCGAGCCCATCGTCATCGGCCATCGGTATCGAATCGAATCCGAGGTGATGAACGAAACGCGCAGTTACATCGTTCACAAACCCCGCGGTTATGATTTTTCCGACGAGCGCTATGCGGTCATCGTTTTGCTCGACGGCACTGCCAACATTCACCATGTCGCCGCGACGGTGGACGAGCTCGAGAAAACGGGCCGCTCCGGCCCAATGCTGGTGGTCGGCATCGAAAACACCGATCGCCAGCGCGATCTGACGCCTTCGATCACCAATACCGCGCTGGAGTATCCGCCTCCCCAGGGCGCCATCGGCGGTGCGCACCGGTTCCTGAGCTTCATCGCAGATGAGTTGCTGCCGGAGGTGGATCGCAATTACCGAACGCGCCCGACACGCATATTGATCGGCCATTCCTTCGGCGGCTTGTTCGCCGTTTACACCTTGCTGCACCGGCCCGAGCTGTTCAAAGCGTACATCGCGGTGAGCCCCTCGTTGTGGTGGGACAACCAGGCGCTGGCGAAGCAGGCAGATCGATTCGTGATCGAGCACAAGGATCTGCAGACTGCCGTGTACATGACGATGGGCAACGAAGGCGGCGCGATGTTGGGCGGCGCGCAGAAGGTGGCCGGCTCGCTGGCCAGCGCGCGCGGCATCGGTGTCAACTTCCAGCATTGGCCGGACGAGTCGCACGGCTCGGTGGTCATCCGCAGCGTCTACGAGGGGATGAAGTGGCTCAACGAGAGCTATTACATTCACGACCCCGTGCAGGTTTACGAAACCTCGGGCCTGGAAGCGTTCGAGAAGCGCTTTGCGCGCATCTCCAAGTATCTGGGCTATGAGGTCAAAGTGCCCGAGCGCACGCTCATGCACGTCCAGGGCTATCTGCTGGAACAGAAGCGTCCGCAGGAAGCAATACAGGTGCTGCAGCGAGTGATCGAGCTCTATCCAAAAAGCTCGGGCCCGCACTATGAGCTCGGCAGGGCGTACATGGGCATGAACGATACGCAGCGAGCAGAAGGCAAATTCAAAGACACGCTTGCTCTATGTCCAGGACATTCCGGCGCGCGCTCAGAGTTGGCGAAGCTCGGTATCGACCCCAAGAGCGTGATCACTGAAGCGACCGTTGCCCCGTCGATCTTGCGCGGCTACGTGGGCGAATACCGATACAGCGACGAAACAGCCGTGGTGACGTTCGAAGCTGGCAAGCTGTTCATGAAGGTGGGCAACGACAAGCGCGAGCTGCTGCCGCGTTCCAACACCAGCTTTTTCGCGATCGATTGGAATCGCAACTTCACGTTCAACAGTAAGTCGGGCCGCACCACCTCGCTCACCGTCGAGCTGCCGGAGTTCAGTTACGAGAGCCGCAAGGTGAAGTAGCTTCCAACAGTACGTCGATGGTCGCATCCACGACGCGCCGCCGGCGGTCATGCGCGTACAGGCCGTATTGAACGGTGAGAGGAGCGGGAACGCCGTCTGAAGGCTGCATCGTGCGCATGCTGCTCTCGCGAACCGACTCCGGCGGAAGCAAGCCGACGCCAAGTCCGTTCTCTATCGCTGCTTGCAAGCCCATGACGCTCTGGCTCGTGAATGTGACTCTATGCTCGCGACCCATGGCGGCGAGCGCCTCGATCGCTCGCCTGCGCCAGAGGCAGGGCGCGGCGAATACAACCAAATCGAGCGGCTTGGTCTCATCCGGCACATAGTCCGCCGAGCTTGCCCACTGTAGCTCGACGTTCCATGTAACCACGGCATCGGTCGACACCGAAGAGGTGGGCGCGAGCATGATATCCATGTCATTTTGTTCCCAAAGCTTCCCCAATGCCGTGCTGTGCTCGACCACCACGTCGAGGTGAATGTCAGGAAAGGCACGATGCAGGCGACCGAGCGCCACCGGCAGCGCCGAGTTGGCGATTTCCTCGGCGAGACCGATGCGAACGCTGCCGCTGACTTCAGCATCACGCAAGCGCGCCCACGCCTCATCGCCCAGTGCGAGCATACGAGTGGCGTAGCCGAGAAAGATTTCGCCTTCGGCCGTGGGCACCACGCCGCGACCGGTGCGCTGAAACAGATGTCGTTCGAGAAGGGTTTCGAGCCTGCGCATCTGCATGCTCAGTGCCGATTGCGTGCGGCCGGTCTGCGCAGCGGCGCGGCTCAAGCTGCCCAGCCGGCAGACCGCCACGTAGGTGCGAAGAAGGTCCAGGCCGATCTGCTCAGATATCATGATCTTTGAACTCAGATGTTGCTGATATCAGCCTACGCGAAGGGCGGGTGCGTCGCTATCTTTCTTTCCCCAGCAATGAGGAAAGACTGCAGTGAAAGCGATTCGAGTGCATCGTCATGGCGGTCCCGAGGTGCTCACCTTCGAGGACGTGGACATCGGCCAGCCTGGCCCGGGCCAGGTTCGTGTGCGTAATCGAGCCATCGGGCTCAACTTCGTCGACGTTTATTTCCGCACCGGGTTCTATGTCCCGCCGCAGCTGCCGTTCACTCCGGGCAATGAGGGCGCGGGTGAGGTGGTGGAGGTCGGGGAAGGTGTGCGCGACTTCAAAGTGGGCGATCGCGTGGCCTACGTCGAGCCGCTCGGTTCGTACGCGGAAGAGCGCATCGTGTCGGCGCAGCTGCTCGTGCGTCTGCCCGACGCCATCGATTTCGAGACCGGTGCGGCGATGATGTTGAAAGGGCTCACGGCGCAGTATCTATTGCGACGTACCTTTCGCGTCGAGCCGGGTCAGACCATTCTCATGCATGCCGCCGCGGGCGGCATGGGTTTGATCCTGACTCAATGGGCAAAACATCTGGGCGCGACCGTCATCGGCACCGTTGGCTCTGCCCAGAAGGCCGAGCTTGCGCGCGAGCACGGATGCGACTACGTGATCGACTATGGAAAGGAAAACTTCGTCGCGCGCGTCAAAGAGATCACCAATGGCGAGGGCGTTCACGTGGTCTACGATGGCGTCGGCAAGGCGACGTTTCCCGGTTCGCTCGATTGCTTGCGTCCCTTGGGCTACTTCGTCGCGTTTGGCTCCGCGTCCGGCCCGATCGAACCTTTCGACATCACGCTGTTGATGGAGAAGGGCTCGGTATTCGCGACCTGGCAACTGCTCTACACGCATCTCGCCAAGCGCGAAGATGTTCTCGCCATGAGTGACGATCTGTTCCGCGTCGTCGCCAGCGGCGCCGTGAAGATTCCCATCCACGCTCGTATGCCGCTCGCCGACGTGGCCGAAGCTCACCGCCGCATCGAATCCAGACAGACGACGGGCTCAACGGTGCTGCTGCCATGACGGCGACGATGCGTGCGATGGTGCTCACGCGCTTCGGTGGACCCGAGGCGTTCGAGCTTCGGCAGGTGTCTCGGCCGGTGCCGGGGCCACGCCAGGTGTTGGTGCGAGTGATGGCGACCGCCATCAACCCGCTCGACTATCAGATTCGACGCGGCGACTACGCCTCGCTGGTGCAACTGCCGGCCGTCATCGGGCACGATGTCTCAGGCGTGGTGGAGCAGGTCGGTGCGGCAGTCACGGAGTTCTCAAAAGGCGATGAGGTTTATTACACGCCCAAGATATTTGGCGGCGCAGGCTCGTATGCGCAGTGGCACGTCGCTGATGTCGACATCGTGAGCCGCAAGCCGAAGAACCTGAGTCACATCGAAGCAGCCAGCCTGACGTTGGTTGGCGGCACGTTGGTGGAAGCGCTCCTCACCCGTGCGCAGTTGAAGGTGGGCGAGAGCATCCTCGTGCATGGCGGCGCGGGCGGGGTAGGGACGATCGCCATCCAGCTGGCGAAAGCCTGTGGCGCACGAGTTATTACAACAGCTCGCGAGCGTGATCATCAGTTCGTCAAGGAGCTGGGCGCCGATGAGATCGTCGACTTCGAAACCGAGAGCTACATCGAGCGTGTCCATCAGCTCACGGACGGTCGAGGTGTCGATGTCGTGCTCGACACGCTGGGCCGGGATACGCTGTCGCGCAGCCCGCAGGTGCTCGCTGACTTGGGGCGAGTCGTAACGCTGGTAGACACGGCCGAGCCACAGAACTTGATTGACGCGTGGGGCCGGAATGCGACGTATCACTTCGTTTTCACGCGGCAGTATTCAGGCAAGCTCGACACGCTCACGACGCTCGTGGAGCGCGGCCACATTCGGCCAGTTGTGGGGCTGACGCTTCCGCTGGAAGACATTCCGGAAGCGCATCGTGCGCTAGAGACAAGGGGTGAAGGAGTAAAGATACGTGGCAAGATCGCAATTAACATTGCGCACTAGCTACCGACGCTTCGCGTTCTCCAGCGCTTCGATGGTTTTGGGCCAGTCGTCTTTCAGCAGTCGTGACAGGGCGCGGTCGGCGAGCAGTTTACCGCCGGTCTGGCAGCGAGGGCAGTAGTTGGTTTCGTTCTCGGCGTAACGAATGCGTTGGACGGCTGTGCCACACACCGTGCAAGGCTCGCCGTACTTGCCGTGCACCGCCAATTCTTTGCGAAAGGCGGTGACTTTCTCCGGAAAGTCGCGCACGGCTTCGGCGCGCAGGCGCTCGATCCACTCGGTGAGCACTGCTTGAACGGCGTCGTACAGCCGGGCCCACTCGTCGTCGTCGAGCTGTCGAGTCTGAATCATCGGTGACAACTTCGCCCGATGCAGGATCTCATCGGAGTACGCGTTGCCGATGCCGCTGAGAATGGTCGGATCGGTGAGCGCCCGCTTGAGCGTGTGATTGCGCTCGCTCATGCGAGATCGAAACACCTGAGGTTCGACGCCGAGCACTTCGAGACCGCCGCGATCGTGCTCTTCGAGCTGCGCTTCGCCGGCAACGACATGCAGGGACGCGCGTCGCTTCGTGCCCGCTTCCGTAAGCGTCAGAAAGCCGTTGTCGAGCTCGAACTGAACCAGCGGCGCGCGGATGCGGCCGCGCTGCTCTTTGAGATACCAGTGCAGCCGGCCCGCGATCATCAGATGCAGCACCAGCCAGATGTCATTGTCGAAGCCGATGGCGATGCGCTTGCCGATGCGACGCAGGCGGGTCACGACGTGCCCCTCGCAGCTGTGCAGGGGCGGCTCCGCGGTGCGTAACAGGAACGGATTCTTCAACAGAATCTGTTCCAGCCGATGCCCGACGATGCGGGTCTCGAGCGACTCGATATAGACGGTGACGTCAGGCAGCTCTGGCATAACTGCCTAACGGCCGGGCCTGCGTCAGAGTTCGCGCAGGCCGGTCGTGATCGGCAATTTCGCGGCGCGCAGACTGGGCAGCAAGCCGCCAATCAGGCCGAGGATCAGCGCCCACACCAGCCCCTGGATCAGCAACTGCGGCGTCACCGTGAAGGCAAAGGTCAGCTGACTGAAGGTCGCGAAATTCATGGTCGAGGCGCGCATGCCGTTGAAGGCAAGATACGACACGATCATGCCGACCAAGCCGCCGATCAGTCCGATCAGCATCGCTTCCGCCAGCACGGATGTGATCACGGGCGCGGAGCCAAAGCCGAGCGCCCGCAGCGTCGCGATCTCACGCATGCGAGAGGAAACTGCGGAGTACATCGTATTCAGCGCCGCGAAGATCGCGCCCAGGCCCATCAGAACAGCGATCGAGGTACCGAGCGTGCTCACCAGCGCGGTGAGAATGCGAGACTGCTCTTCGTAATACTGCTTCTCACTGAACACCCGCACGTTGAGGCGAGGATCGCTCGTCATCTCGTCCTTGAACGCCTGCATGGCGCTCGGGCTGGTGAGCTTCACGCGCATCGACTGATACGAACTGCCACGGTTGTAAGCGCCTTGCAGCACCGTTGCATCGGTCCAGACCTCGGATTCGGCCACGCTGCCGCGATCCTCGAAAATACCGGTGACGGTCCAATTCGTGGTGCCCGCGCGGAATTGGTTGCCAACCTTGAGGTCGGCGAACTGCATGCTCGCGCCTTTACCGACCACGACTTCGAATGTGCCGGGCGTGAACATTCTGCCTTCGACAATTTTGAAATTGCCGCGCAGCTTGGTGGCCTGCTGACCCACGCCGCGCAAAGGAACATTCGCGGCGGTGCCGGTGCTGAGCAGCGGCCGATCGACGATGACGTAGAGCTCGGGAGAAACGACCGGGCCCTGTTCGTCGCGCAGCGCCTGCTTGGAGTCGGCGATGACTCGCGTCTGCTCTTGCGACAAGCCGCTGCCCATCTCGTCCGTCGCGCCGTTACGCAACACGATGGCCACTTGATCGGAACCGGAAATCTCCAGCACCGCGCGGAAACCTTCCGCGATGGACAACACGCCGATGAGCACGGTGACCACGCCAGCGATGCCGATCAACGCCACGATGGACGACGCCGCGCGCTGTGACATGTTGCGCACGTTCATCGTGGTGATGGCGGCGATTTGAGCCAAAGAATTATTCGACATGATGTTGTTCCTCCCTGGCTCAAGTCTTGCGCAAGGCGTCGACGATCTTCAGTCGAGACGCCTGCGTGCAGGGCAATGCCGCGGCGAGGCTGCCGAGCACCACGATCAAAACACCGCCAATGGCCCACGTCGCGCTCGGCATGCCGAGCACCGGGAAGAATTGCGCGACCGCGGCGCTCAGGCCTTTGCTTGCCAACGCCGCCAGGCCCATGCCAATCACGCCGCCGATGGCAGTGACGAGAATCGCTTCGGCGAGCACCAGCAAAGTGACGCCCGCGCCCGAGAAGCCCAGTGTTTTCATCACGCCGATCTCGTTGATGCGCTCACGAATCGACTGGCCCATGGTGTTGGCGGTCACCAGCAGCATGGTGAAGAACACTGCCGCGGCCACCATCGTGAGCAGCTTGCCGATGTTGCCCATCTGATTCGCGAAACCTTGGATGAACGCCTTCTCCGTGGAGGTCTTGGTCTCGGTGGAGGAGTTGCCGAACATCGCATCGATATTGCGGGCGATCTCGGCCGAGCGGTCCGGATTGTTCACCTTCACCACTACCCAGCCGATCATGTCGCGGATCTCGGCGCGCGACTCGTTGAGATAGTCGTAATGGAAATAGATGCTTTGATTGTCGCCGTTGGAAGCATCGTAGATGCCGGCGATCTTCATCGGCCAGACGTTGCCGCCGTTGTCCTTCCGGGTCCATACGTTGGAGCGCATCGGAACGGTGTCGCCCACCTTCCAGTTGAAGCGCTGGGCGACCAACTTGCCCACGATGGCGCTGCCACGATCCTGCAGAAACGCTTGTTTCTGTTCCGGCGGCAGCTTGTATTCGCTGTACACCTCGAAGAAGGTCGGCGCTTCGATGGCGAAGGTCGCCAGCTGATTGCGATCTTCCTGATACACGCCGCCGAACCAGTCCTGCGACGAGGCGACCACCACGCCGTCGACGCCCTTGATGCGGTTCAAATAGGCGAGCGGCAACGATTGCACAAACGAAGTCTTGTGCATGGTGATCAAGCGATCGAGGCCGGCCAGCTCGGGGCTGCCCGTCAGCGCGATGCGCAGCGTCTGCATCAGGCCGAACAGTAGAAACGCGACGACGATCGAAGCCAACGTGAGACTGGTGCGCAAGCGCTTGCGCCCCAGGTTGGCCCACAGCAAGGGTAGATATTTGAACATGGGATCCCCTAGGCCGCGGCTTCCTGGCCGAGCTGACCCTTGTTCAGATGCAGAACGTGCTTGGCGCGAGCCGCGGCGTGCGGATCGTGCGTCACCATGATGATGGTCTTGCCCTGCTGCTGATTCAAAGCCTGCAACAGATCCAGAATCTCGTCGCCCGACTTGCGATCGAGATCGCCGGTGGGCTCGTCACACAGCAGCAGCGTGGGATCGGAAACGATGGCGCGTGCGATGCCGACGCGTTGTTCCTGACCGCCCGACAACTCGCGCGGCTTGTGATGAGCGCGTTCGCTGAGGCCGACCAGCTTCAGCGCGGCGTTCGCGCGTTTCTTGCGTTCCGCCGCCGGCAGCTTGGTCAGCAGTAACGGCAGCTCGACGTTGCGTTCGGCAGTCAACACCGGCAGCAAGTTGTACATCTGGAACACGAACCCGACATGGTTCGCGCGCCACCGGCCCAGATCGCCATCGGTCATCGAGTCCGTACGCTGACCCGCGATCTCGATGCTGCCCGCCGTCGGCCGGTCGATGCCGCCGATCAGATTGAGCAGGGTGGACTTGCCGGAGCCCGACGGGCCCATCAACGCCAGAAAATCTCCCTTGGGAATGTCCAGGTCGAGGGCGTGCAGCACGTGCACCGTCTCCGCGCCTCGCTTGTAATCCTTCGCTACTCCGCGCAGTCGAACCAATGCTTCATCGGCCATCGTGTTACTCCACTTTTTTCTTGACCGGCGCGCCCTCGGCGAGCCCGTCGACCGGTTTCCCCACAAGGACGTCGCCGCCGGCGATTCCCGACAATACTTCCGTCTGTCCGTTACGTTCGCCGCCGGTGCGGACCGCGACCCGTTCCACTGAATCGTCGCGCACACGCCAGACGAAGGTCGTGTCGCCGTCTTTCATGATCGCTTCGGTCGGCACCCGCACCGCCGGCTGCGCGGCCGCCGTCTGAGGCTGGCCGGCGCGATCGTCCAGGAAGCTCACCTTCACACCCATGTCCGGCAGGATGCGCGGATCCAGCTGATCGAAGCCGATGCGCACGCGCACCGTGGCCTTCTGGCGATCGGCGGTGGGCACGATGTTGATGACGTGACAGGGGATGGTCCAATCCGGATACGCATCCAGCACGGCTTCGGCTTTTTGTCCGGCTTTGACGCGATTGATGAAAGCCTCGTTCACGTCCACTTCAATCTCTCGCGAATCCATGTCAACCACTGTCGCGATTCCGGTGCGCGTGAAGCCGCCGCCAGCGGAAATGGGTGAAATCATTTCGCCGGGCTGCGCATCTTTCGAAACCACGACGCCGTCGAACGGCGCGCGCACCACCAAATCGTCCAGATCCTGCTTGCGAACGCGCACGCTGCTCTGTGCGACTTTCACTTCGCTCCTCAGTGCTTCCAGTCGCGCCTTGAGCGCGCCCACTTCGGCGTCCGCCGCATCCAGGGCCTGCTCGCTGACGAGCTTGTCGGCGCGCAATTGCTGCGTCCTTCGCAAGTTGCGTTCAGCTTCCGCCAGACGCACTTCGACTTCCTGCAGATTCTTGGTGGTCGCCTCCAACTGGCGTTCGGCGAGATCGAGCTGGGGACGCGTGGTCGTCTCGTCCAGGCGCGCCAGCAGCTGACCTTCCTTGACCTCCATGCCTTCCTCGATCAGCACTTCGGCGACCTTGCCCGTGACTTTGGCCGACACCGTGGCCTGGCGTCGCGCCACGACATAACCGGAAGCATTCAGCACCGCGCCGGCGGAGCTGCCGCCGCCAGCAGTGGCCGCAGCGGTGACTGTTTCCACTTCGATGGCGTTATCACGCAACAGGGCGTATGCCGCCGCCACTGCCGCCAGCACCAGGACGGCGGCAATGAACCATTTGTACACGCCACCTTGGCGATTGTTACGAGCGGGTTCCGGGCTGCGTTCGATACGGAGGCTGTCGAGTGCGTTCTGATCGAATGACATGGAAGCCTTCAGTCCTTTAGCAACGGCGCGCGTAGCGAACGACGGCGCAGTCATTGATATATGCGTGATAGCCGATGCCGGAGGCCGGCAGGCGAAGGGATTCTAATCCCCCGGGCGGGTGGAAGTAAGGCGCGTCGGTGAAAAGCCGTGGGACGCCGGTGAGTTGGGACCGGGACTTGGCTAGTATCGCCGGGTGACTGCGATATCTGCGCTACGTGGCGAGCTTGACCTCGATGCGTGACAGGGACCTGTACATATGAAACGACGCACCTCTTATATCTTGGGTGTCGTCGTGCTGGTGGCGATCGCGATCGGCGTGCTGGCCAGTCGGCCCGATCCCGTGGCCGTGGAAACTGCAACCGTGACCCGCGGCCGCGTGGCCGAAACAGTGACCAACACGCGGGCCGGCACCATCAAGGCTTGCCAGCGCGCGCGGCTCGCGCCGCCATCCGGTGGGCAGATTGCGAAACTGCCGGTAAAAAAAGGCGATCGCGTGCAGGCCGGCCAGGTGCTGCTCGAGCTGTGGAACGAGGATGTCCGCGCTGAATTGAGTCTGGCTGAACGTGATGCCGTGGCCGCGCATGCTCGCGCCGAAGAGGCTTGTGTCGCCGCGGCGGTTGCGAAAAAAGAGTCCGAGCGGTTGTCGGCTCTGGTGGATCGCAGCCTGGTCGCCATCGACACCGCCGAAAAAGCCCAAGGCGAAGCCGACAGTCGTGCGGCGGCCTGCCGCGCGGCCACGCAAAACATCAAAGTCTCGCAGGCGCGGATCGAGCAGGCGAAGGCGTCGATGGAGCGCACGCTGTTGCGCGCGCCGTTCGCCGGCATCGTTGCCGAAATCAATGGTGAGATCGGCGAGTTTGTCACGCCGTCGCCTGTCGGTATTCCGACACCGCCCGCGGTCGACGTTGTCGATACCAGCTGTATCTATGTGACAGCACCCATCGACGAGGTCGATGCGCCTCGCATTCGCGAAGGAATGCCCGCACGAGTGTCGCTCGATGCCTTCCGGGATCGAACCTTTTCTGCGCGCGTGCGTCGAGTGGCTCCCTATGTATTAGATGTGGAGAAACAGGCGCGCACCGTCGAGATCGAAGCCGAACTCCAAGACATCCAATCGGCCACGCTGCTGCCTGGGTACAGCGCGGATGTGGAAGTGATTCTGCAGGAACGGCCCGACGCGCTGAGAATTCCCGCGCGCGCGCTCATCGATGGCAAGCGAGTCTTCGTTTATGACGCCGGTGACGAACGCGTGCTCGCACGCGACGTACAAACCGGCCTGCGAAATTGGGAGTACGTCGAGATCACGGGTGGGTTGCAGGAGGGCGATCAGGTGGTCACCACGATCGATCGCGAAGGACTGACGGACGGCGCGCGGGCCGACATGGTCCGTTCGGCGGCGAGGCCATGATCGAGCTGAGAAACATCTGCCGTCACTTTCAGATGGGCGACCAGGAGGTGCGTGCGCTCGACGAGGTGAGCGCGCGTATCGATCCCGGCGAGTACGTGTCGATCATGGGGCCGTCGGGGTCGGGCAAGTCCACTCTGTTGAATGTGCTTGGGCTGCTCGATCGCCCTACGTCCGGGACTTATCTGCTGGACGGTCGCGAGACCACGTCGTTGAACGACGAGGAACTGGCTCATACGCGGGCGCGCAAGATCGGGTTCATCTTTCAATCGTTTCATCTGATCCCGCGGCTGACGGCGTTCGAGAATGTCGAACTGCCGCTGGTGCTGGCCGGTGTCGCGCCTGACGTTCGGCGGCCGCGAGTACAGGAGTTGCTCGAGAGTTTGAGTCTGGAGAGTCGCGCGAGGCATCGGCCGAATGAGCTGTCCGGCGGGCAACGGCAGCGTGTCGCCATCGCGCGCGCGATGGTCATGCAGCCAGCGGTGCTGCTCGCCGACGAGCCGACTGGCAATCTGGATCACGTGTCGGGTGCGGAAGTGCTGGCCGCGATCGAGGGGTTGAATGCCAGGGGCATCACGTTGCTGGTGGTCACGCACGACGCCGAGGTAGCGGATCGCGCACGCCGGCATATAAGGATGAGAGACGGAAGAGTGGTTGAGGACATTAACGGCGCTGCGTAGACATGATGAGGTAGTGGCGATCAAGCCATGCGCTTTCGCGATTTGATTCAGCTGTCGCTCGATTCCGCACTTCGCGCTCGCATGCGAAGCATCATGCTGCTGCTTGCGATGAGCATCGGCGTGGCGGCGGTCATCGCGCTCACTTCCTTGGGCGAAGGAGCGCGACGTTATGTAGCAGGTGAGTTCCAGTCGCTGGGAACGCGGCTGGTCGTGGTCATTCCCGGGCGTTCCGAAACCGGCGGCGTAGCGCCTGGTCTGCTCGCCGGCGAAACGCCGCGAGATCTCACATTGTCGGATGCGCTCGCCGTGCAACGCCTTCCCGGCGTCGAGCGCGTTGCGCCGCTCGTCATTGGATCAGCGCCGGTATCTTCCGGGGCACTGGAGCGTGAGGCGCCCGTGATGGGGTCGAGCGCGGATCTGTTGCCCGTGCATGGCTTTCGCCTTGCGAGAGGTCAGTTCCTCCCGCCGGGCGAGTTGAGCCGCGACACAGCCGTCGCCGTCATCGGCGCCAACATCGCTCGCGAATTGTTTCCAGGGCGCGACGCCATCGGCGGGAACGTCCGCATCGGCGATCGACGCTTCCGAGTCATCGGCGTGCTCGGCGATCAAGGCCGCATGATCGGCATGGACTCGCAAGAGTTGGTGATCATTCCGGTGAGCGCGGCTCAAGCACTCTTCAACTCAGAATCGTTGTTCCGTTTGTTGATTCAGGCGCGAACGCGGGACGACATGTTTCGCGTGCGGTCTGCGACCATCGAAGCCATCAAGCTGCGGCATCAGGGTGAAGAGGACGTGACCGTCATCACGCAGGATGCGCTGCTCGCGACGTTCGATCGCATCTTCACCGCGCTGACGCTCACATTGGCGGGCATCGCATCCATCAGCCTCGCCGTGGCGGGCGTGCTGATCATGAACGTGATGCTCGTGTCCGTGAGTCAGCGCACCAGCGAAGTGGGCTTGCTCAAGGCCATCGGCGCAACGCGCCGCCAAATTACCGCGCTGTTTCTAACGGAGGCGATTCTTTTGTCCGTAGCGGGCGCGGCGGCTGGTCTGCTCGTGGGACTTGGGGTGGATTGGATCGTAGGAAACATCTACCCGGCGCTGCCTTTGAGTCCGCCCGTGTGGGCGATCGTGCTGGCCCTTGTGGTCGCCATCCTCAGCGGCGTGGTGTTTGGATTGATGCCAGCGCGGCGCGCCGCGCGTCTTGATCCAGTGGCTGCCTTGGCGGGGCGACGCTAATGCGTTTCGCGGATCTGGTGCGGCTCACGACGGGCTCGGTACGAGCCCACCGGTTGCGTGCCGCGCTGACCGCGTTGGGAATCGGTATCGGCGTGACGGCCGTCGTGCTGCTCACGTCGATTGGCGAAGGCGTGCATCGGTTCGTCGTGTCCGAATTCACCCAGTTCGGGACGAACATTATCAGTGTCACCCCTGGCAAGACGCAGACCATGGGCGGTTCGATTGGCTCGCTCGGCAATGTGCGGCCACTGACGGTCGAAGATGCAGAGGCGCTGCGCCGTGCCCCGCATGTGCTGACGACGAATGCGATGATGCAGGGGAATGCGGAAGTGGAGGCGCTGGGGCGCAAGCGGCGGACCACGGTGTATGGTGTCGGTTCGTCGTTCGCGGAGGCGTTTCGTTTCGAAGTGGCGATCGGAGAGTTTCTGCCACCGGATGATCCGCGTGCGCCGCGCAGCCTTTCTGTGCTTGGAAGCAAGATGAATCGCGAGTTGTTTCGAGGCGAGAGCGCGTTGGGGAAGACGATTCGCGTCGGCGGGCAGCGTTATCGAGTGGCGGGTGTGATGAAGCCGAAGGGCACGACGCTCGGGTTCGATCTGGATGACACGGTTTACATTCCCACAGCGAAGTCGCTGGAGTTGTTCGATCGGGATAGCGTGTTCGAGATTCAGTTGCGGCACGCGGAAGGCGTGTCGGTGGAGGAAGTGGTCACTGGCGTACGGCGCATCATGATTGCGCGGCATGGCGATGAGGATTTCACGATCACGACGCAGCAGCAGATGCTGGATACGCTCGGCTCGGTCCTGGGTGTTCTTACATTCGCGGTCGGGGCGCTCGGGAGCATTTCTTTGCTGGTCGGTGGCGTGGGGATATTCACGATCATGACGATCGGCGTGAGTGAGCGGACGGCGGAGATCGGATTGCTTCGCGCGCTCGGGGCACAAAAGAATCAGGTGTTGCGGGTGTTTCTTTCCGAAGCGGTGGTGTTGTCGGCGCTCGGCGGCGTCGCCGGGCTCGCCGCGGGGCTGGGTATCGCGGCGGCGCTCGATATCGCCGTGCCGGCGCTGCCGGTGAGTTATTCGCCGATGTTTATTATTGCGTCGGAGTCGCTGGCGATCGCGGTCGGGCTGGTGGCTGGAATATTGCCGGCGATACGAGCAGCGGGACTAGAGCCGGTTGAGGCGCTTAGAACGGACTGAAGACCCTCACCCCTAGCGCCCGCCGAGCAATGCTTACGCCAGCGCCCGCTGCATCAAGAGAAACTGCTCCGTGATCGGTGACGTGGGCATGGTGAAGTAGAAGACGGCGCCGTCGCCGGGTTTGCCTTCGGCCCAGATGCGGCCGCCGTGGCGGTCAATAATTCGGGCGACGGTGGCGAGGCCGACGCCGGTGCCTTCGAAGTCGGCGGCGCCGTGCAGGCGTTGGAAAGGTTTGAAGAGTTTTTGTTCGTGCGCCATGTCGAAGCCGGCGCCGTTGTCGCGGACGAATAACGTGGCCATCGAGCCGTGCTGCGACTGGCCGATCTCGATGCGCGGGTGCTCGGTCCGCGAGGTGAATTTCCATGCGTTGGCCAGCAGGTTGATGAACAGGTCGTTGATGAGCCGCCGGTCGCCGTGGACGGCCATGCCGGGTTGAATTTCGACTTCGACGTTGCGCGAGGGATCCTTCTGACGCAGATCCTGGATGATGCTTTCCGCCAGCGCGCTGACATCGATGATTTCTCGATGCAAGGTGTGTCGCGAGATCCGCGAAAGCACCAGCAGTGCGTCGATGAGCTCCGACATCTGCTTCACGCTGCCTTGAATGCGCGTGAGACGCCGCCGCTGTTCCTCGGTCGCGTTAGGCAACGACAACTCCAGCAAGCCAGCTTGACCCGCGATCGTCGTCAACGGCGAGCGTAGATCATGTGAAACGGAGGCGGTAAACGCCTCGAGCTCGCGATTCGCACGAGCCAGCGACTCGTTAGCGTCGCGCAGCTGCCGTTGGCTCGGCACCGACAGAATCAGCGGCAGGGAACGCCACAACAGAATAGCTGTCGGCACCGAAGCAGCGGCCGTGATCACTTTGAGCACGCCTTCGAGCCAGTAAGCGGTGTGCCACACATTCCACACATTCATGACGTGCGTCAGCCCGCACGCGACGATGAACACGCCGAAGCACACCAGCAGCCAATTGAACGGCAAGTCCCGGCGACGGCGAGCCACATGCAGCAGCACGAAAGGAATCGCGAAGTACGCCATCGCGATCAGGATGTCGGAGATGACGTGCATCCAGAGGATGCCCGGAGTCCACATATAGCAGTGTCCGTGTGGCAGGAATTGATCGCCGCTAAACCAGGACACGTCGGTGTCGGGCATGCGTGCTCCTACATTTTATCTGGTCGCAAGGAGACCGATGCCCTTGCGCGAGCGGGCCGCATTGTAAGCCGCGCACGGTCGCAGATCGGCGGAGATGAACTTTCGCCCCCCAGGTGTCGCAAAAGCATGACCTCGCTCGTCTTCATTTCGACATTCAATGCCGGGCTCGCACCGACGGAGATTTACGCAAGCCCTCGGACTGTGCGGCCGGCTTTCGACGCTTGCGAACTGGTACTTTACGAAGCCCGGTTTCGCTGTTTGGATGGTTTAGAAAAACTGACGGGACCTGACTGGCACGCAACGATGGCACAGACCTGTATTCAATTTTCTAAACGAAGCACGGATTGCGCGAAGGCGCGCGGCCGGCGGCTTCGCAGCATTGCAGGTATGAAATGGCCGGCAACGCATGCCGGAAAGTTATTACAAACTGTACCGGCTGGACGGTATATTCACCGTCCAGTCGGTACAGCGAGGTTGGGTACGATGGTCGAGTTGGCCTCCAACACAATCAGCCCGGCCCGCGAGCGGATCCTCGAAGCGGCCGAACGAGTTGTCGGTGAGGTCGGCGCGGCGCGCATGACGCTGGATGGCGTGGCGCAGGCGGCGGGTGTGAGCAAAGGTGGGCTGCTCTACCACTTTCCTTCCAAGGAATCGCTGCTCGGCGCGCTGGCCAAGCGCTATGTGGAGAGCATGACCGACTGTGTGCAGCAGGCGAAGAACGGCACCGGCGAAACCGGCGACCGCGATCTCAAGGCCTGCATTCTGGGCATTCTCGAGCAGCAGCCCCGCGCCAAGATCGTTGGCATGGGCGCTGCGCTGTTCGCTGCCGCTGCCAACGATCTGACGCTCCTCGAAGTCATTCGCGAGAGGATCGCTCAGTACACCAGGCAGCTGGAGAGCAGCGATGTGGATTTCGCACGTGCCGCGGTGGTTACGCTGGCGATCGATGGACTGATGATGCGCGAGTCGTTGCGCATCTCGTGTTTCACCGAGGAGCAGCGTGAACGCGTGGTGCAGCAGCTGTTGCAGATCGCCGATGAGGCATATCGCTGAGGCAGTGGGTCTCGGTCTGACCCGGTAGTTGTAAGGAAGCCGGACTCCCGTCCAAAAGTCACCCGTTTCAGTCCCCGAGCGACCTGGTCGCTCGCGGCCACGTATTCGAGATTCGTCGTCAGGTAGACGCATATGAACGTCATTCGCTCGTCTTTTGTGAGATCCCTGGTTGCCATCGCTGTCACATCGGTGTTGCTCGCCGGCTGTGGCGGCGGTCAGCAGCAGCAACACGCGCCGCCGCCGCCGGAAGTCACCGTGCAGACGGTGGAGCGCAATCCAGTGCCGCTGGATCTGACCTACACCGCGCGCACGGTTGGCTCACGTGAAGTGGAAGTGCGTGCCCGCGTCGGCGGCATCGTGCTGAAGCGTCGTTATGAAGAAGGCGGGCCGGTGAAGCAGGGCCAGCCGTTGTTTCTGATCGATCCGGAGCCGGTGCGTGCGCGCCTGGCGTCGGCGCGTGCCGAAGTTGCCGTCGCGAAGGCGCGTCTGGAAGAAGCCCGTCGTCAGCACGATCGCGTGTTGCCGTTGTTCGAGAAGAACGCGGTCAGCCAGAGCCGTCGTGACGAAGTGGTGTCGGCTTTCGAGGTGGCGCAAGCCACGCTCGCGGCCGCCGAGTCGGCGAAGCGCATGGCGGAGCTCGATCTCGAGTACACCGACGTCCGTGCGCCGATTTCCGGATTGTCCAGCCGCGAAGTCGTGTCCGAAGGCAGCCTCGTGTCCACCGAGCAGAGCTCCAGCCTGCTGACCAGGATCGTGCAGGTGGATCCTTTATATGTGGAGTTCTCGGTGCCCGAGGCCGAGGCGGCCATGATCCGCGGCTCGCTGGCGCCGGCGAACAAGGCGAGCGCGCCGACGGTGCGACTCGTGCTCGAGAGCGGCCAGGAATATCCCGAGACCGCGAAGATCACGTTCGTGGATAACGCCGTCGATGTGAACTCCGGCACCGTGCGCGTGCGCGCCGTGCTGAAGAACCCGGAGGCGCAGCTGATTCCGGGACAGTTCATTCGTGCGCGTGTCGACGGCGTGTTGTTGAGCAACGTCGTCGCCGTGCCGCGCAAGGCTGTCATGTCGAGCGCCCAGGGTCAGTTCATCTGGATCGTCAATGGCGAACAGAAAGTCGAGTTCCGTCCGGTGCAGATCGGCCGCTCGATGGGCAACAACATCATCGTCACCGAAGGCCTCGCGCCCGGCGATCGTTACATCGTCGAAGGCGTGCTGAAGGTGCAGCCCGGCATCCAGGTGAGCGCCGTGTCGGTGGACGCAGCATCCAAGCAAGCTGAGCAGCAGCCGGCCGCGCAGGCGAGCAAGGAGACTGCATGATTTCCAAGTTCTTTATCACGCGGCCGATCTTTGCCTGCGTCATCTCGGCGTTCATCGTGATCGCCGGGTTGGGCGGCATGATCTCGCTGCCCATCTCTGCCTATCCCGACATCATTCCGCCGTCGGTGACGGTGGCCGCCACCTATCCGGGCGCGACCGCCGAAACCATTGCCTCCACGGTGGCCGCGCCGCTGGAAAAGGAAATCAACGGCGTCGAAGGCATGCTGTACATGAGCTCGGTGAACTCGGGCAACGGCACGCTGATGATCACGGTCACGTTCAACATCGGCACCGATCCCGACATGAACGCGGTCAACGTCAACAACCGCATTCAGGCGGCGGTGCCGCGGTTGCCTGAAGAAGTGCGCCGGCAGGGCGTGGTGGTGCGCAAGGCGTCGACCACGTTCCTGCAGATCGTGTCGGTGCATTCGCCGGACAACAGCGTCGACATGCTCACCCTCAGCAGCTATGTCACGTTGAACGTCGTCGACGAGTTGCGCCGTATTCCCGGCATCGGCGACGTCATGATGTGGGGTCAGGATTATTCCATTCGCATCTGGATGCAGCCGGACAAGCTCGCGCAGCTCGGGCTGACGCCGTCCGATGTGGCAGCGGCCGTGCGCCAGCAGAACTCGCAGTACGCCGCGGGTCAGGTCGGCGTCGAGCCGGTCAGCGAACAGGTCGACTTCACCTATGCGGTGACGGCGCAAGGTCGTCTGCAGGAACCCGAAGAGTTCGAGCAGATCGTCGTGCACACCACCGAGGCCGGCGGCATCGTGCGCTTGAAGGACGTCGCTCGCGTCGAGCTCGGCGCGCAGATGTATAACAACCAGGCGACCATCGACGGCCAGCGCGCCGTGATGATGGCGCTGGTGCTGCAGCCAGGCGCGAACGCGCTCGAGACCGGCAACGCCGTGCAGGAGCGGCTGGCCGAGTTGTCGAAGGACTTCCCGAAGGGCATGGCTTATTCCATTCCGTACGACACCATCCAATACGTGAAGGTGTCGATCAAGGAAGTGGTCAAGACGCTGCTCGAAGCCATGGTGCTGGTGTTCTTCGTGGTGCTGCTGTTCCTGCAGAACTGGCGCGCCACCATTATTCCGATGCTGGCGGTGCCGGTGTCGCTGGTCGGCACGTTCGCGGCCATGCACTTGTTCGGCTTCTCCATCAACATGCTGACGTTGTTCGGCATGGTGCTGGCCATCGGCATCGTGGTCGACGACGCCATCGTGGTGCTCGAGAACGTCGAGCGCATCATGACCACCGAGAACCTGCCCGCCCCGCAGGCGACTGAAAAGGCGATGGAAGAGGTGACCCGGCCGGTCATCGCCATCGTGCTGGTGCTGACCGCGGTGTTCCTGCCGGTCGCGTTCCTCGGCGGGCTGGTCGGCGAAATGTATAAACAGTTCGCCGTGACCATCTCGGTGTCGGTGGTGATCTCGGGCTTCGTCGCCCTGACGCTGACGCCGGCGCTGTGCGCACTGCTGTTGAAGCACGATCACGTCGTGCAGAACCGATTCCTGCTCGGCTTCAACAACTGGTTCCAGCGCGTGACGCATCGTTATGAGAACGGCGTGCGCTTCGTCATGAAGCGCGCCGCCATGGCGGCGGGCATCTTCGTCGTCATGATCGTCGCGGTGGTTGGATTGTTCCGCGCGCTGCCGACCTCGCTTGCACCGTCCGAAGACCAGGGCTACGTGTTCGTCATCGGCTTCCTGCAGGATGCTGCATCGTTGGATCGCACGGTGAAGTCCATCGAGACCGTGGCGGGCGAAGTGCGCAACCACCCTGCCGTCGCGAACGCCGTGGCAGTGTCGGGCATGGATCCGCTGACGCAGGCGATGAAGACCAACAGCGGCATCATCTGGTTGCCGATGAAGCCTTGGGACGAGCGTAAGAGCGACGATCTGTCGCCGAGCGCGCTCGTTGGCGCGGTGTTCGGCGCCGGCGCCAAGATCAAGGACGGCTTCTTCTTCGCGGTGGAGCCGCCGCCCATCGAAGGTTTGTCGATGACCGGCGGTTTCGAGGCTTACATCCAGTCGCGCGGTAGCGGCTCGATCAAGGATCTCGAAGCCGTCACGCAGAAGCTGGTGGGCGAAGCAAACAAGCGTCCGGAGCTGGCAGGCACCCAGACCACGTTCAGCGCCAGCGTGCCCCAGATGCGCATCGATCTGGATCGCGAGAAAGCGATGACCCTGGGTGTGGACGTTGGCCAGGTCTTCGAAACATTGCAGAGCACGTTCGGTGCGCTGTACGTGAACGACTTCAACCGCAACGGCCGTGTGTATCAAGTGCAGTTGCAGTCGGAGCCGCGCTTCCGTGCTTATCCGGAAGATATTCGCAACGTGTATGTGCGTTCGAACAGGGGCGAGCTGGTGCCGCTCACCGCGCTGGCCAGCATCCGTGAAGTGACCGGCGCGGAAATCGTCGAGCGCTTCAACGCGTTTACCGCGGCGAAGGTCATGGGCGGCGCGGCGCCGGGTTACAGCTCGGGCGACGCTCTGAGAGCGATCGAAGAAGTGGCCGAGCAGACGTTGCCGCAAGGCTATGCGTTGGCCTTCACCGGCACGGCTTATCAAGAAAAGGTCAGCGGCGGCGCTTCGCAGGGCGTGTATCTGCTCGGCGTGCTGATGGTGTTTCTGATTCTCGCGGCGCAGTTCGAGCGCTGGACGTTGCCGGTGGCGGTGATTCTGGCCGTGCCGTTCGCCGCGTTCGGTGCGTTCCTGGCGGTGTACGCGCGCGGCCTCGCGAACGACATTTATTTCCAGATCGGCATGCTCACGCTGATCGGTCTGGCGGCGAAGAACGCCATTCTGATCGTCGAGTTCGCGCTGATGAAGTATCACGAAGGCATGGGGTTGATGGACGCGGCCATCGAAGGCGCGAAGCTGCGCTTCCGGCCCATCATCATGACTTCGCTGGCGCTGATCTTCGGCGTGCTGCCGCTGGCTATCAGCACGGGCGCGGGCGCCAACAGCCGTCATTCGCTCGGCACGAGCGTGATCGGCGGCATGCTGGCGGCGACGTTCATCGCGACGTTGTTCGTGCCGCTGTTCTTCAAATGGATCGCCGGCGCCAAGGGCGGCGAGGCTTATGACGACGAGCATGGCAAGGGCAAGCCGCACGGCGGCGTCGAGCCCAAGCCGGCCGCTCCCAGGGAATCGAATTAGGGAGTCGAATTGATGAGTGCTGAGCGAATGAACAAGCAAGTAATAAGAACCACGGCCCGGGTGACGTTGACGGCGGCGATTGCCGCCGTCCTCGGCGGCTGCTTTGTTACGAAAGTGGATCCGCAAAAGCCGGAAATGCCGTTGCCGGACGCGTTGCCGACGCTGACTTCACCGACGGCACAACCGGCGGCGGCTACGCCGCTGCCGAATCCGTGGTGGACGTTGTTTGGCGACGCCAGGCTGAACGAGCTCATCGTGGAGGCGTTGAAACACAATCCCGATGCGCAGATCGCCGCGGCCCGCGTGATGGAGGCGCGCTCGTTTCTGCGCATCACCAACGCGGATCGGCTGCCGACCGTGAATCTGGAAGGCGACGTCACGCGCTCCAAGCAAAGCGAAGCGTCGTTGGCGCAGCAGGGCTTCGGAGACATTCCCGGCTTCCAGACGCACCAGACTCTATACACGGTGCAGGGCACGGTCGCGTATGAGCTCGATCTGTGGGGCAAGTATCAGCGTGCGTCCGAGTCCGCGCGTGCGCAGTTGTTGGAGAGCGAGTATGGACGTGAAGCCACAAAGCTCAGCCTCACTGGTGAAGTGACCCGCGTTTATTTCTCGCTGATTGCGGCCGCCGAGCAGTTGGCGCGAGGGCGCGATACGTTGAAGTCACGCGAGGAAGCGCAGGACCTGGAAAAGCTGCGCTTCGATTCGGGTGAAAGCGACGAGTTCACGTTCAAGCGCGCCGAAGCGGATGCCGCGGCGACGCGCGTTTCCACGCGACAGCTCGAACTACAAGTGGTCCAGCTCACTAACGCGCTTGGCGTGCTGTTGGGTCGCTCGCCCAAGGCGCTGGTCGACGAGGCCATCACCGTGCAGGGCGTGAGCTTGCCGGCGCCGGTGCAATTGCCGGCCGCGTTGCCGTCGTCAGTGATGGAACAACGTCCGGATATCGGCGCGGCCGAAGCGGCGCTCAATGCGTCAGCGGCGGACATCGGCGTCGCGCGCGCTCAGCTGTTTCCTAGCATCAGCATCACGGGCGCGTTGGGCTCGGTGAGCCCGGAGTTGGACGATCTGTTCACGGGGCCGGCGAAAGCGTGGTCCGCGACTGGCGGCATTCTGCAACCCATCTTTCAGGGCGGCCGGCTGCGAGCGAATGTTTCTCGCGCCGAAGCTTTGAGAGAGCAGCGCAAGGCCGAATACGCGCGTACCGTGCAACAAGCCTTTCGCGAAGTGCTAGATACTTTGCAGGGACAGTCGCTCATCGCCGGCGTGCGCGAAGCGAACGACCAACAGGTGGCGGCGCTGTCGCGCGCCACGGAGTTGGCCGAGTTGCGTTACGCGCAGGGCGACATCGCTTATCTGGAGCTGCTGGACGTTCGTCGCGGGCTATATCAGGCCCAGATCGATCTGGTCGCGGCTCAGCGCGACGCGCTGCTGAACACGGTCGATCTCGCGCTGGCAGTGGGCGGTGGACTTGGCGATCAAGCTGAGCCATTGACAGCACGGCGCTAAATCTTGCGCAAGGATCCGGTGCGAAGCACCGTGATCTTGCTGGAAGTCTCTTCCGGGGACATGACGCGCTTGGGCGTCGTTCCCCAGGGAGAGTGGCGCAGCCATTCTTCTAATTCCTTGGCCGGGATCGGCCGGCTCATGAAATACCCCTGCGCCTGATCGCATCCGAACAGGCGCAGGGTTCGCAGATCCACCTCGTCCTCCACACCTTCGGCGACCACCTTCAATCCCAGGCTGTGGCCCAGATCGATGGTGGACCGCACGATGGTCGCCGTCGTCGCGTCGTTCATCTGCTTGATGAACGAGCGGTCGATCTTCAACTCCTGTACCGGCAGCCGGGCGATGTAGCTGAGCGAGGAATAACCCGTGCCGTAGTCGTCGATCGACAACTGCACGCCCAGATCGTGCAGGCGTTCCAGCACCCGCTGCGAATGAGCTGGATCTTCCATGAAACCGCTCTCGGTGATTTCCAGGCACAGCAGCCATGCCGGCGTGCCGTAACGGTCCAGCAGTTTCTCGATCAGATCCGGCAGCTCGCGGTTGAGCAGGTCACGCGCCGAGATGTTCACTGACACCCGTAGCGACAGGCCCTGGGCGCGCCACTGCTCGCATTGTTGAATGGCTTGTTCCAGCACCCAGCGAGTCAGCGTCTTGATGTAGCCGGTGTGCTCGGCGAACGGAATGAAATCCCCCGGCGGCACGAAGCCGCGTCGCGGATGTTCCCAACGCAACAGGGCCTCGACGCCCTCGATCATGGAAGACCCGAGCCCGATCTTTGGCTGGTAGTACACCCGCAGCTGCTTACCTTCCAACGCCTGACGGATCTCGCTGAGCAACGACAGATGCTGCTGTTGGTGAGTGTCGTAACTCGCGTCATAAACGGCGTGGCCGCTCTTGTTCCGTTTGGCCACATACATCGCGATGTCGGCGTTGCGCAGCAGCTTGCTGCTGTTCTCGCCGTGCTCGGGGAAGTGGGCGATGCCGATGCTGCTGCCGACGTCGAGCGGCTGATCCTCGTAGCGAATGGGCTGCTCCAGCGCATGCTGAATCTTTAGCGCCACCTTGGTCACATAGCGCTCGTCCACGTTCTCCAGCAGGATCGCGAACTCGTCGCCGCCGAGCCGCGCGATCGTATCCGCTTGGCGCAGCAGCCCGCTCAAGCGCAGCGCGACTTCGCGCAAGACGTGATCGCCCACGCCGTGACCGAGCGAATCGTTGACGTACTTGAAGCGGTCCAGATCCATGATCAGGACACTCAGCGTCCGGCCAGTGCGATTCGCGTTTTCGATGGCGTGCTCGAGTCGGTCGTGAAACAGCGCGCGATTGGGCAAGGAGGTGAGCGTGTCGCGGTAAGCGAGTCGCAGAATCTCTTTCTCGCGCTCCGCGATACCTTCGCGCATGTGGTTGAGACTGTGGGCGAGTGCGCCGATCTCATCGGAGCGCGACAGCTGCACGGGTTTCGAGTAGTCGCCGTCCTGAATGCGCGCAGCGGCTTTGGTGAGCTGAGTGATGGGTCGTGTGATGCTCAGGGCAATCGCCACCGCGCCGCCGATCGACAGAAGCGTGCTGATCACGCCGAGCGCGGCCAACGTTCGTTGCAGCTGATTGAACGCAGCCACCGCCGTGGCTACCGAACGCTGCAGCACTGCCACAACAGCACGGTCGCCATGCTCCTCGAATGTAATCACGCGCAGTTGTTGCTCGTCATCGTCCGAGCCGATGGAATGAACCAGCGCTGCACTGGGCAGAGCGGGCAGTTCGGCGGCCAGTGCAGTCGCGGATGTTCCCAAAGTCGATGCAAGCACTCGCCACTGAGCATCGCGTTCGTGTCGATCGAGGAAAGACACTTGCAGCGAGGTGAGTTGCTGCAGCTCCGAGACCACTTTGTCGTCGATCACGTAACCGACGGCAATCCAGGCCATGGGCGAGGGCGCCAGCACGGGCACGACCGCGAGCTGATAAGCGCGGCCGTTGACGATCTCGATGGACGAAGCGCCGCCTTCGTCCGCGGCTCGCTCGATCAATTGAGGGAATTCGAAGGCGCGGCCGCGTCGGTCGCCGGCGTCGGCGATCACGCGGTGATCCAGCGACACCAGCAAAGTCATGTCGGCCCTGATGCGTCGACCGTGATTGGTCAGTACGGAGGCGATGGTGTCTTGATCGTCGCTGGCGATGGCTTCACGCAGTGCGTAGTCCGCCGCCATTACGCGCGCGGTTTGCGTCAGTCGCTCGCGATTCTGTTCCAGCAAGCGCGCGAAGACGCGCTCGCCCACCGCCAGCTCCGCGTCGATTTTTTCTCGCGCGTTGATCGAGTTGGCGGAACTGACGACGGCATAGGCAACGACCTGAACTACCGCCAGGAGCGCGACGACGAAGACGATGATGCGAGTGCGTAAGCGTCGGATCATGAGGCTGCTGGCCCAACCGGCGACGGGTGTCGAACACGAAGGACGAGCCTACGCATTGCCGTTATCGACAAGTGTTAACCCCCTCACAGCTGGGGTCTCCCCGTAGTTCGATCGCATTGCTTCTGACCGGTCGCGACGCCGGCTTGGGCTTTTTCTGTTTGCGATTTGCGGCTGGTATCGCAAACATTACCAAGCGCAGCCATGTTCGTTGCAGAAAATACAATAGAAACATTCCGTGCGCGCGTAACAAAGCGTTTTTCGCGATCGGCACGCGAGCTGCATATCTTTCCCCGGTCGTTTTTCTTACGGGGGCTCGGACCTTTCCGAGACGGGAAGCGTTGTTTGCATCGCGCACCAACTACAGCGCGAGAACCATGCGAGGGGATACGAATGCGCGTCATGTCGCGAGAGCCAGCTAACTCTCGTTCAGAATTTTTTCGCCGCTGCCGCCTGGTAGCGATCAGCGTCGCGTCAGTGTTAGCCGTGGCCGCGTGCGGCGGCGGTGGTGGCGGCGGTGACGATGGTGGTGGAGGCGGCGGAGGTGGCGGAGGAGGCGGAGGAGGCGGAGGTGGAGGAGGTGGCGGCACTAATGCTCCTCCGACGGTGCAAGCCGGCACCGATCAAACAATCGAGTGGCCAGTCGCCACCGCTCAGTTGACGGGCTCGGCGACCGACGATTCAACCACCTCGACACTCACCTATACGTGGAGTGCGACCAGCGGCCCCAGCGGCGTCACCTTCGGTTCGGCGAATGCCGCGGCCACGAGTGTGACATTCCCATCCGCCGGCAGCTATGTACTGACGTTATCGGTAAGCGATGGCACCGCGAGCGGTACTGACACCGTCGCTGTCACTGTGAATCCAGCGGTGTATCCAGCTTCGGACGTCGCGGACGATACTCAAGATCATGGTTGGGCGCGAGTCAACGCGGCGGCGGATGTTGGCATGAGCCAGGCGCTGCTCGATCAAGCGGCGACATACGCGTCGACCAGCGGCACCGTCAATCCGGCCGACAATGCCGGCATGATCGTGCGTCGTGGCCGCATCGTGCGTTCGTGGGGCGACATCGATGCGCGCTACGACATGAAGTCGACCACCAAATCGATCGGCGGCATCGCGCTCGGGCTGGCGATCGATGGCGGCAATGTCGCGCTGAGCGATCTCGCGCAGAGCCGGTTGCCGAACGTCGGCAATCCCACGGCCAATCGGCCCGATTATCTGTCGCAGATTACGATCCTGCACCTGGCCACTCACACGGCGGGCTTCGCCAAGCCGGGTGGCTACGTCGATCAGCTTTATCAGCCCGGCACGACCTGGTTCTATTCGGATGCGGGCTTGAACTGGCTGGCCGAATTGCTCACGGCCCAACTCAGTCAGGACCTGTCTCCGCTGTTGGGAACGCGTGTGTGGAGCGCGATCGGCCTGAACTACTCCTCCGGTCCCGCGGGCGGTGGATCGCTGTCGGACCTGCACTGGCGCGACAACCAGCTGCGAGATCAGACGGGTAAACCGATACACAACCGCGAGCTCGCGTCCGGCATCTTCGCCAACGCCAATGCGATGGCGCGCGTGGGCCTGTTGTTCCTTCGCAAGGGCGTGTGGGCCAACGATCAACGCATCCTGTCGGAATCGTTCGTGGACACCGTGCGCACGCCGCCGGCAGCGAACGCTGCGCTAGCCAATCCGGATCCGACGAATTTCCCGATGGCCACCACCAACTATGGCGTGTTGTGGTGGACCAATGCGAACGGCCAGCTGCCGAACGTGCCGCGCGATGCGTATTGGGCCTGGGGCTTGGGCGATAGTCTGATCGTCGTGATCCCAAGTCTGGATATCGTGGCGGTGCGCGCAGGCACCCAAGCCGCTCCCGGTTCTTCGTTGGGCTCGCGTGTGTGGAACGATGACGACTGGAATGGCGACTACGCGGTGCTGGCGCCGTTCCTCGATCCGATCGTCCAGTCGGTCACTCCTTGAGTCGCGCAGGGTGAGACTCGATGGCGCGCGCCCGAGGATATCGGCGCGCGCCATTGACGTCCCGGCGCAAGGGTAAACCCCCGGCCTGACCCGATCCCTCTTGCAGGAGGACGGCGATGGCTGATGACGATGCTCTTTTCGCCACTGCCGAGCAGTGGGCGGCGATGACGTTCGCACCGGTCCTGATCGATCCAGACAAGTTCGGACCCTCTTGGGAGCAGGCGCGCGGCGCCGTCGCGCGGACTGCAATCTCCCTGCTGCGCTTCGATGACCGGGAGCTCACGCGTTTCTTCATGGAGCAGGCGGAGCCCCTGCACGAAGCCTTGGAGGTGCACGCCGGTCTGGAGCGGGAGATCGATTATCTGAAGACGCACGTCGAGGCATTGGAGATGACGGCGACTCGCATGCTATGCGTCGCGTCTCGCTGCGCGGCGCTGAAATAAAACATTCAGGCCGGCTGGCGGCGGCGATAGTGCACGGTGACCGCGAGCAGCAGCAGCGACATTCCCAATAATCCGCCGAAGGCCCATTGAAAGTCCCTGCGCAGTAACAGCGAAGGCTTGGGGGCCACATAGTCCTGGCCCGCCAGCACCGACTCGATCACGCCGCGAATCTCTCTGCCGGGCGTGGTCTCACCGTTAGACAGGATGACGATCGCACGCCGCTGTTTTGGATATAGCGTCAGCAGCGCGGAAAAGCCGTGGGTCCTCACAGCATGGTGTGGCAGCCAGTCGTCGTCACGACGTTCCAGTTGCCATCCCAGCGCCGCGGCCGTGCCTTCACGCTCGCCGTCGCGCTGATGTTCGATCATCGTTTCGTACGAGGCGGTTTCGAGCAGCGAAGGATCGCGACTCACGTGCAGCGCCGCCCAGCGAGTGATATCGGCGATGCTCGCCGAGAGCCCCGTGCTCGGCAGGGAAGCTTCGTCCCACGGATAGCGTGCCGCGCGACGTACGAAGACGCGGCCGACGTGAGGCCAGGCGACGTTGACGTTCACCAGAGGTATGCCGAACGTGCTCTCAACCATGCCTGCCGGTTTCAGCACGTGCGACTGCATGTACTGCAGATACTTTTGTCGGGAGGCGGCTTCGATGATTGCCCCGAGGGCATTGAAAGCAGCGTCCTCGCTCGTCAGCAACTGCATGACGGTCACGGGAGAGTCGGCGATCGAATCGCCGAGTCCCAGTTCGCCGCGTTCCGCCAGTTGCATGACCGCCGTGGCGGTCAGCGTTTTGGTGATGGATGCGACATGAAACAGCGTGTGTGCATTGACCGGCTCGTCGGTCATGGTGTCGCGCACCCCGAAGCCGCGGATGTACACGGCCTCGCCATTTTCAACGATGCCGATCGCCAGCCCCGGAATGCCGAAGTTCTGCAGGATGCTCTCCATCGAGAGATCCAGCGCATAGACTCGATCGGGCGTGAGCTGGGGCAGCGGATCGGCGAGCGGCGCGCCTTCCTGAGCGTGCGCGGACCAAATGCCGGATGTCGCGCCGAGCGCGAGCATCGTCAGCAATTTAGCGCCCTGGCGGCTCCGCATCGAATGCAATCCATGATTCCGTGGACGTTTGACCCAAAGCTGGGGCCTTATTTGACTCTCGCATTGGGCGCCACCGCCGTGGAATCCCGGCGCACCAGGGTATGCGCCAGCCGCGCCGGCTTGGGCGCATTGCCGGATAACAACATTTCCAGCAGCAGGTCGGCCGCGCGATAGGCCAATTGATAGGTCGGCTGGCAGATGGTCGTCAGCGGCGGCCATACAGTGCGTGCGATGGCTGCATCGTCGAAGCCTGCGACCGACAATTGCGAGGGAACGGCGACACCCATTTCGTGGGCCGCCATGAGCGCGCCGGCGGCCATGTCGTCGTTGCCCGCGAAAATCGCCGTCGGCCGTTTTGGTAACGCCAGTAACTGACGCGTCATTTCCAGGCCGGAATCGAACAGGAAATCGCCCTGGCGCACATACTCCGGCACATACGGAATCTTGTGATTCTTCAGGGCGGCTTTGTAACCGCGCAGCCGCTCGCCGCTGGCGAAGTGGCCGGGGCGGCCGATGATGAAACCGATGCTGCGATGGCCGAGGCCGATCAGGTACTCCGTCATTTCGCGGGCCGCCGCTTCGTCATCGATGTCCACGTAGGGCGAGCGATGTTTGATTTCGTTCGGAGCGATGCGCACGAACGGCAGCGCCTGGGCGTCGAGTGCGCGGATCAGTTCCGCGGATTCGCTCAACGGCGGGGCGACGATCAGGCCGTCCAGGTGGGTCTGGTTGGCGAAGGTCAGGATGTCCTGCATCACCTCTTCGGTGCGGCCGGCCACTTCATGCAACAACAGCAGGAACTTGGCTTCACGACAGCGCGCCAGGGCGCCGCGCTGGACCTCGATGGTGTAGTTGGCGCTGGGGTTGTCATAGACCAGCCCGACCAGATAGGAGCGGCGGCTGGCTAGGCTGCGGGCGGACAGGCTCGGGTGATAGTTCAGCCGTTTGACGGCGGCGAGCACCTGCGCGCGGGTTTCTTCGCGAACGTTGGGTTCGTTATTGAGAACCCGCGACACTGTTTTAATCGCGACGCCGGCGGCCTTGGCGACGTCGTTGATGCTTGTTCTGCGCCCGGACATGGGCGCGATGGTAGCCCAGTTCGTAGTCCAGTTCAGCGTCGGATGAGGGTGGCCTCCGCCTTTCGTTCGGTCAGCTTCGGGCGGGCCTGGCGCAGGTACAGGTCGAGGAAGTCGATACCGTTGTCCACGGGGCGGTCGACCATGAACGTGCTCAGATGCTCCAGGCCGCGCATCAGGTACAGCTCGGCGGGGATGCCGTTGGCGTTCAGCGCGTCGTACATGGCATGGGCGTTGTTGTCGCCCACGGTGATGTCGAAGGTGCCGTGATACAGGAACATTGGCGGATCGTCCTTGCTCACCAGCGCCAGCGGCGAGGCTTCGCGCCACAGTCCGGGGTTTTCATCGTAAGACACGCCAGTCAGGCCGTTGGTCAGCTCGCCGCTCTTGTAATAACGGATATCCACGGGGGTGCCGCCAGCCACGACGGCCTGCACGCGCGTGCCTTCCACGAACCACTTATCGTCCGGGCTGGTGACGCCGGCCAATGCCGCAAGGTGGGCGCCGGCCGAGTAACCCCAGGTGCCGATGCGGTTCTTCAGCACGTTCAAATCGGAAGCATGCGCGCGCAGCCAGAGCACTGCCTGCTGCACGTCCTGGAGCTGCGCGGGGAAATGCCACTGCGGGGCGAAGCGGTAAGACATGTTCAATACGACGTAACCGCGCTCGGCCACCCGCTGGGAAATCTCGTTCATGTCCTCCCGCGACCGGCCTTCCCAGCCGCCGCCATGGATCATGATCACCCCAGGAAACGGCCCGTTGCCCGCCGGTTTATACAAGTCCGCCTTGAGCTCCTGCGGCCAGCCCGCCGGGGTGTAGACGAAATCCCGGGTCACCGTCACATCCACCGGCCCCACCGACCCGATCCGCGCATTGCTCGGCCGCCCCTCGTGCGAGGCGCAGCCAGTCAACAACAGGGCAGAAGCCAGCAACGCATGCCTGATCATGAGACCCCACCTTTCCTGCTCTTTCGCGTGGCTCTTCGCGGCCCTGGCGGTTTTGGAGGCAGGCGGGCCCGTGGCGCCTGAATGCTAAATCCAGACGTCGTTCTGGGCGGTGTGGGCACCGCCGGCGTTGCCGGTGTTGACGACGCCTTTGGGTTCGACCAGCAGGACTTTGCATTCGGCGGGGGCGTAGGGCTGGTGCTCGACGCCTTTGGGGACGACGTAGAGCTCGCCGGCGCGGAGGGGGATTTCACGGTCGCGGAAGCGAAGGATCATTTCGCCTTCGATGACGATGAAGACTTCGTCGGTATCGGCGTGCTGGTGCCAGACGAATTCGCCGCGCAGACGGACCAGTTTGAACTGGTAGTCGTTCATTTCGGCGATCACCTTGGGGCTCCAGGGCTCGCTGAAGCGCGCGAATTTGTCTTGGAAATTGATGGCTGTGGGCTGCATGTGGCCGATCATCCGCCGGGTCGGGGGCGGTCGCCAAGCGGCAGTTGCCCGGCGGGGCGGCGGCACAGTCGATAATAAAAAAAAGCGCACCCCCGCTGTCGGCCAGGCGGTCGCTGGGGCGTCTTTCAAGCAACCATTGGGGCTTACAAGCGAGGGACGATCGATGAACAGATTGCTCGTATTGGGTTTGTTTGCGGCCTTGGCCGGGTGCGCGCCGAAGCAGGAAGCGGCGAAGGAGCCTGCCACGCAGGCGGCGGCGCCTGCACCGGTGCCCGCACCGGCGGAGGAGCCGGTGGATGTGCCGGCGGGGGCGTACACGATCGATCAGTCGCATACCAGCGTCCTGTTCCGCGTCGATCACCTGGGCTTTTCCAATTACACGGCGCGTTTCAAGAAGGCGACGGCGCAACTGCAGTTCGATCCGAACAACCTCGCGGCGTCCAGCGTCACGGTGGCCGTGGATGCGAAGTCGCTGGAGACGGACTATCCCGATGTGGCCAAAGTGGATTTCAACGCCGAGCTGCTGGGCGAGGGATGGTTGAACGCCGCGAAGTTTCCGGAAATCACATTCCGCTCCGTCAGCGTCGAGCCCACGGGCGCGCGCACGATGCGTATCAACGGTGAATTGACTCTGCGGGGTGTCACGAAGCCCATGGTGTTGGAAGCGAAGTTCAACGGCGGCTACGCGGGCCATCCCATGGACCCGAACGCGCGCATCGGTTTCTCCGCCACCGGCGTGCTCAATCGCTCTGACTTCGGCATCACTTACGGCATTCCCTCGCCCGGCTCGAAGTTCGGCGTGAGCGATGCGGTGAATGTGATCATCGAGACCGAGTTCTCCGGTCCGCCTTGGAACAAGCCCGCGGAAACGGAAGGCGGTCCAGCCCAGTAGATAAACAAAGTAAAATAACGACGCACATCGATCTGAACCTGACGTACGATTGCGCCACCTCGGCGGGTGCAATCGTACGATGTCAGGGAGCAAACAAATGGATCGAAGGTTCCGATGTGCGGCCGTGTCGGCGATGTTTGTTATTTCGCTGAGTTGTGAAATCAGTGAAGCCGCCGATCCAGGGTTCTATGTCGGCGCCGCCGCCGGTCGCAGCGAACAGCGATTGGATCAGGAGGCAGGCGTCGCGCCGCTTCCGATCTCCGTGCTGACGCCGCCGGACGGCGGTTTCAATCCGAGCCCGTTTCCGCCGGGCCCGGTGCCCTGTTGTGGCGGCCCTGTCTACGGCGCCGTCCCGCTGGAAGGTGACATTTCCGCCGACGAGGTCGACGTCGGCTGGAATTTCGCGCTGGGCTATCGCGTCAACGAATATTTCGCGGCGGAGTTGGCCTACGTCGATGCCGGCGAGGCCTCGCTCACCGAACGGTATTCAAGCCCCGCAACAGGTTCGTTTCCAGCCACCCAGCTCAACCTCAACTACCGCGTGCGTTCGCGCGGCCCGGCAGTCTCGTTGCTGGGCTCGCTGCCGCTCACTACGAGTTGGGAAGTGTTCGTCCGCGGCGGGGTGTTCTTTGCCTCACAGGAAGTCGAGTCGAGAACGTCCCTCGCTGTTGGCACGGCGTCGAACGCCCGGCAGATCGCACGCGATTACAGCGACGAGGTCGTCTCCGCCGGCGCGGGTGTGCAATGGGCGTTCCTGCCGCGCTGGACGGCGAGGCTCGAATACCAGCGCACCGACGACCTGAAGTCGAACGACATCATGGGCGAAAGTCGCCTGGATCAAGCCTCGCTCAGCGTGCTGTTCGGGCTGTAACTCAGCCCCGCCACACTTCGGAGAACACGCGCAGCAGATTGCGGCCGAGGATCTTCTCGATGCGTGTGGCGCTGTGGCCTCGGTCGGCGAGCATCTGTCCCAATGTTTCCAGCCGGCGCGGCGTGTTGAGGTCGTTGGCGAACAGATAACCGTCCTCGGTCTCGCCGGGCGCGGCGATGCCGGCTTCCTTGCGGCGACGAGTGGTGTCGGCGAAGGTGTCTTTATATTTCTGATCGAGCACCGCCGGCGAAATGGTGCCGTCGGTGCCGATGGAGACATGATCTTCGCCGGCGACATTGATCATGTGATCGAGATGTCGGATCACGTCCGCGGCGGTCGGCTGCTTGCCGCCGCTCAAATAGGGCATGAAGAACACACCCGACACGCCGCCTTTATCTGCGACGGCGCGCAGCTCTTCATCCGTGCGATGACGCGGATGCTCGATCACAGCCGCGCAGCCGGTATGGGTGAATGCGACGGGTTGTTTCGAAGCTTTGATTGCGTCCGCCGACGTCTGCCGGCCGCAGTGGCTCAGATCGACCAGAATGTTGAGCGAGTTGAGACGTTCGATGGCTTCGACACCGGTGCGGCTCAAGCCCGCATTGGCCGGCTCCATGCAGCCGTCGCCGAGCAGATTGCGACGATTGTAGGTTGGCTGCACCACGCGCAGCCCGAGTTGATGCAAATCTTCCAGCAGGTCGAGATCGCTCTCGAACGCGACGCCGTCCTGCACGCCGTAAATCAATCCCGTGCGTTTGGCTTTCTTGGCCGCTGCGATATCCGCCGCTTTGCGCACGCTGGCGAAGGTATCTGGGTGTCGCGCGATCTCGCGATCCATATCGAGCATGCTCCGGACCGCTTCTTTGAATGCTTCATCCTGAGTCATCGTGCCGACCGCGCCGACGGTCACGAGCACCGCCGCCAATCCGCTATCGCGCACATCCTTCAAGTGCGCATCGGTGAGCGGCTGGCCCGGCTCGGCCGTGATGCTTCCTGGCCCGCCCAGTCCGTCGATCACGATCGAGTCCCGATAGCCTTTCCAACTCGCGGCCTGCGCCCAGCGCATCGGCAGCGTCATCGCGGCGGCGCCGCTGGCGATCAACAAGGCACGGCGGGACAGAGTGGGCGCGGTCATTCACACAGCTCCAGTGTAACGGTCAGAATTTCACTCCGACGCGAGCTCGATGGCAAAGGTTGGAAGCAGCCGCCCGGGAATGCTCCCCGACTCTCGAGTCCCGGTGAGTACGCCGCCAGCGGCGACATAAAACGCGGTCGCGTTCGGATCGCCCTGGATGATCATCCGCCGAGCGCCGAGTCCAGTGGCCGCCAGCTTCGCATGTTCGATCAATTTCCTGCCCAGACCGCGGCCGATGAAGTGAGGCTCGACGAACAGCGAGTCGAGCTCGACCTCCGTCGCCGTCAGCAGCTTCAATGCATAGAAGCCCACCGGCGCGCCATCGACCTCCAGTACCGTGAAGCTCATGTCGGCCGACTCGATCTGTTCGACGCGATAACTCAGCTCATTCCGAACCGCGGCGAGGAACTCTGCGGAGTAGCCCCAATGGGCTTTGGATCTGAGCGCCAGAT
This sequence comes from Steroidobacter sp., assembly GCF_036402275.1. Lineage (NCBI taxonomy): Bacteria > Pseudomonadati > Pseudomonadota > Gammaproteobacteria > Steroidobacterales > Steroidobacteraceae > Steroidobacter > Steroidobacter sp. The sequence goes on along the minus strand of NZ_DASWTF010000011.1, from coordinate 28,593 downwards.
CGCTGAGCAGCCGCGCTTCATCCGGACGGGCGGGGCGCACGGTGTAAGCGAGCTCGGCCATGCCGATCAGCGCAGGCCGCGGCTCATGACAAAATCACGCTGCACTTCGTCGCCGAGCTTGAAGGTTTTGTCGGCGACGTGGTTGAAACTGCATTTCTGATAGAAAGCGATGGCGCGAGGATTGCCGTCCCACACGCCCAGCCACAACACACCAGCGCCCAACTCGGTAGCGCGCGCGACGAGGTCGTCCATGAGGCGGTAGGCGAGACCGGTGCCGTGAAGACTCGCGTCGACGTAGAAGCGAAGGATCTCGATACCGCGAGCATCTTCCATGGAAGGGCAAGGCGCGTCGAGAATCAACTGCGCGAAAGCGACGAGCTGGCCGTCTCGCTCGACGATCCAGCTTTCACGACGCGGGTCCTCGATCTCCGCCCGCTGAATGGGTTCGCCGAACGATTTCTCACAGTGCGCCTGCATGTTCTCAGGCGTGTTGAAGCGCGTGTAAGTATCGCGAAACGTTTTTTCCGCGAGCACGGCGAGCGTTTTCGCATCCTGCGCGGTGGCGCGACGAGTTCGGGTAAGCATGGGTTAGTTCTTCAGTCGATAGCCCGTTTTGAAAATCCACCAGATCACGATCAGGCACGCGGTCATGAACAGCAAGGTCATGAACAGACTCAAGCCCACGGCCACGTCGGACACGCCGTAGAAACTCCAGCGGAAGCCGCTGATCAGATACACCACCGGATTGAACAGCGCGACCTTCTGCCAGAACGGCGGCAGCATGCTGATGGAGTAGAAACTGCCGCCGAGGAACGCCAGCGGCGTGACCACCATGATGGGTACGATCTGCAGTTTCTCCCAGCCGCTCGCCCACACGCCGATGATGAAACCGAACAGACTGAAGGTGAGCGAGGTGAGCACCAGGAACGACACCATCCACAACGGATGCTCGATGCTGAAAGGCACGAACAGCCGCGCCGTCGCCAGAATCACCAGGCCGAGCATCATGGACTTGGTCGCCGCCGCGCCCACATAGCCGATGACGATTTCCATCGCCGAGATCGGCGCCGACAGCACTTCGTAGATCGTGCCCGAGTAGCGCGGCATATAAATGCCGAAGGACGCGTTGGAAATACTCTCGGTGAGCACCGACAGCATGATCAAGCCGGGCACGATGAACGCGCCATAGCTCACGCCTTCGATCTCCGCCATGCGCGAGCCGATAGCGGCTCCGAACACGACGAAATATAGCGAGGTGGAAATCACCGGCGACAGCAGGCTCTGCACCAGCGTGCGAAACCAGCGGGCCAGCTCGAAACGGTAAATGGCGCTGATACCGTACGTGTTCATCGTTTGTGCACCAGGCTGACGAAAATTTCTTCCAGCGAGCTTTCGCTGGTATGCAGGTCTTTGAAGTCGATGCCGAGCTCGTTCAGCTGTCGCAACAGGCTGGCGATGCCGGTGGCGTCGGCCTGCGTATCGAAGGTGTAGATGAGCTCCGTGCCGTCCGCCGACAGCTCCAGCTGCCGGTTCGCGAGCTGCGACGGCACCTGATGCAGCGGCGTCTGCAAATGCAGCGTCAATTGTTTGCGGCCGAGCTTGCGCATCAGCACGCTCTTGTCTTCGACCAGGATGATCTCGCCTTTGCTGATGACGCCGATGCGGTCGGCCATCTCTTCGGCCTCTTCGATGTAGTGCGTGGTGAGAATGATGGTGACGCCGCTGGCGCGCAGGGCCCGCACCATCTCCCACATGTCACGTCGCAGCTCGACGTCGACGCCGGCGGTGGGCTCGTCCAGAAACAGAATCTGAGGCTCGTGCGATAGCGCCTTCGCGATCATCACGCGACGTTTCATGCCGCCCGACAAGGCGAGAATGGTGCTGTCCTTCTTGTCCCACAGCGACAGATCCTTCAGCACCTTTTCCAGATAAGCGGGATTGGGTGGTTTGCCGAACAGCCCGCGACTGAAATTCACCGTGGCCCAGACGCTTTCGAACGCATCGCTGGTGAGCTCTTGCGGCACCAGACCGATCTTGGAGCGCGCGGCCCGGAAGTCTTTGCGGATGTCGTGGCCATCGGCGGTGACGGTGCCGGAGGTGGCGTTGACGATGCCGCAGATGATGCTGATCAGCGTGGTCTTGCCGGCCCCGTTCGGCCCGAGCAGTGCAAAGATTTCACCGCGGCGGATCTCGAGGTCCACGCCCTTCAGGGCCTGGAACCCCGACGCGTAGGTCTTGACCAGGTTGTTGACCGAGATGATGGACTGCACGCAGGCTCCGATGCATTCGAGGCGAAGCGCGCATTATAGAGAGTTCGGCCCCGCCGCCGATGCACGGCGCAATTTCCGCTCTGTCACGAATGCCAAAAAAATAGAGGGGTCAGCGAGTGGGCTTTCCATGCCCCCGGGCCAGCAGCCCGACACCCGTCACGACCAGTGCGGTTCCGGCGGCGATCCAGGCATTGAACGGCTCATGCAGGATCAGCACGCTCAGCGCCACCGTCGACATGGGCCCGATCATGCCGATCTGCGCCGTGAGACCCGCGCCGATGCGCTCCAGCGCCATCATGGTGATCAACACCGGCACGAAGGTGCAAAGAACCGCATTGAGCACCGACAGCCACACCACCGGCGCCGCCACGAACATGGCCGAGGCCGGCTTCAGAATAAAGAACTGCGCGATACACAGCACGCAGGCGATGCTGGTCGCGATTCCCGTGACGCGTAATGCGCCGAGGCGTCGCACCGCCTCGCCGCTGTATACCAAATAAATGGCGTAGCTGACGGCGCTGCCAAACACCAGCAGCGCGCCGAGCGCGATGTCCGGGCCGGTTTGCACGTCGTGGCCGAACACGAGCAGCACACCCATATAACTGACGCTCAGCGCCAGCCATTGCCGGCGCGTAACCGTCGTCTTGAACAGCAGCTTGCCCGCCAGCAACACGATGGTGGGATTCAGATAAAGAATCAGCCGTTCCAGATTGGCGCTGATGTACTGCAAGCCCGCGAAATCTAAAAAGCTCGCCAGGTAATAGCCACAAAACCCGAGACCGGTCAGTGTGCGCCAGTCCCGTGCGGTCAACGCCGGCTTGCCCCGCCCCGCCCACCATGCCAGCGTCAGAAACAGCGGCATCGCGAACAACATGCGGTACATGATCGTTGTCACTGCATCGACGTTGTAGCGATAAGCCAGCTTGACGATGATGGCTTTGCAGGAAAACGCGATGGCGCCGGCGGCCGCCAGCATCATGCCAGTCAGTAATTCACGCCGCGGAACTGCGGCAGAAGCGTTCATGGGCTGGAGTACAATCGGATGGCGCGGCCGGGGGTGACGAGCTGCGGATTCTAACGAGAGGACCAGGATCATGAGCACGCATTTCGCGGCGGCTGATTCGTCGTTGACGATGGCTCAGACCAAAAGAACGGTTGCGTTGATCGGTGCGCCGACCGACACCGGCGCGAGCGATCGCGGCTCATCGATGGGGCCGGAAGCGTTGCGCGTGGCGGGTCTGCGAGAAGCGCTGGTGGGCCGCGGCCTCCAGGTCATCGATCGCGGCAATCTCAATGGCCCAGGCAATCCCTGGCAGCAACCCGTCGACGGTTATCGGCATCTGGCCGAAGTCACCGAATGGAACCGGCTGGTCCACGATGCAATGTATGCAATGCTGAAGGACGGCCACTTGCCGATCCTGCTGGGCGGCGATCACTGTCTCGGCATCGGTTCGATCAGCGCCGTCGCACGCTACTGTCGCGAGCATGACAAGAAACTGCGCGTGTTCTGGCTCGACGCGCACGCCGACTTCAACACTCGCGAGCTTTCACCGAGCGGTAATATTCATGGCATGCCCGTGGCTTGCTTGTGCGGCTTCGGCCCGCCGCAACTGACCGAGCTGAGTGGCCAGAAGCCCGCGATCGATCCCTCGTGGATTCGGCAGATCGGCATTCGCAGCGTCGATCCGCCGGAGAAACGTTTCGTGCACGAGCAAGGCCTGGAAGTATTCGACATGCGTTACATCGACGAAGTCGGCATGCGCCAGACCATGGAACAGGCGCTGCTCGATCTGGATGACGACACGCATTTGCACGTGAGCTTCGACGTCGACTTCCTCGATCCGGAGATCGCGCCGGGCGTGGCCACGACCATTCCTGGCGGTCCGTCGTATCGCGAAGCGCAGCTGTGCATGGAAATGATCGCGGACACCGGCCGCTTGAGCTCGCTGGACGTGATGGAATTGAATCCGGCGCTGGACGTGCGCAACAAGACCGCGCTGCTGGCGGTGGATCTGATCGAATCGCTGTTCGGCAAGAGCACGCTGATGCGCCGTGCCGCCCCCTGATGGAGACAATATGAAACACCTGGTCTGGACGTCGTTCTTATCCTGCGTCGCTGGTGTCGCTGCGGCTGCGCCGACGGGCACGCTGCTCGTGCTCAACAAATCCGACGACACCGTGTCGTTCATCGATCTGGCGACGAACGAGGTCAAGGCCACGCTGCCCACGGGCGACGGCCCGCACGAAGTCGCAGTGTCGGCCGACGGCAAGACGGCAGTGATCGCCAATTACGGCGACTCCGCGAATCCAGGCAAAACGCTGACCGTCGTCGATGTGCCAGGTAAGAAAGCGCTGCGAACCATCGACCTAGGCGATTACCGCCGGCCGCATGGCATCGTGTGGCTGCAAGGCGATGAAGTGGCAGTCACAGTCGAAGCCAGCAAAGCGTTGCTCGTCGTCGGCGTGAACGAAGGCAAGGTGAAACATGCGATTCCCACCGATCAGGTGGGCTCGCACATGGTGGCCGTGAGTCCGAAACATCGTCGTGCGTTCACCGCCAACATCGGCTCGGGCTCGACCACAGCGATCGATCTTTCCACTCACAAGCGCATCGCCGATATCGTCACCGGTCGCGGCGCCGAGGGCATCGCGGTCGCGCCGGACGGCAGTGAAGTATGGGTGACCAATCGCGACGCCAACACGGTGTCGATCGTCGATCCAGCTACGTTGAAGATCACGGCGACGTTGCAGCCCGGCGAGGTTCCCATTCGAGTGAAGTTCACGGGGGACGGCACGCGCGCGCTCATTTCCAATGCGAAGTCGGGAGATGTCGCGGTCTTCGATACCGTGACCAAGAAAAAGATCACGAGCATTCCCATGCAAAAGGAAGGCGAGCAGCTGCCGCGCAACGACTCGCGCCCCATGGTGTCGCAGTTTGGCAGTGGGCCCGTGCCCGTCGGCATTCTGATGCCGGAGTCGCTGTCGCTCGCGTTCGTCGCGAACACCAATGCGGACACGATCACGGTGATCGATCTGAGCTCGCTCAAGATCGTGAATCGTTTGAAAGCGGGCCGCGAGCCGGATGGGCTCGGCTATACGCCGCTGGCGGTTTATTGATCAGCCGAACAGCACCGGCCGGATCAACTGCTCGTCGTTGTATTTTAGCGAGTTGATCCGCGGGCTCACGGCGTGCGCCACCATTCTTTCTTGCGGATAAGTTCGTAGTAGCGATCGCGCGCGAGCAGTGGAGCCACGCAACCACTGCTCGTATTCGTCACGATGCAGAATGGCCGGCATTTGCCGGGACGTATTGTGAACGTCGGCCAGCAGATCGTTCGGTTTCACCGTGAGCAGCGCGCAGCCTTCGATCACGTCATCTTCGTCCTTGTTCACGGTCCGATCCCAGATCGCGGCCACGCCGAATACTGAACGATTCACCAGTCGCGCGAAGTAAGGCTGCAGATATTGCTGCGTGGTGAGTTGCCACCCGTAGAAGCCAGAGAGCGGCACGATGCATCGCTGGCCGCGCCACCACGCGCCGCTGAACGCCTTGTTGCGATCGAGCTCGTCGCTCGGCGCGTTGGTCGTGCATGCCTTGACCGGATCGCCTTCGGCCCAGTCGGGAATCAAACCCCAACGCATCATCACGCCTTCTGCTTCGCCCTCGTGCAGCCGCACGATCGGTACGTTGTTGCGGGTGGAAACATTGAAGCTGGGCTCGAAACGCCACCACGCACGCAGCTGCGGAAACTCACGTTCCACGGCGGCTTGATTGGCGATGACGAATCGTTCACACATGGTCCATCGAGAATAGGTCGGCGCCTACGATAGAAATGTGACCTGGCGCAGATTCTCCAGCGACCAGGGCCGCGTTCAGGATCGGCGCCAAATATTCGCACCGACATCGAAACTGACATTGTTTCCAACGCGAATTGCGCCGCCTCAGCCGGGCAGACGCAACTCGATGATTTCGGCGCGCACCGCTGTGTCAGTCACATATAGGCGGGCCAGCGCGATGGGTAAGCGAAAGCGGCGCGGACCGATGCTGCCGGGATTCAGAAACAACACGCCTTCGCGTTCATCGATCACCGGCTTATGCGAATGACCGCTGATCACCACGTCGATTCCCGCCGCCGCGGGGCTCAGGTCGATCTGCGCCAGGTCGTGCAACACATGAATGGAATGGCCGCGAACCTCGATCAGCAACGATTCAGGAATCGCCTCGGCCCAGGCGCCTTTGTCGTTGTTGCCGCGGACGGCACTGACGGGCGCAAGGGATTGCAACTTTTCCAGCACGTGCGGCGAGCCGATGTCGCCGGCGTGAATGATTCGTTCGACGTCGACGAGGTGTTTCAGCGCCTCGGGGCGGAGCAGGCCGTGAGTGTCGGAGACCACGCCGATGACGGTCTGGCCGGGCGTGTCGGCGGCGATCGAGGATTCCATTGACTCTTCAGCAGGCGCGTTCAGCAAACTGGGGCGACGTATCGCCACTCTAAACGCGCCGCCACAGGGTCGCCAGCTGAGGAATTAACCAGCTGGAAGTGCCTGATGAACCAACGAATGATGAATATGAACGGTCGCAGGTTCATCAGGTGAGCGGCTGACTTCTCGGCACGCGCACCACCACCGTGCCGGCGATCTTGTCATGCCACGTCTGGCGATTGTCGTCGAACACCATCCAGAGGAAGCCGAGGCCGAGCGGGAAGAACGACAGGAAACATCCCAGCGCTCGCACGATGGAGGTTTCCCAGGTGATGTCACGCCCGTCCGTCCGCACCACGCGCAAGTTGCAAATGATGCCGCCGATGGTTGTGCCTCGCAGTTTCCACATCACCGCGCCGTAACCGGCCAGCACCACCAGGAAGACATGATCGAGCGGTTCGAGCACGTTCACGATCACGGCGATCAGTATTGCGTCGAGCGCGAGAGCACCCATGCGAATCCAGAAGCCAGCACGGGGCATGCCCGTCAATTCGATATTGCTGGGGGTCGATGGCGGCGGAACCGCCGTGCCGTCGACGGCGACATCGGGCGCCGCACCGGCACTGGCGCCGGACATGCTTCCGACCGGCGCTGCAGCCGGCGCGTAATTCGCGCGCATCGCGAGTATCAACGTGTACACAACAGCGCCGAATCCCAGCAGACCGATCAAGTTGAACGCGATGAACCCGAACACGGGCACTACATACAAGAGCAGGGCGAGCAGCCCGCCGATCAGCACGGCGAAGGCGAGGTGGCTGAACGCGCCGATGCCGGCGAAGCGAGTGATGCGTCGGCCGATCGTGGCGAGCACGACCGCCTTACCGAACAAACTGGCGCAGAATATCCCGAGCAGCAGAAACGGCACGAGCGGGGCGCCCACGATGGTGATTGCCACGAGAGTGATCAGCACCGGTGCGAACAGCGCGGCGAGCACGGATGCGAGCACGGTCTGCGCCGGCCGCTCTTCCAACGTCGTGACACAGCGTTGCATGCCCTGATCGAACATCACGGCCAGCAGCACATACAAAGCGAGGAAGCCGGCCGCGAGCCACCACGCCCACGCCAGGCTGGACTCGAACGCCAGCGGTCGGCCGTACAGCAGCGCGTGCTCGAACCAGGGTTTGAGCCATTCGAAACGACCGAAGTGCTGACCGAACGAAATCTGTTGTTGCGGACCATGCACGACAGCGGCGGGATCGCGCGTGACGGTGCCGCCTACGGAGACCAGTTCGCCATGCACGATGGCGTTGGGGCCGAGCTGGACGTTACCCATCATCGCCAGTACGTCCTCACGGACCTCAGCGTTCACATACACGTCGCCGAAAATCGCGACGACAGCCTCGCCGACCGGGCCGGTCGCCGATGCATTACCAAAGATGGCCACCACCGCTTCACCCACTTCGCCGGCGGAGGACGCCGAGCCGAAGATGGAGATCACCGAATCCGCATATTCACCGGCCGGCAGCGAGGAATCGTCGCCGATGTGCACGATGACGTTTTCGTGCCGATTCTCGAAGCGACGCTCAGCTCTGTCGAGGCGACGCTCGGCGGTATCGGCCTCTCGTTCGGCGCGCTCGACTTCGAGCTGCGGTTCCGCAGGCTCCGCTGGCGGCGCGGGTGGTGCGGGTGGTTCCTGCGCGAGAGCCAAGTGCGCGCCGCCGACACTGGCGAGCAGCGCGATCAGTATCCATTTGTGAAACAAACGATTCATACGGAACACCAGGCCCTCGTCAACGGGGCACATACAACGTTCGGTAGGCAGCCGCGCTGACGCCGAACAACGTGAGATACAACGCTCCGAGCACGCTCAGTCCGCCGTAAATCCACAGCGACGGCAGGTCGCGCAGCACGGCGCCGATGGTGGAGAGCAACGAAGGAATCCAGGCGACGCTGGCGAATAGCGAGGCTCCGCGGGTGGCCGGATCGAGCGGATCGATGATCAACGCCGTGGCGTCGAGCCCGGCCTTCGCGAAACCGACCGAGGCGATCAGGAACAGCAGGCGCACTGCCACGGGCCAGCCGGCGAAGCTGTCGCGCCACCACGGCGCTGCCGCGCGCTGTGCGATCGCTGCCATCACCTTATCTTCGAAGCCGGCAGGCGCACGTCGCAGCGGTTGGTCGCGCAGCGCCTTGTCGATCAGGCGTTCGAGTTGCTGTTCGCGAGGCTCGTTCGGATGCATGGGAGTGTTCATGATGGCGGCCTCTAGAAACATTCCGCCGTGAGACCGCGGGCAGCGAGATTCTTCGCCATGGCGGCGCGCGCCCGCAGGATGTCGATTTTCACTTTCGATAACGAAATGCCGAGCTGCTGGGCGATCTCTTCATAGGACATTTCCTCGAAGTGATACAGCACCAGCGGCAGCCGGCGATGATCGGGCAATTGGTTCAGGGTCTCGGCGACGATGGCGCGCCGGCTGTCCGCATCCATGTCGACGGCGTCGCCTTCCGGCTGCGGGATGTCCATGTCCGTATCGTCATCGTCGTCGGCGGAGCGCATCTCGGAAAAGAACCGCCAGCGACGGCGATAGCGCGTGGCATGGTTGAGCGCGAGATTGCGCGCCACGGTCTTTAGCCAGCCGCCTGCCGAGGGGCTGGTCTGCAACTGCGCGAAGTTCTCGTAGGCTTTCAGGAACACCTGCTGGGCGATGTCTTCGGCCGGGCCGTCGCGGCCGGTGATCCGCGCGGCGGTGCTGAAGACCATGTCCTGATAAGCACGCATGAAGCTTGCGAAGTCGTCCTGGCGCGGAGTGTCCGGGGGTTGCCTTGCCACGGTGATGTCGTCGTTTAGCTTTAGAACACCGCGCCAGCCGGGAAGTTACAGGTCCAAGAATCTGCCCAGAATCCGTATCTTAGCCGACCCTGTCGGTCGCATGCCGACAGGGCGCCACTGATGGTCAGTGGCTCGGAGGCTACATAAAATGGCCGCCGATGACTTCGACGATACGGACTATCTCCATCCTGTTTTCCGCCCTGGCGCTCGTGGCCTGCGCCGCGCCCCAGGTGAGCGAGCCCGAGACCGTGGCGGTGCGCGCCACCTCGCTGAACCCGTCGTATTCGTCCGTCAACGCTCAGATTCTGAGCGACGCCGCCAAGATCGACTCCAGCTTTACGGCCACTCTGGATCCCGAAGTGGGCGTCGATACCGTGACCCGGCTGCAGTCTTCGTACACCCAGGAAGTGGGTGACGAGAGTCTGCGCGTCGGCGATGCCGTCAGCAGCGTGGGGATGTGGGGGACCTCGGTCCGTTACGGCGGCATGCAGTTCGGCACGAGTTCCGAGACTCGGGCGGATGTCATTGCTTCGAACCGAATGGCGACCGCCGGCATGGCGGTGTTGCCGACGGTGGCCGATGCGCTATTCGCCTCCGCCAGCGATGCGGGCTCGAACCTCGGCCAGCAAAATCTTTCCGTCGACCGCTCGCTCCCGTCCGGTGGTCAGGGTTGGAACCTCGCCGTGCAGGATGCGCTCGGGCACTCGCAGTCCATCGCCGCGCCGATGATCGCCCGGACGCGCCTGGTCGAAGAAGGGTGCTCGGATTTTTCGGTGGGCATCGGCAAGGTGCGCGAGGACTATGCGCTGACCAGTAATTCTTACGGCCCGATGTTCGCCAACACCACGGTCGCGTGCGGCGCGCCGTTGGGCTTCACCGTCGAAGGACACGGCGAGTACCTGGCTGACGAAGTGACCGCGCTGGGCTTCGGCGTGGCGCGTCAGTTCGGATCGTTGGGCACCGCTTCCGTCGCCTTCGCTCAGAGCAACGATGTGAGCGGCGCGTCCGGCTGGATGTCGAAGGTGGGCTTCGATCACAGCAACTCAATGTTCAATCTGATGGTGCGCTCACGCTTTCAGAGCCGCGAGTTCCGCGACATCGGCAGCATGGCGCTGACCGATCCCATCATGCAGCGTGATCTGGCGAGCGTCGGTGTGAATGTCACCGAAAGGGCCAGCCTGTCGGTGGCCTATGCGACGCAAACCACCTGGGCGCGCGAACGGACCAACCTCATCGCCCTGAAACAAAGCATGGGCGTGGGTCGCGGCACCATGTCCATGAGCGCCGGCCATTCGCTGGAAGACAACTTCGGCTCGTCGGTGTTTATTTCTTACAAGCGGCCGTTCGGCGGCATCAAGCCCTGGTCGCGCCGCGTGGCGGACGAAATCGAAGAGCTGGACCTGCAGTTGCCCCAATCGATGCAGTCGGTCGACAACTAACCGGACCATCGGTTTAGTGCGTCATCGCGTACAAAATATAGTTGATGGCGTACTTGTACGCGCGCGTCGTGTACTGCAGTGAATATTCAGGGACGTCGGCGTGTTCCCAGGCGTCGCCGAGGTCCATGTTGAAGTTGATCATCACCATCAGCCGGCCGTCGTCGTCGTAGATGCCGCGCCACTGCGGCGTGAAGCCGTCCCGCTCGTAGTTGCGGCCGCTGTACAGCGACTGGATGCCCGGAATCTGAATGTGCTCTTCCAGGTCGTAAGCGACGTGGAAGACGGCGTCGTCGGGCGGCACGTCGACGATGGCGCGGTCCGGGAAAATTCGATGCATGCCTTCGATGAAGCCGGCCCATTCGAGGCTGCCGTGAAAGTCGTCCACCATCAGGAAGCCGCCGCGTAACAAGTACTCACGCAGGCGCGCGATTTCCTCGTCGGTCAGCGCCCAGTGACCCACTTCGACAGCGTAGATCCAGGGATAGTCGAACAGCGACTCGTCCATGATGCTCAGGTAATGGCCACTCTCGGCGGTGTCGATGCGCGTCAGGCGCTTGATGCCCCGGATCAGGTGCATCTCGGCGTCGGGAAAGTCGGTCAGCCAGCGCTCGCGACCGCCGAACAGGGTGGTGCCGATGTACTGCATGCGGACGAACTGGAATTCGGCGTGCGGCCGGAGAGTCTCGGTGGGACTCGAGTCGGAGCTCAAGGCCGCCACGGGAATCGCGATCAGTGCGACCAGCCGCCAGGCCATTCCTCGGCCGCTCAGGGCCCGAAGGACTCGCCGGAACAGGGCTGGCGACGAAGGAGGGGGCATGCGAAGCACCATGGCATCAACCGCCGGCTCTGGCAATGGGGTAGCCGTCGACCGGCCGGCGGACGCGAAACGAGGCCGGGAAAATCGCCACACCCGCCACATCTATGTATGCTGCGCGCGCCTTACCGGGCGACAGAGTTGGGCGATGAGCTGGTTAAGAATCGCGTTCGGCACGCTGCTCCTGACGACGAATACCCTTTTACATGTGCCGCCGCTGCTGCTGGTGGCGCTGGTGAAGGCCATTGCGCCGTTGCGGCCGGTCCGCCGGGTCTGCGACGGTGTGCTGATGGCGATCGCCGCGAGCTGGATCGGGATCAACACCACTTTGATCCGCTGGTTCACCCGCACGCGCTTCGTGGTCGATATCGATGCCCGTCTGCAGCCCGACGGCCATTACCTCGTGCTGGCGAATCATCAGACCTGGGTGGACATCCCGGTGCTGCAGGCTGCCCTGAATCGGCGCGTGCCGCTGCTGCGTTTCTTTCTGAAGAGCCAGCTGTTCTGGGTGCCGTTGCTGGGGCTGGCGTGGTGGGCGCTCGACTTCCCCTTCATGAAGCGCTACTCGCGGCAGCAGCTCGAAAAGCGGCCTGAGCTGGCCGGGCGAGACATCGCCGCCACGCGCCGGGCGTGCGCCAAGTTCATGCACATTCCCGTCGCGGTCATGAATTTCGTGGAGGGCACGCGCTTCACGACGGCCAAGCATGCTCAGCAGTCATCGCCGTTCGCGCATCTGCTCAAGCCCAAGGCCGGTGGCGTCGCGTTCGTGCTCGACGCCATGGGGCGAGCTTTGCATTCCATTCTGGACGTGACCATCGTCTATCCCGACGGTCGCCCGACCATGCTGGATCTGTTCGCGAACCGCTTACGCGAGGTGCGGGTGACGATTCGCGAGCGGCCGATTCCGGCCGAGCTGCTCGAAGGCGATTATCAGAACGATCCGGCGTTTCGCGAGCGGGTGCAGGCCTGGCTGAACGATCTGTGGGGTGAGAAGGATCGGCTGATTACTCAGCAGCGGGCTGTGTGAGCTAGCGGAGATACGGCAGTACTTCGCGAGGCAGGCGAACGGCTTCTTCGTCGACGAAACACCAGGCCCAGCGCTCGTCCGGCTCGAACGACGCCATCACCGGATGCTGGGTCTGGTGGAAATGCCTGGTGGCGTGGCGATTGGGCGAGCTGTCACAACAGCCCACGTGGCCGCAGCTCAAGCACAGGCGCAGATGCACCCACGTGCCGCCCATCTTCAGGCACTCCTCGCAACCCTGCGCCTTCGGCGGCAGCGGCTTGACGGCGCCAATGTGTTCGCATGACATGCTCGATCTCCCGGTGGAATGCCAACGATACTGCACAGGAGCAGCCGTCATGACAACTCGCCTCGCCACTTGCAACTGCGGCCAACTCAAAGTGCGCACCGAAGGCGAACCTGTTCGCGTCTCCGTGTGCCATTGCCTCGCCTGTCAGCGGCGCTCCGGCAGCGTATTCGCCATGCAGGCACGCTTCGAACGGCCGAACGTGAGTGTCGAGGGGCAGATCAAGCAGTGGGTGCGCGTCACCGATTCAGGCAATCGGTGCATTCACAATTTCTGCCCCGAGTGTGGCGCGACGGTGTTCTATCAATTGCACACGGCGCCCGATGTGTTTGCCGTCCCCGTCGGGGCCTTCGCCGATCCAACGTTCCCCGAGCCGAAGTTCTCGGTCTACGAAGAGAGGAAACATTCGTGGGTCCGCATGCCCGAGTCGGCGGAGTGCTCGTTCTAAGGCTGAGTAGACTGCCGCAAGTCCTCGATCGCGGCCGGCGATAGCCACAGCACGGTGTTCATATAATTTTCGATCAGCGACAGGATGGCTTCGCGCGGCCCTCGTCGCCACGCGTCGGAGCCATAGAAGGCGTCCTGGCGGGTGCGCAGGTCGTTCAAGTCGTCGTACGCGCGAATCAGAAAATAAGTGTCGGATTCGTGCGCCGATGGACCGAACGCTACGACATCCGTCTGCCATTCACGCAGTAGCGGCACGGCGCGTTTGTCGAATGCTTCATGAAACGCGGCGGTCGCGCCGGGCTTGAGTTTGTAGGAGCGGATTTCGACGAGTCGCTTCATGGCGGCGCTTCCTCGCGGCCCATGCTACGTCGCTGGCGGACAGCGTCGAGTTCAAAAACGGACAATCCAAAGCAAACGGGCCCGGCGCATGGCGCCAGGCCCGTTCGGGAGAGGTTCGTAGTTCGGGATCAGCCCATGCGCCAGACGCCGCTGCTGTCGCGGCAGGCGCGGCCTTCGGAGGATTTGCTCTTCTTGCCTTCGCTGGCCTTGAGTTTGAAACGGCGGCAGTTCTTCGAGTCCTTGCTGCTCAGAGCGAGCGGCGTGAGCACGTACGAGACGTGAGTGCGATCGTTGACCCAGCTCACGCTGCGGCCGGGTTCGGCGAGCTCGAGCGCGTGGCCGAAGCAGCCGCGATCGCCTTCGTCGAGGTCTTCGCCGATCTCACGGCCGATCAGGCCGCCGAGCACGGTACCCGCGATGATGGCCACGGTGCGGCCGGTGCCATCGCCGATCTGCGATCCGATCACCCCGCCCGCGACGGCCCCGACGACGGTGCCAATCGCCTTGCGATTGCACGAGCCCTCGCGCACGCCGTAATCGTATTCCCATTCGCCGCCGGTATAGCCGACATAGCGAGGATCATGTTTCTTGCGCCAGCCGTGCGCCTTCGCGTGATCTGGCGGATCGCTCAGCGCAGGTGCGCTCGACAAAATCGACGCGCAGAGCAGGGCGACGAAAACAGGTTTGAACAAACGAGTGAACATGGTGCGCCTTTAGTGCGTGTAGTAGTCGCGGCCGGGGGCGCATCATAGCAGGCGTTTTCGGCGTGCAGCTGCTGTCGCTATTCGCCGAATGAGCGATCGCGTTGTGTTGGCAATGGCGCGTGCATCCACCCCTAAGCAGTTACGTCTTTTGTGACGTGGATCATGGCGGCGAGCTTACTCCGCAAGTCGAAACCCGACAGTGAAATAGCCTTGATCCTGCGGACCACGAAGACGGAAACGTTCTTCGAGAAATTCGCCGGCGTCGCCGTACGAGCCGCCGCGGACGACGTGGTAGCCAGGCGTCGGACATGAGTTGCGAGCATCGCCATTCGCAGGTGCGCCGTTGTAATCGGCGTGATAGCAGTCCTGCTGCCATTCCCACACGTTACCGCGAATGTCGTGCAGTCCATGTTTGTCGGCGGGGAAGCTGCCGATGGGCGCAGTCTGGACCCATGTGTCAGCGCCCTCAGTCTTGCCGCCGCAGCACTCGATTTTGCCGATGTTTGCGACGTCGTGCGTGACGGAGCCGTTGCCGAGATTGGCCGTGGTCGCGATGTATTCCCACTCGGCTTCGGACGGCAGTCGATAATGACGGCCGGTCTTGCGGTTCAACCAAGCGATATAGGCTTGCGTGTCACGCCAGCTGACGCAGACGACGGGATGATTCTCCGGTTGGGCAAAGCCGGGATTGGCCCAGTTGCGTTCGGGATCGATGAACCAGCTCGTGCTTTCGTTGTAGACATTGCACTTGCGCTCGGAGACGTAACCCGTCTCTTGCGTGAAGGCGCGAAACTCGCCCAATGTGACTTCGTGCTTGGCGACTTTGAAGGGCTGTTCGATAGTGACGGTGTGCGTGGGGCCGTCGATCTCGCCGTAACCTCGATCCACGGTCTTGCCCATTTGAAACGAGCCCGCTGGTACGGTGACCATCTCCGGGCAAGTGGCGCATTCTTTGTTATCTGCCGCCGCGATGTGCGAGGCCGTGGCCAGCCACAAAATCGCACCGGAACCTGCCCAAAACTGCGCGCTGTATCGACCGATCATCGACGTCTCCCCTAAAAGCGTCGACGTCGATCTTATGCACATGCGCCGCGTGCAACCGGCGCGTTATCGGTGTCCGTCGGTGATCGAGGCGCACCGGGCGCGCGAATCAGCTTCGCTTGCGACGCCGCGCCAGTCCGACTCCCATCAATGCGATACCCAGCAGCGCCAGCGTGCCGGGCTCGGGCACGGTTTTCGGCGGCGAAACTCCGAACAGCTTGATGTGCGACAGCCGACCATCACGGTCGGTGAGTTTGACGAAGCGCCAGTCGCCACTGGAGAGCAGCGGGTTCAAGAAGTACACGAACCAATGATCGAGCTTCTCGCCGCCGACGGGCTGGACCGCGATGGTGAGCTGATTCAGGTGCGTGTCGACTGAGAATATTCCTTCCGCGATGTCGGTGAGGTCCGCGGCCAGACAGGCGCGGATTTCGGCGGCGTCCATCGCTACGTGGTTGGCGGAAGCTTCCTTGCATAGCACGGGCACCGCGCCTACCGCCGTCGTGAAACAAAACGCCATGAGCGCTAGCGCGCTCGCGCCCAGGCCCATCGATGTGACTTTCATGAAGTGCTCCAGTGAACGTTACAACTGGAGATAGGCAAGCGGCGTGCCGAACAAATAACTGCTTGATCCGCTGCAGTTCATGCGGAGCAGCGTGAAAAATCCTGTAAATCCCCTCGCCATGGACATAATCCAGCGCGTTTGCCGATCGATGGCGGCAATATTTCCACGGTGGGCGCTGCTTATGTTTTATCGTTCGGAAGGCGCAGCTCAAATAAAAAAGCCCCGCCCGGAGTGCGGGCGAGGCTCAGTTCATCGACAAGCTTCGTTGTTCTATCAGGCTTGCTTGCGACGGCGGGCGACGCCGGCGCCGAGCAGACCGAGGCCCAGCAGCGCCAGGGTGCCTGGCTCGGGCACGTTGGTGCTGGGCGAGCCGCCATACAGCTGGACGTGCGACAAGCCGCCGCCGCGACCGAACACGTTCACGAAATCCCAACTGCCGGTGGCGATCAGTGGGTTCAACAGATACACGAACCACTCATCGGGCCGGTTGCCGGTGCCGAACTTGAAGCCGATGGCGATCTCGTCCCAGCTGTCCCACAGGCTGGCGTCCAGGGTGAACGTGCCGGTGGTGCCGTTCTGGGTATAACTGGCGGATCCGATGCCGACCAGACCCGAGCCCAGACCGTCGGTGGTCAGGAAGTCGTCCGTCGCCGGATTGCCGTTGATGTTGCCCACGCCGCCGCCCAAGCACTCGGACACCAGCGACGTATCCACGTACATGTGATTGACCGTCGAGTCGTCGCACAGCAGTGGCACCGCGCCCGCCGACCCCGCAAAAGAAAATGCCGCTAGCGCGAGGGCGAGTGCGCCGAGGCTTGTTGATTTGACACTCATCGAGAACTCCAGTGATCGATTCAGGTTAAACACAGGCAAGGGTCATGCCCGGTAAGTTAACCATTTGATCCTGTGAGTATCTTCGGTAGCGAACGGGTAGATCGTGTAAATCTTTTCGCCAGCGCCCTGCGTGGAGCGCTTAGGGGAAACGCTGCATTTTTGAGAGCGCGCTCGTTGCCGTTACAACGAGCGGCACAGCTTCGTTACTTACGTGCGCTTCAGTAACCACAGCGGCAACGTCGCTCGATCCTCGAACCCGAGTCTCGTATAGAGAGCACGCGCGCGAGCGTTGGTTTCGTTCACGTGCAGGAACGGGGTGATGCCCCGTTTGAGTTGTCTGGCGACGATGAGATTGATCAATCGAGCCGCATAGCCCCGCCCGGTGAAGTTCGGGTGAGTGCACACGGCGCTGATTTCTTCATAGCCGTGCAGCTTCATGCGCTCGCCGGCCATGGCGGCGAAGTGCGAGCCCTCGCGGATGGCGAAGTACTCGCCCATCTCGGGCGTCCGCCGCCGGAAGTATCCAGGGAACACCAACGCCGTGAGCGCAAGCATGTCCGGTGTATCGGTTTCCGACAGCGGCACGATGCCGCTCGCATCCTCTTCGGGCGCGGGCGCGTCCGTTCGCCACACCATCTGCACGATGTTGCCGGTGGCGAGCAGTTCCCAACCTGCGTCGAGCTTGGGAGTGACGCTGACGATGTTGACGATCTCGCTCGGCGCGACCAGTTCAGCCAATGCACGCGCGGCCTCGGCGCTCGGCTCTGGCGTAGCCATGAAGGGCGCCACTTCGGCGGGATAGCGTTTGGCGATCGGACCGCCGATCGCGAAGTGAGATTGCGCGGAGATCAGGGCGGACCAGATCGGGTTGTTCAAGGCGTCCGGGTTCATGGCGGGATTTTATCGCGGGGGCTAAGCTGTCGGCCGTCCAACGATAACACCAGGGGCCTCGCATGCTGATTCGAACCCTCTTCGCCGCATTGGCCATATCGACCGCGGCGAGCGCCGGAGCTGCCGACAAGCCGCAGTTCCTGAATTCACCGCGCGCGGCGGAGCTGGATCGGCCGTTCTCGGAAGCGGTGCGGGCCGGCGACTTTCTGTTTTTATCGGGAGCGATCGGCGAGGATCCCGCCACCGGCAAGCTGCCGCCGGGCGGCATTCAGCCAGAAGCGCGCCAGACGTTGACCAACGTGAAGCGCGTGCTCGAAGCCAACGGCGCGTCGCTCAGCGACGTGGTGAAGTGCACCGTGTTCCTGGCGGACATCGCCGAGTGGCCGACGTTCAACACCATTTACCGCGAGTTCTTCAAGAAGCCGTTTCCGGCGCGCAGTGCGTTGGCCGCCAGTGGTCTTGCGATGAATGCACGTGTCGAGCTCGAATGCATCGCCTACGTGCCGCAGAAACCCACCCGCTGATTCTTGTTCGTGAGCCGGCCGCAGCGATCGCCGCTGCGGCCGGAACAGTTCCCTATTATTTTTGCCAGTACAGCGGCGCAAGCTGATGCTTGCCCGTGACGCGCTCGGCGAGCGTGCCACCCTCGTAGACGCGACCATTCAAAATCACGTAAGCAATGTCGTCCGTGACGCGGATGTCCTCGAGCGGGTTGCCGTCGAGAACCAGCAGATCCGCGAGCTTGCCGGCTTCGATGGTGCCGAGGTCCTTGTCGAGCCCCATGTAGCGCGCCGGGTTGATGGTTGCCGTCTGCAGCGCCTGCATGGGTGACATGCCGCCCAGCACGAAGCCCCACATTTCCCAATGCGAGCCCAGGCCTTCGCGCTGACCGTGCGCGCCGATGTGCACCGACACGCCCATTTCCATGAGCCGTTTGGCGTTGGCGGCCGAGTCGATCACCGGCTGGTAATCGGTCTTCGGCGCCATCTGTCGTCGCACCGAACGAGGCTGCACGACGTGCGGCGGCACGAACTTGGACAGCAGCGGATGCGCCCACACCTCCGACTCCTGATAGAACAGGAACTCGGCGCCGGGGCCGCCGTACGTCACGACCAGCGTCGGCGTGTAGCCCACGCCCGTGCGCGGCCAGAACTGCAACACATCGTCATAGAAACGTTGCGGCGGGTTGTTGTGCTCCAGTCCCGTGTTGCCATCCGCGATGAGCGTCATGTCCATCGGGTACAACGAACCGCCTTCGGCGACCACCATCAGGCCGTTCTCGCGCGCGGCGGTGACTACCATCTGTCGCTGATCGCGACGCGGCTGGTTGTAGTTTTTGACGGAAATGGCGCCTTGAGCTTTGAGACGCTGAATGTGATGACGCGCGTCTTCGATGTTCTCAATGCTCGCCAATCCTTCCGAGCGCGCGCCGTAGACGACGTCGCCGGTTGAGAAGATGCGAGGCGCGAGCACGATGCCGGCGCGTTGATACTCGGCGGCAGCGAAAATCTCGGTGGCGTTATTGGAAGGATCGTGAATCGTCGTGACGCCCAGGCCGAGATGCGCGAGCGCTGACCAGTTCTGCTGAGGAATGATGTCGTCCACGCCTTGCGGGCCATGCGCGTGAATGTCGATCAATCCGGGCATCACTGTTTTGCCGGCGAGATCGAATTTCTGGGCGTCTGCAGGAATCTGCACGGCATTGCCGGCGCCGACCGCCGTGATGCGATTGTCGCGGATCACGATCACGCCGTTGTCGATGACCTGATCGCCGTTCATGGTGACGATGCGAGCGCCAGTGAGCGCAACCGCGCCAGTCGGTTTGTCGGCCGGGCGCGAGCTGCTGAGATTCGCGATGCGCTGACCGTACACCGGCGTCGGCTCGACACCATTGCCGGCCGCGGTTTTTGCGAACAGCGTGGTCATCTCGCCGCGATACAAGTCGGGGCCGAGCGTCCAGGTGAGCGTGTCGCCGTCCGTCCAGTTCAAGTAGTCACCGCCAACTTCAGATGCGCGAAGCACGCGAACTGACTTGGTCTGCGGCGACAGGTCCAGCTGACCGCCCGGTGGCATCGGCACCACGTACACGTGGAAGTTCTCGCGGAAGGCGAGGTATTCCCCGCTCGGCGAGATTTCGATGCGGCTCGCATAGTTCGAGCGCGCATGCACGCGGCGGTCCTGGCCTTCAGCATCGACGCTGACGAATTGGTGCGCGGGTTCGGCTTCTTTGGCCGGATCTGCATCTTCCGTGTAGTAGATGCGATCCGAGCCATCGACGAAGTGAGGATTGCGACCTGTGTCGGTGAGCTTGTGCAGTTCGCCGCCCGCCGTGGGTACACGATACAAGCCAGGCTCGATGGACCACGCAGCTGAGGTGAGTCCGCCGCCCGTCGCGCGTTGCACGACGATCGCGTCGCCCTTCGGTGTGAAACGCGGCTGGTAATAGTGGCCCGGCTGCTTGGTCACAGCGCGAGACTTGCCGCCGCCCGCGCCTACGACGTGAATTTCGCCGAGTGTCGCGTCGGTCCAGCGCACGAACACGATCTGCTTGCCATCGCGCGACCACGAAGGAAACAGCTCGAACGCGTTACCGGCGTCGGTGGTGAGCTGACGCGGCGCGCCGCCGTTCACGTCTCGAACAAACAGCCGACCGAACGATTCATAGACTACGCGCTGACCGTTCGGCGACACGGTCGCGAAACGAACCATGCGTGATTGCACTTGATCTGGAGCGACGTCCACTGGGAAACGCGGCGGAGCGATGGAGGCGCGCGAGCCCGTGACGTGGAACGGAATGTCCTGCACCGTCTGAGTCGCGATATCCAGCCGCTTGATCCCGCCGCCGGCCCACAACACGAGCGATTTGCTGTCGGGCATCCAGTCCATGCGCGGATACAAGCCGTTCACCGCCCACGTTTCCTGCATGTCGCGGTCGAGATCGGCGTACAGCAGTTTGATCTCGCCCGAGCGCAGGTCTTGAGTGTACAGCGCGGTCTTCAGCGCTTCCGGCGTGCGCAGGCGACGAATGAATGCGAGGTAACGTCCATCAGGTGAAGGCGTCGGCCGCACGGCCCCGCCGGCGCCGCTGACTGCCGAAGAAGTCTCGCCGCTCGCCAGCTCGACGCGCTTGATCGCGAACACCTGGTTGTTCACGTCCTGCGCGTAGGCGAAGCGATCGCCCGGCGTGGCGTTCTGCGTGTAGTAGAGATATTTGCCATCCGGCGAGAAGGTCGGCTCGCCCAGTTCCTTTTGATAATCCTCGTTGGGACGTTTGACGACCTGCACGCCGTCGCCGCCGTCGAGGTTGTAGAACCAGATCTCGCCGGTGCCCAGCGAGCGGCGCGTGGTGAAGTGTTTGCGACCGGCGATGTAGCGCCCGTTCGGGTGCCAGGCCGGATCGTTCAACAAGCGAAAATTTTCCTTGGTGAGCTGGCGCGGCGCATTGCCATTGCGATCCATCAGCCAAAGGTTGTCGCCGCCGGCGCGGTCGGACGTGAACACGATGGTGTTGCCGTCGGGCGAGTAGCGCGGCTGCATGTCCCACGCCATGCCGGAAGTGAGCGCCTTGGCCTCGCCGCCGGCGATGGGCAGTTCGTAGATGTCGCCTAGCAGGTCGAACAGCACACGGCTGCCGTCGGGGCTCACGTCCACGCTCATCCACGTGCCCGAGCGGACATCGATGGGAATCTCGCGGCGCTCGCCCGGCGGCGCGTTCACGTCCCAGGTTTTCTTGGCTTCTTCCGCGGCGTTCGCGGCAACGGCGAGCGTGACGAGCACCGTTCCCAGCAACAAGCGTGAACGAGACATGATCATCCCTTTGCTGACGAAAGCGGGGAAGACTAATGAGCCGCTGCCTGGGCCGCAATGTGCTTTGCTAATGGCCGGTTGTATGCAATCCGCATCCGTCCGATACTGCCGGTCCTTCCCATCCTCCTTCGAGTCTTTCCCGTGACTACCTTAGGTACGCCCCTGTCGCCCTCGGCCACCCGCGTCATGCTGCTCGGCTCCGGCGAGCTGGGTAAGGAAGTCGTGATCGAGCTGCAGCGTTTTGGCTGCGAAGTGATCGCCGTGGATCGCTATCCCAACGCGCCCGCCATGCAAGTGGCGCATCGCTCGCACGTGATCAACATGCTCGATCCCGCGGCCCTGCGCCAGGTGGTCGAGCTCGAACGGCCGCGGCTCATCGTGCCGGAGATCGAAGCGATCGCGACGCCGGCGTTGCTGGAGCTGGAGAAGGAGGGCTTCACCGTGGTGCCGACGGCGCGCGCGGCGCGACTCACCATGGATCGCGAAGGGATTCGCCGCCTCGCGGCCGAGCAGTTGCAGCTGAAGACATCGCCGTATCGATTCGCCGATACCGAAGAAGAGTATCGCCAAGCCGTTCGTGACATCGGCATGCCTTGCGTGGTGAAGCCGGTGATGAGCTCCTCGGGCAAGGGCCAGAGCACGGTGCGCACCGAAGCCGACATCCCGCACGCTTGGAAATATTCGCAGCAGGGTGGCCGCGCCGGCGGCGGGCGCATCATCGTCGAAGGTTTCATCAAGTTCGATTTCGAGATCACATTGCTGACGGTGCGTCACAACGGACAAACCAGCTTCTGCGCGCCCATCGGCCATTTGCAGATCGACGGCGACTATCGCGAGTCGTGGCAGCCGCAGCCGATGAGCGACGCCGCGCTGAAGGAGTCACAGCGCATCGCTCATGCGGTGACGGAGAACCTCGGCGGCAATGGCATTTTCGGTGTCGAGTTGTTCGTGGCCGGCGATGAGATTTACTTCAGCGAGGTCTCGCCGCGGCCGCACGACACGGGGTTGGTGACGTTGATCTCGCAGGATCTGTCGGAGTTCGCGCTGCACGCGCGAGCGATCTTGGGGCTGCCGATTCCTGTTATTCGACAGAACGGACCGTCGGCGTCGTGCGCGCTGCTGGTCGAAGGCGAGTCGAACAATGTTCGCTTCGAGAATGTCGAGCGCGCGCTTACGCAGCCTGACACGGCGGTGCGGTTGTTTGGCAAACCGGAAGTGCATGGCCATCGCCGAATGGGCGTGTCCCTCGCGCTCGGCGCGAGCATCGATGAAGCACGCGCCAAGGCGAGGGCGATGACGCAGGCGCTGCTCGAGGGCGTGCGGCTCTCTTAACCGGCCTCGGGCAGAGCGGGGCGCTCGAACCAGCGCATTCGATAGGCGTTCATCGCGGTCAAGCCGAGCTTCTTCAGCAGACGGTTGTTCACGATCACGCCCACAGGGGCGCCGACGATGGGCAATAGCTGCGCCAGCTTGGCGAGGTCGATGTAGTCGCGATACTCCTGCTGGAATTTTCGCCAGTCGAACCCGTCCATGGAATTCGGCAGGGTCGAGCTCTGCTCGTGCCAGCGCTGCATCTTGCGATACACGTCGGCGCGATGGGCGTCGCTGGAGAAGGCGAGCTGGAAGACGTGCAGCAGGTACAAACGTTCGCGATAGTCCTCGCCGGAGAAGCCGTACAGCGCGGCGATCTCGAATAACAACTTGAGCTTGATGCTCAACAACAGCGGAAAATCCGCGAGGCCGAGCAGGAAACCGCCTGCGCCAGTGATGCCGCCCTCGACTGCCGCAGTCTTCCGATACCGATCGACGGCGGCGCGCACGCGAGCTTCGCGATCTTCGAGGCTGCCTTCGAGCAACGGCGGCGACGCAGTGAAGTTCGAGCCGCTCAGCACGGCCTGCGTCATTTGTTTGATCACCGCCGTGATGCTGGCGTGGACTTTTTCCGGAATGTAGCTGTTGATCTTGCGCTGAACGCCGCTGGTCGCGCGGTTCCACAGGCCGGGCCCGCGCTGCATTTCATGCTGCCACTGGCGGAGCTCTTCCAGAGCCTGGGTGTCGTAGGCGCTCATTAGGTGACGATGCCGCGTTTGTTTCCACTGTGCAAGATCGAGCTGAAGAATTGCACGTCGCGTCCACCTTTGCGACAGCGGCGATTAAGATGCGCAAACCGAGAGACTCACTACAGCAACAAGGACATCTCATGAACACACGGGCGCGCATCCTTTCACACGCGGCGGCGTTGGCCGCCTTCGCTTTCGGCGCTGTGTCGGCGCAGGCGGCGGATCTCACGACTCAGGACTACATCGATATCGAGCAGCTGTACGCCACGTACAACCACGCCATCGACAGCGGCGACGGCGAAGCCTGGGCGGCGACCTTCACGCCCGATGGCTCATTCAATACCCTCAAGGGCAAGGATGCGCTGGTGGGCTTCATCAAGAACTGGCGCGAGAAAAGAA
Source organism: Steroidobacter sp. (assembly GCF_036402275.1). NCBI lineage: Bacteria > Pseudomonadati > Pseudomonadota > Gammaproteobacteria > Steroidobacterales > Steroidobacteraceae > Steroidobacter > Steroidobacter sp. Next base: position 4,421 of record NZ_DASWTF010000011.1, on the reverse strand, counting down.
ATGGCGCGAACCGCCGCCACTGGAACACCAACCTGCGCATCACGCCGTCGGACGAAGGCGCGAACGCTGTGGTGATGCTGATGCTGCTCGATGTGGGCACGCAGCCGCCGTCCATCGTGAGCACCGGTCAATACACCGACGTTCTGGTAAAAACCCCGAACGGCTGGCGGTTCAAGTCCCGCGTGGTCAAGGGCGACGCGCCGCCCGCGCCAGCGAAATCCTGACGACTTCACCGGGCGTGGACAGACATTGATACTTCTTATCTGCCCACGCCCATCGCCCCGTCTAGAATGAAAATCGTCATCGGGGGGAGTCGAACCGCGTGAATTCGGCGTTATTGCAATTCGCTGAGTGGCTGGCCGCGAGCTCTTTCAGCGTCGGGCTGCACGAATCTTTTTATCTGTATAACTGGATCGAGACCACGCATGTCATGACGCTGATGCTCAGCCTCGGCATGCTGGCAGTCATCGACCTGCGCATGCTGGGCGTGGCGTTCGCGAACGTGCCGGCGTCGAAGATCGCCGAGCGGCTCGATAAGCCGATGCTGATCGGCTTCACGATCATGTTCATCACCGGCGTCCTGCTTTTCACCGCGATTCCGGTGCGGACGACGCAAAGCATCTGGTTCCGTCTCAAGATGCTGTTGCTGATCGCAGCCGCCATCAACGCGTGGCTGTTCCGCGGTTACATGCTTGCCGCCAAGAATTCCTGGGATCTTGAAGCGGTAGCGCCCCGCCGCGCGCGCGTGGCTGCGGGTCTGTCACTGGCGCTGTGGGCCGGCGTCATCGTCACGGGCCGCTTCATCGCGTACGACTGGTTCGACTGCGGCGGCGACAACCCCGCCTTCATCGACTGGGCCGCCGGCTGCGTCGTTGCCGAATAGAGGACCGCCCACCCATGTTGCTGTCATTTTTCGAATGGCTGGAAGCATCGCCGCTCGGCGTCTTCATGAAAGACCTGCCCGCGACGTTCGCCATCGTCGAGGCCGTGCACCTGATGGGCCTGGCCTTGCTCGGCGGCACGGTGCTCGCTCAGGACCTGCGGTTGCTCAATGTCATCTTGAAGGATGTGCCGTCGAACGTGGTGACTGAGCAGGCGCATCGCTGGTTCAAAGTGGGCCTGTGGACTCTGTTGCTCACCGGCGTGCCAATGCTCGCTGGCGTAGCGACCAAGTGTTATCACAACCCGTTCTATTGGACGAAGATGATCGCGCTCGCGATCGGCATCCTGTTCGTATTCACACTGAAGCAACCCTTACTTCGCAGTGACCATGCTTCGCTCAAGCCGGCGACGTTGAAGCTCATGGCTGTTGCTTCGATGTCCGTATGGTTCCTGGTCGCCGCCTCCGGTCGTTGGATCGGATTCTCCGGCTAACAGCCGGCGTCATCGGCGAGACGGCAAGGTCGCCGTCTTCTTCCCGTGGAAAACTTCTTGGAGTGATGCGGCCCGTGAGAACCATGGGCCGCGATATGGCTCAGCCGTAAGCCAGCCGCAACGTCTCAATGACGTCGCTGATCTGCACGAGCCAGTAGACAAGAGAGGCGAGCACAATCGCGCCAGAGACTCCCAGCGCGATTTTTTCACGAGTGCTCAAAGTAGCAACCGCGTTCATCGATTACTTTTCAGTCTCATCCGAGCCGTCCTTCGGCGCGCCGGTGCCCGACGAGCCCATGAACAGCTTACGGCCATCCGGGAAGGTCACGTCGCGGCCGTTGGCGCGGCACTTCGGTTTGCACAGCGCGTCCTTCGACTGATAACCGCGCACAACGATTTCAGTGCCGATCTTCAGCGAGTCCTTGGTGATGCCCCGGCGCAGCAGCGTGTTGGGCGTGCCGCCTTCGACCATCCAGGCTTCGGTCGTGCCGTCGGGCTTCTTGTGATCGATGTGGATCCACGCGTGTGGGTTGATCCATTCGATGCGGGTGACGTTGCCGCGCAGGTTCACCGGGCGGTTGGCGTCGAACTCGGCGGCGAAGGCGTGGTGGGCGAGGGCGACGGCGCTGCCGAGCAGGGTGCTGACGGCGGCGGCGCCGGCGGCGATGAGTAGTTTGGTACGCATGTGTTCCTGTCCTTATAAAAACTGGCTACTGGGCCTGAAGCTACTTCTTGACCGGCGGCGGAGCGCCTTCGGTCGCGGGCTTCTTGCGCAGATGGCCGTACATCAGCTCTTCGACGAACTCCACACACTTGAACTGCATCAACTGAGCATTCGGCTCCACGCGGCGATACAGCGGCATGCCGATCTTCCACGGGCGAGTGAAGGTCTCGGGGTCTTCGATGGTGGCTTCATACCACAGGTGATCCGGGCCACGCTGCGTGTAGCGCTCGGTCACTTTCAACCTATCGCTGTGGTGATTGCCGGAGCGATCGAACCAGGTTTGATCGTTGAAGCCAGTGACTTCCACCACCAGCGTGTCGCCGTCCCACTTGCCCACCGACTGGCCCATCCAGGAGTCCGCCGGCGGCGGGCCTGGATCTTTCATATAAATGTTCCGGACCGCGCCGGCGTATTCGTAAGCGAAGAACAGATGTTCGGTCTTGTCCTCGCTCTGGCTCTGGAAGATCTGGAACGGATACGGCATGTAAGTGGCGCGCGGCACGCCCGGCAGGTAGCACTTGATCTCGGGATCGAGCTCCAGCCAGTTCTTCTGGTTTTCCTTTTTCTTGGCCAGCGCCGCCGGCGTGTACGGAATCGCGTCGCCTTCGACGACGCCGAGCCCCGCGGGCACGGAGCCCACAGCACCCAATGCCACGACCTGCGGTGCAGGCACGGGCACGAACTGACCGGGAACCATCGCCATGGCGGCGCGCGCGGCGTGCGGTTCCAGATCGTAGTTGGCGGAATTGATGACCTGCCAGATGCCGTTCAGATCCGGCTTGCCGTCCTTGGTGCGCGGGCCCTTGTTTGCAGGTTGGGCCGCGACGGCGGCGGAAGCAACGCAGATAGCAAGCGCCGTTGCAATCGCGCGCGACAGTACGCTTCTCATTAAGTGAGTCTCCCCCGTGAGTTGCGAGGGATCAAACAATGCCCGCTAGGGGGCTGTCAATGAACGCCGTGTCAAGAAAAATCGGCGCGACTAGTTATATTGTCGAAAGCGGCCGAGGCCCTTTCGACACGCCCGGCAAGAGGCGCGACTCTTGCCGGGCTACCGCGCCGATTCATCCGATTCTCATGTGAAGAGAAGTCAAGATTCCGCTGTGCGCGACGTTGCGCGTACGCCCTCCGGGCTCCCTCGCAAGGAAGGAATTTTTTATTAGCCCCTTCGGGGGTAATACGTCCAACCGGAAGGATTGATTACTCGCCGGGGAAAGGCGCCGCTGACCAGAAGAGTTGGGCAGCGGCGCCTTGCTAGACCCACATTCAGCGCACGCTGAATGTATAGACCGTCTTGCTGTTGTATTCCTCACCGGGACGCAACACCGTGCTGGGAAATTCCGGCTGATTCGGCGAATCGGGGAAATGCTGGGTCTCCAGGCAGAAGCCGCTGTGCTTGACGTAGGGCTTGCCGGATTTGGCGGCCAGTTTGTCGTCCAGGAAATTGCCGGTATAGAACTGCACGCCTGGCTCCGTGGTGTGCACTTCCATCACTCGGCGCGTGGTCGGCTCCGATACGCGGGCCGCGAGTGTCAGGCCCGGCTCTTTGCGCCGGAGCACGAAGTTGTGATCGATGCCGCCGGCGATCTTGATCTGCTCGTTATCGACGTTGACGCGGTCGGCGAGCTTCACTTTGTTACGAAAGTCGAACGGCGTATCCGTCACCGGCGCGAGCTTGCCGGTGGGAATGAGTCGCTTATCGACCGGCGTATATTCGTTCGCATAGATCGTGAACTCGTGGCCCAGCACGTCGCCGTTGCCGTCGCCGGCGAGATTGAAATAAGCGTGCTGGGTGAGGTTGACCACCGTGGGCTTGTCCGTGGTCGCGTGATAATCGAACGACAGCTCATTCTTGTCGGTGAGCGTATACGTCACGCGCGTCTGCAGATTGCCAGGGAACCCTTCCTCGCCGTCCTTGCTGGTGTACGTGAAGATCACGCCCACCGAATCTTCCTTTTCGAACGGTTCGGCCTGCCACACCACTTTGTCGAAACCCTTCACGCCGCCGTGCAGAGTGTTCGGGCCGTCGTTCTTGGGCAGATTGAAGGTCTGGTCGTCGATCTTGAACTGGCCCTTGCCGATGCGATTGCCATAGCGGCCGATGATGGCGCCGAAGTACGGCGGGTTCTTGAGATAGTCGTCGAACGACTTCAGACCCAAAGTGATATCGCTGACCTTGCCGGAGCCATCCGGCACCAGCAGCGCGGTGATGATGCCGCCGTAGTTGGTGGCGCGGACTTCCATGCCGTTGGCGTTGACCATGGTGAACAAGTCAACGGCGGTGCCATCGGGCAGCGTGCCGAACGGCGCCTTGCTGACGGTGTTC
>NZ_DASWTF010000010.1:0-22650 GCF_036402275.1 Steroidobacter sp. | reverse complement strand
GAAGATCTTGACGCGTGGATCGACTCGTACAACCATGAACGAACACATCAAGGAAAGATGTGCTGTGGACGAACGCCGATGGCGACGTTCGAAGACGGCAAGCGAATCTGTCGAGAGAAGTCGATCGCGTAACTTGATCTGGCAGACAATCACCGGAGAGCCGGGTAACTGTCAGATCGGGTCGGGACTAGTACAAGTTATACGTTCTCTGGAAATCTGGAGATCGGCATCGGCAAGCGGGACTGTCGCAGGGCCGTCAAAAGCCGTAGTCCTTGTACAGCAAACCTCACGATTCTTTTCTTACCGAGACGTGATCGGTAAATCCGTAGGGCGCGTCGGTGTGCGGTGTCGCTCATGTTGACGACCTCTAAGCTATGTCTGGAATTAGCCGGATATAGGTCTAGGCTCCTTCACGTTAGCTATGTGACGCCCGGTGCTCAGCACGCCGTGGTTTCGGGGCTGGGCGTACCGACAGTCGCAGACCAAACGCTTCAAGGATCAGTGCCAAGGTATCCAGCCGCGGATTGCCGCTCGCTGAAAGGGTTCGATAGAGCGTTTCACGCGACAGTCCTGTTTTCTCGGCAAGCGCTCCCATGCCACCCACCGCTTCCGCCACCGTGCGAAGAGCGATCGGAACCGCGCGTGCATCGCCATCTGCCAGCATTTCTTCGATATAGGCGGCAATCTCCGCATCGCTGCGAAGATGGACTGACGCGCGGAAGGGCACACTAGGTGCGATTGCGCGCTTTGTAGTCTTTCCAGTAGGCATGGGCTTGCTCGATATCTTTTGCTTGAGTGCGCTTATCGCCACCACACAGCAAGATCACAACCGTGTTGGCATGCTGTGCGAAGTACACCCGATAGCCGGGGCCGTGGTCGATGCGCAGTTCATTCACGCCGCCGCCTACTGACCGCCAATCACCGCGCAATCCAAGGACCAGTCGATCAAGGCGGGCGTTGATCCGAGCGCGCGTAATGCGGTCACGGAATCCGGATAGCCACTCCAATACCGGAACCTTACCGTCCTGGGTCTGGTATTGCCGTACTTCGATGGTGCTCATTGTAGACCGTCTGTAGCCTAAAGGCTACTTATCTTTCGAGCTGTGCCCGCGCAAGTCATCGCAGTGATTCGCCCAGGCCTGCGTCATGTTTCTCCTTTCCGGCAGATAGTCGGCATGGTTGTACGCCGCCCGAATCTTGTTCCGTTCACCATGTGCCAGCTGCCTCTCGATCGCGTCTTTATGCCAGTGCTGCTCATTTAGGATCGAGCTAGCCAGGGATCTGAACCCGTGCGCGGTCATTGTTTCTTTGTCGGAGCCGAGACGGCGCAGGGCGGCGTTCAAGGTGTTCGCCAGGGCGAACAAACAAAAGCGGGCGAGCGCAGGCGACGAGACAATAACTCGCCGACTTGCTTTGGATCTGTGATGGTCGCGTGATGGCGAGTAGGGCGAGCCGATAACGTCCTCGACAACCCCTGACACGGCGAGTGCTCGCAGACTTCCTCCGCGACCGCTACTCGAAGATCGAGCTAGTCAGTTGCAGCACACGGTAGGCGGTCTCGATGTGCCCCGTCTTTTTTATCCGCTGCAAACCTCTTTGATCTGCGCGCGCTTGATGCCACTGACGCCCAGTGAGCCGACCCGCGGAAAGATGTGCTGGTCCAATCTCCGTGCGTTACGCGCGCCGTGACTGTCGCCCAACTCTGTTTCGTGAGCCATTCGCGGGCGACGGCTTAGAACGTCTGCAGCTGCGCGACCCGCCTCTGATGATCTTCTGAGTACCGGGATCGATGTTGGTCGGCCAGCAATCGCCGCGCTTCGTCTCGCTTCTCGCGAGCGCGCTTGAGCGACACATCCGGAAACACGCCGAGGGTCAGTACCTTTTCCGCCGTCCCAGGCTTCCCATCAGCCCGACCGCCGAACCGGTATTTGAGCCGCCACGATTTGTGGCCATCGGTATAAGCCGTCAACGAACGACAGAAGTCATCCTACGCTGGAATTCTCGGGGTCTTCGAGTAATTCCGAGGACTTATCGATCTTCTTAGCTGTCCTCGGATCAGGAATTGGTGGAGGCGGCGGGAATCGAACCCGCGTCCGCAAGCACTACGCTACAGGACCTACATGCTTAGCCCATTCTTTGTATCTTGTCGTGCGCTACCCGAAGGGCAGGGAAGACGCACGACCAGCCGCAGAGCGTTTTAACGAGGCGGCCTGAGGCACACCGACTCGCGAGCTTGTGAGCGCGTCCCCCAATCTGGATGCACAAGCACATACCAGGCGGAGGTTAGGCGGGATTAAGCCGCCAGAGCGTAGTTGTCGTCGTTTGCAACTATAAGTTTGTAAGCAGTTTAAGGAGTTACCTACAACTCCGCATGCACCTGGAGTTTCGCCACCCACGTCGAAGCCGGTCGCCCCCAGTGAGGTGTCGCCACTCTTTGGCAACGGGCGCTAGTGTAAGGCCAAACTCCAGGATCTCAAGAGCTCTAGGCTATTGATTGGAGCGGAGCGTCACATAAGCGCGCAGCGCCTCGGCGTCGGCTTCGTTCAGCACGCTGGAAAAGCTGACCATGCCGCGATCCTTCAGCACACCCTCGATCACTACGGACTTCCAGGCGTCGCTCTGCCGAGCGAAGGCAGACCAGCGAAGATCGGGGATGACGCCACCGCCCACGGCGGCGGCGCCGTGACATCGTGAGCAGTGGTCGTGGAAGAGTCGGAAACCCGTGGCTGCGAGGGCGTCGTCGCCGACGCGAGGGATGGGCTGTAGTTGCACGACGGGCTCAACGGGCTCGGGCAATTTCGAAGTGCCGCCGAGCTTGAACGCGAGCACGCGACTCCGGTTCACGGCAAGACTGCCCTTGCGAGAGGCTTCACCGGCGACGTTGGGATAGACGCCGCCCCAGCCGGCGACGACCGCGATGAACTGCTCCTCGCCGACGCGATAAGTGACGGGAGCGGCGACGATGCCGGTTTGCGCAGGTGAGGACCACAGCAGTTTGCCGTCACGCGCGTCGTAGGCGTTGAACAGGCCGACGGCGTTCCCCTGGAACACCAAACCGCCCGCAGTCGACAGCACGCCGCCGTTCCAAGGGCCTGGATGCTCGACACTCCACATTTCTTTTTGCTTGATGGGATCCCACGCGCGCAAGAAGCCGCGTACAGGAACGTTCGCCGCGGCTTTGTCGGATTGGGTCATTCGAGTCCGCGTCGGATCCACGCCAGTGTTGAAGCTGATAGGCGAGGGCGTGAATCCCGGACGATCGATGTACGCGTACATCAAATCGTTGACCGGGATGTACACGAGTCCCGTCTGCGGGCTGAACGACATCGGATGCCAGTTGTGCGAGCCAAGCGCGCCGGGCATGGCGAAGAAAGGTTTGTCCGGATTGGGATAGCGCGCGTCCGGATTCTCGATGGGCCGGCCCGTAGCGGGATCGACAGCTGACGCCCAATTGATCGTTGCGTAAGGCTGCGCCGAAATCAGCTTGCCGTTCGCGCGATCGAGCACATAGAAGAAGCCATTCTTAGGCGCTTGCATCAGCACCTTGCGCGTCTCGCCGCCGATGCTCACATCGGCAAGGACGATGTGTTGTGTGGCCGTGTAGTCCCAGGTTTCGCCGGGCGTGGTTTGATGATGCCAGACGTAATCGCCGCTATCGGGCCGCAGCGCCACGATGGACGATAGAAACAAATTGTCGCCGCCGCCGGGACTGCGGATCTTTTGATTCCAGGGCGAGCCGTTGCCGGTGCCGATGTACAGCAGATCCAGTTCGGGATCGTAAGCCATCGAGTCCCACACTGTGCCGCCGCCACCGAGCTTCCACCATTCGCCCTTCCAGGTCTTGGCAGCCTCGGCGAGCGCGGGATGTTCGAAGCCCAACGCCGGATCGCCAGGAACGGTATAGAAGCGCCAGAGCTGTTTGCCGTCGCGAGCGTCGTAGGCAGTGATATACCCGCGCACGCCGAACTCCGCGCCGCCGTTGCCGATGATGACTTTGCCTTTCACGACGCGAGGGGCGCCCGTGATCGTGTACGCCTTGGTTTGATCCACCGTGACCACAGACCAAACTTCCTTGCCCGTGGTCGCGTCGATGGCGATCAATCGTCCGTCAATCGTGCCGACAAACAAGCGGCCGTCCCAAGCAGCGACGCCGCGATTGACGACATCACAACATGCCTTGGCGCCACTCTCTCCGGGAACGCGCGGATCGAATTGCCACAGCAATTTTCCTGTGCGCGCATCGATTGCCTGCACCTTGCTCCAGGCACTGGTCGAGTACATGACGCCGTCGATGACGAGCGGCGTCGCTTCCTGACCGCGATTGGTATCGAGATCCAGCGACCACGCGAGGCCAAGTTGCCCAACGTTGCTCGTGGTAATGCTCGTCAGCGGCGAGAAGCGCTGTTCGGAATAGGTGCGGCCGTGAGTCATCCAGTTGCCGGGATCTCGGTCGGCATCGACGATGCGCACGGCATCGACCTGAGCAGCGGAGATGGAGTCGGCCTCCGCAACCGGCGGAATGGCCGGCCGGCTGCATGCGGCGCACGTAACAGCGAGTACCCATCCGATGGCAATGGATCGTGTGATCACCAGCGTCCCCCGATTCGAATTGTCCCGAGCGATTTATATCGACCGCCGAATGCTCGCCATCATCGGAACGGACGATTCGGATCGGTGCGATGTGCGGGGGACCTTAGCGCCGGCCGCAGTTCAGCGACAACGCTCGCGAGGGTAGTTGTGAAGCTTTTGTGGGTAGTCGCCAGCCAATGCCTCAGGCGGCGTGGCGTCGATTCAGCGCTTGGAATGTTTCATTAAACGTGATTTCTCGCGCTGCCAGTCGCGATCCTTGGACGTCGCGCGCTTGTCGTGTTCCTTCTTGCCCTTGGCGAGGCCGATGCGCAGTTTGGCGCGTCCCGCCTTCCAATACATTTCGAGCGGCACGAGGGTGTAGCCCTTGCGTTCGACGGCGCCGACCAATCGGCTCAGCTCCGCGCGGTTCAGCAACAGCTTGCGCGTGCGGATCGGGTCGGGGATCACGTGCGTGGACGCAGTGGGCAGGGCAGAGATGTGCGCGCCGAAGATGAAGGCTTCCGCGTTCTTCAGGAAGACGTACGCCTCCTTCAGCTGCACGCGGCCCGCGCGCAGGCTCTTGACCTCCCAGCCCTGCAACGCCATGCCCGCCTCGTAAGTCTCCTCGATGAAGTACTCGTGGCGCGCCTGGCGGTTCTCGGCGATGGTCGGATTATCGTTGGCTTTCTGCTTGCTCATAGAGGGCGCGGATTGTACCGTGCCGGCGCATGCGTGAAGTACACAGAAGTGCCCTGGTCCCATATTCCGCCGAACAGATGTTCGCGCTGGTCGAGGACATTGAGCAGTATCCGCAGTTCGTGCCGTGGATTTCCGCGGCCACGAAGCTGGAAAGCACGCCGGAACAAGTCACCGGCCGGCTGGAAATGCATAAGGCCGGCGTCAAGGAGACGTTCACCACGCGCAATTTTCTGAAACGTCCCACCGAGATGTTAATGACGCTGGTGGACGGGCCTTTCAAGACCTTCGAGGGCCGCTGGACGTTCACGCCGCTGGGCGATCGCGGGGTGAAGGTCGGGCTCACCATCCGTTTCGAATTCGCCAACGCCATGCTCGGCATGCTGTTGTCGCGTACTTTCGAGAAGAACTGCGGCGAGATGATCGACGCGTTCGTCGAGCGCGCCCGCGCCATTTATGGAAAAAAGTGAGCTGCTACGCATCCGCGTGGTGTACGCGCTTCCCGAGCAGCAGGCGAGTGTGGATCTGCAAGTGCCGCCGGGCACCTCGTTGACCGAGGCCGTGGCCCGTTCCGGGCTGCTGAAAAAATTTCCGGAAGCCGCGGCGCGTCCTCTGGAGTGCGCCATTTTCGGCCGCGCCGTGCCGCTGACCTATGAGCTGCGGGACGGCGATCGCATCGAGATCCTGCGGCCGCTGCTCATCGATCCGAAGCAGAGCCGCCGCGCAGCGGCAGAGCGCAGCCGCGCCGAATCACGAAGGAAATAGGGTCACTTCACCGCGGCGGTCTTGACCTTCGGCTGGGTCGTGTCCGTCGACTTGTCGATGCGCTCCACCTTGTCCGTCGCGTCGAAATACACGATGAAGTGGCGCTTGCGCGGCTCGGTCCAGCGTCCGCGCTTGAGGTAGTAAACATAGTCCCAGCGCGTGTTGACGAACGGGTCGGCCACCATGGGCGTACCGAGAAGCGATCTCACCTGGACGCGGGTCATGCCCACGGCCACGCGGTCGATGTCCTCGGCGTCGAGGAAGTTGCCCTGTTGAATATCGATGCGGTGGACGCATCCCGTCAGGCCGGCGAGGCCCAGCAGGACAGCGATCAGCGAGGCAAAAATCCGCACGCGGAATGGGTTGATCTGTGTCATTTCGGAGTGGAGCCAGCGGCGTAGCTGCGAGATAATGCGTCGGGATGATACTCAAAAGCGATCGATCTCGCAGCGGGACGCTCGCCGACGTTCGATCTGAGGACCAAGCACGTGGAAACCCAAGATTTGCGCAAGGCCGGGCTCAAAGTCACGCTGCCTCGTATCAAGATTCTCGAGATTCTCGGCACGGCCACGCCGCGACACATGAGCGCGGAAGACATTTACAAGCATTTGCTCGAATCTCACGAGGATATCGGTCTCGCCACGGTGTATCGCGTGTTGACGCAGTTCGAGGCGGCGGGGCTGGTCACGCGTCATCACTTCGAGGGCACCACGGCGGTGTTCGAGCTCAACGAGGGCCAGCACCATGACCACATCGTCTGCTTAGGCTGCGGCCGGGTGGAAGAGTTCATGGATGCCGGCATCGAAGAGCGTCAGCGCCAGGTGGCGGCCCGCCTGAAGTACGAGCTGAAGGATCATTCCATGATCCTGTACGGCTATTGCAGCCGGCCGGATTGCCCGGCCCGCAACGCGAAGGGCCGCAACTGAGGCAGCCCTTCAGACCGGCCCTTTTGTAACCGATCCAGGGGCGCGCTCAGCGCCGGGCCGGTTTCTTGCGCGCCGGGGCAGCCGCCTTGGCTGGAGCTTTGGTTGCGCCGGCCGCGGCTTTGGCCGAACCCTTGGTCGGCGCCCGCAGCATCTCGGCAGCGTGTTCCCGAGCTTTATCCGTCACATCGATGCCGCCCAGCATGCGGGCGATTTCTTCCACGCGCTCATCGGCGGTCAGGGGGTGCAGGGCCGTCCGCGTGGTCTTGCCGTCGGTGAGCTTGGTGACGCGCACATGCGCGTGCGCCTGGCTTGCGACCTGGGGCAAATGGGTGACGCACAGCGCCTGAGCACGCTCGCCCAGGGTTCGCAGCTGGCGACCGACGATTTCGGCCACACCGCCACCGACGCCGGCGTCGACTTCGTCGAACACGAGACAGGCGAGCGAGCCCGCCAGGGCATCCGTCTGAACGGCGGCAACCTGAATGGCCAGGCTGATGCGCGACAACTCGCCGCCCGAGGCGACTTTGGCGAGCGGGCGAGGAGGCTGCCCCGGGTTGGCGCTGACCAGGAATTCGATGTCGTCGGCGCCATTCACGCCCGCCGATTCGGCCTGGCGCACGTCGATCTGAAATTTGCCGCCGGGCATGCCGAGCGTCTGCATGAGCGCGGTGATGCTCTCACCCAAGCTCTTCGCGGCCGATTTGCGAGCCGCGGTGAGTTTGTCGCAAGCAGTGCGGAATTTCTTCTGAGCCTCTTCCAGCCGCTTTTCGATCTGCGCCATCGACGCTTCGAGCGAATCGAGGCGCTGGAACTCTTCCTGAAGATCGGACTGCAGAGCGAGCAGACCGGCAATCTCGATGCGATGTTTGCGCGCGATGGATTCCATCGCCGCGAGTCGCTGCTCGACCCATTCCTGGCGCGCGGGATCGGCATCCAGATCGGATTCGTAACGCTCCACCGATTCGACGCCTTCGCGGAGCGCGATGAGGCTCTCTTCGATGAGTTGCGCCATCGGCGCAAACTTCGGATCCAGTTCGCCCACGTGCCGCGCCGTGGTCAGCGCTCGTGAGATCGCCTGTTCAGCACTCACATCTTCGGCTTCGCGCAGCAGTTGAATGATTTCGCGAGCGCCCGACGCGAGTCGGCCACGCTGTGACAGGCGCTGCCGTTCGATGCTGAGCTCTTCGCCTTCACCTTCCTTGAGATCGAGCGCCTGCAATTCGCTCAAGTGATAACGCAGCAGCTCCAGGCGGGCTTCGCGATCCTGCGCGGACGCCGCTGCGCGATCGCGTTCATCTTTCACTTGAGACAATGTGCGCCACGTTTCAGCGACCGCGCTGAGCAACTCACGATGCTCGCCGCTCTGATCGAGCAGCTCACGTTGCGCCGAGCGCCGCACGAGCGATTGATATTCCATCTGGCCGTGCACGTCGACGAGCGTCTCGCCGAGTGCTCGCAACGATTGCACGGGCATAGCCTGTCCATTCACGTACGCGCGTGAACGTCCATCGGACGAGATCACACGACGCAACACGCATTCGCCTTCGTGCTCGATGGACTGCTCGGTCAGCCACGCGTGCGCGGCGGCGTTCTTCTCGATGACGAACGTTGCCGACACTTCAGCGCGTTCCGCGCCATGACGAACCACTTCAGCGCCCGCGCGCCCGCCAGCGGCGAGCAGCAGCGCATCGACGAGGATGGACTTGCCCGCGCCGGTCTCGCCGGTGAGCACGGTCAAACCCGGGCCGAGTTCCAGTTCGACCGCGTCGATGATGGCAAAGTCGCGGATCTGAATATGAGTGAGCATCTTCGCTGTTGGAGAAACGTTATTCCGAGGTTTGGTAGGGCGAGGTGCGGTCCCCGCGGCCCCAGCGCAGCTTCGAGCGCAGCGTGCGATAGTAATCGTGATCGGCCGGATGCAGGAGGGTGACGTTGGCGGGAGCGGGCTGGACGATCAGCCGGTCGCCCTGAGACAGCGCGCCGAGCGACACGCCGTCGCAGGTCACTTGCCCGTTGCTGTCCGGACGATCGAGCAGACGCACTTCGATCACCGAAGTGCTGCGAACCACGATGGGTCGATCCGACAGCGTGTGCGGACAGATCGGCGCGAGCACGACGGCATCCAATCCCGGATACAGGATCGGTCCGCCGCACGAAAGCGCGTAAGCAGTCGAGCCAGTCGCCGTGGCGATCACCAAGCCGTCACCGCCGTGCGTGTTGACGTAACGGCCGTCGATGTACGTCTCGAAATCTAGGATGCGACCGGTCTGCCACTTCTGGAGCACCACGTCGTTCAGGCCGCTGCAATGACGGTCGGGAACGCCGGGCGAGCTCAAGGTCGCTTGCAGCATCGCGCGTCGGTCGCACACATAGCGGCCGGCGAGAATCTCATCGACACGCGTCGTCAGCTCCGTGGGACCGATGTCCGCGAGAAAGCCGAGTCGCCCGCGATTGATGCCCAGCACCGGAATGCCGCGAGGTGCGGCGAGACGCGCGGCGTGCAACATGGAACCGTCGCCACCCACGGCAACGAGCAGGTCCGCGGCCCCGCATAGTTCCGATTCAGCAAGCCGCCGCACCGTGACTTCTCGATAGTCGACGCTGGTCGCCGCATCGACGAGCACACGCCGTCCGCGGCTCTGCAGATGAACGGCCAGGACCTGCAATGACTCCACGACACGGGCGTCACGCGTGTTGCCGATGATGGCGATGGTTTGGAATGGTTCGGGGGCTGCGGGCATGGATGCGGTTTGTAGCACGGACCCATGTCGGCCAGCCATGCGAATGCGGTTGTGGGGCAGGGAGGCCGCCCCAAGATAGGGTTTCAGGCAGGCGTCAGGGGCGGCCGGGACGGTCTGCTTGACAGCGTCCAGCGCCATGCTTAGCTTCCCTTCGACAGCGGGTCAGCGCACTGCGGACGGGCGTAAATAACCTTCTGTCACATAGGTTTGTCGCCGCACCGAACGATGCACACGCAGACTCACGACGAAACTCTGAATGAACGATCCCAGCAGCTCCTGAGGCTGCTGGTGGAGCACTATATTCGCGACGGGCAGCCGGTCGGCTCGCGCACCCTGTCGCGGGATCTGGGGCTGAACCTGAGCGCGGCCACCATCCGCAACGTGATGGCGGATCTCGAAGAGCTGGGCTTCGTCACTTCTCCGCATACCTCGGCAGGCCGCGTCCCCACCGACAAGGGTTATCGCTTCTTCGTCGACACGCTGCTCAAGTACGAGCCGCTCGACGATGAAAAGATCGCCGCCATCCAGACGCGCTTCGGCGAACACACTGCCGACCATAAAGCGCTGGTGGCCGCCGCCTCGCAGATGTTATCGAGCGTGACCCGGCTCGCCGGCGTCGTGACCCTGCCGCGCCAGAGTCATTCCTCGCTCAGCCAGATCGAATTCGTGCCGCTGTCGGATAACCGCGTGCTCGCCGTCATGGTCGTGAACGGCCGTGAAGTGCAGAACCGCATCGTGCAATTGGATCGTCACTACACCGCCGACGAGCTGCGCCGCGCCTCGAACTATCTGAATCAGGAATTCGGCGGCAAGGAACTGAGCGCGGTGCGCGAGCACCTGCTCAGCAAGATGAAGGAAACGCGCGAATCGCTGAACCAGGTGATGCTGGATGCGATTCATCTCGCGCAACACGTGGTCATGCCGCAGGCCCAGGGCGGCGTTCGCATGGAATATGTGATCGCGGGCGAAACCAATCTGATGAGCTTCGCTGAGCTGTCGAACGTAGAGAAACTGCGCCGCCTGTTCGAGGCGTTCACGCAGCAGCGCGACATCCTGCATCTGCTCGACCAGAGCCTGAAGGCCGAGGGCGTGCAGATCTTCATCGGCCAGGAATCCGGCTACACCATCCTGGACGACTGCAGCGTGGTGACCGCCCCATACACCCTGGATCAGGAAGTCGTGGGCGTGCTGGGGGTCATCGGTCCGACCCGCATGGCCTACGAGCGCATCATTCCCATCGTCGATATCACCGCGAAGCTGCTCGGCTCCGCCTTGAATTCCCGCTCCTGAGTCGCCATTCCCTCCGCGCCTGAACCGCCGCCGGATGTCGCCGGTCGCGGTCGGGCATGAGGTCGGCCGCCCGATCAGGCAGAATGCCGCCCCTTTAAAGAAAACCCGGGTCCCGCCCCTGGCGCCCCTCCGGCGTTGGTGTGAGCCGGGATGACCCCATTTTGAGACAGGAGAACGACAGGTCATGAGCATGCCCAACGAGGATCGCCCCGCGAACGGGGCGGGGGTGGAGGGAGCCGCCGAAGCTGGCGTCGATTTGCAGGCGGCCCTGGCCGCCGCCGAGGCCCGCGCCCTGGAAAGCCGTGACATGTACATGCGCGCGCTGGCCGAGATGGAGAATATTCGCAAGCGTGCGTCGCGAGATGTCGAGCAGGCTCATAAATACGCCGTCGACCGGTTCGCCAACGATCTGGTCGCCGTCAAGGACAGCCTGGAGCTGGGCCTGCTGGCCGCCGGCGATCCGCAGACCCTGCGCGCCGGCACCGAGGCCACCCTGAAGCTGCTTTCCAAGGCTTTCGAGAAGAACGGCCTGACCGAGATCGACCCGCTGGGTCAGCAGTTCAACCCGGAGCAGCACGAGGCCATGGCCATGCAGCCGTCGGCCGAACACGTCCCCGACAGCGTCACCCAGGTCGTGCAGAAGGGCTACGCGCTGAATGGCCGTTTGCTGCGCCCCGCGCGCGTCATCGTGGCCAAAGCTCCGTAAGCCGCGGCCCTTGTAAATGACCGCCGGATCCGCAGATAGCGCAACAAGACAGCCAGTTGGCGGGACTTGAAGACCCCACTGGGCAGATTTACAGCATTACGACACTAACTAACCGAAATTTTGCAGGAGACATTCGGCCATGAGCAAAGTCATCGGCATCGACCTTGGCACGACCAACTCGTGCGTCGCGATCATGGAAGGCGGCAAGCCGCGCGTGATCGAGAACAGCGAAGGCGATCGCACCACACCGTCCATCGTGGCGTTCACGAAGGACAATGAAGTGCTCGTGGGCCAGTCCGCGAAGCGCCAGGCCGTGACCAATCCGCAGAACACGCTGTTCGCGATCAAGCGCCTCATCGGCCGTCGTTTCGAAGACCAGGTCGTGCAGAAAGACGTCGACATGGTCCCGTACAAGATCGCCAAGGCCGACAACGGCGACGCGTGGGTGGAAGTGCAGGGCAAGAAAATGGCCCCGCAGGAAATCTCGGCCCGCGTGCTGATGAAGATGAAAAAGACCGCCGAAGATTTCCTCGGCACCACGGTCACCGAAGCCGTCATCACCGTGCCGGCGTACTTCAACGATTCGCAGCGTCAGGCCACCAAGGATGCCGGTCGCATCGCCGGCCTGAACGTCAAGCGCATCATCAACGAGCCGACCGCCGCGGCGCTGGCCTATGGCCTCGACAAGCAGGGCGGCGATCGCAAGATCGCGGTGTATGACCTGGGTGGCGGCACGTTCGACGTGTCCATCATCGAAGTGGCCGATGTCGACGGCGAGCGTCAGTTCGAAGTGCTCGCGACCAACGGCGACACGTTCCTCGGCGGTGAGGACTTCGACAAGCGCGTCATCGACTATCTCGGCGAAGAATTCAAGAAGGAAAGCGGCGTCGACGTGCGTCGCGATCCGCTTGCCATGCAGCGTCTGAAGGAAGCTGCGGAAAAGGCGAAGATCGAACTGTCGTCCAGCCAGCAGACCGAAATCAATCTGCCGTACATCACGGCCGACGCTTCCGGTCCGAAGCACCTCAACATCAAGCTGACTCGCGCCAAGCTCGAGTCGCTGGTCGAGGACCTGGTGACCAAGACCATCGAGCCGTGCCGGATCGCGCTGAAGGACGCGGGCCTGTCCATCAAGGACGTGTCCGAAGTGATCCTGGTCGGCGGTCAGACCCGCATGCCGCTGGTGCAGAAGGCGGTGAAAGATTTCTTCGGCCAGGAGCCGCGCAAGGACGTGAACCCCGACGAAGCCGTGGCCGTGGGCGCCGCGATTCAGGGCGGCGTGCTGTCCGGCGAAGTGAAGGACGTGCTGCTGCTCGACGTGACTCCGCTGTCGCTCGGCATCGAGACGCTCGGCGGCGTGATGACCAAGCTGATCGAGAAGAACACCACGATCCCCACCAAGGCGAATCAGACCTTCTCGACCGCGGACGACAACCAGGGCGCCGTGACCATTCACGTGCTGCAGGGTGAGCGTCAACGCGCGCACGACAACAAGTCGCTCGGCCAGTTCAACCTGGAAGGCATTCCGCCGGCGCCGCGTGGCATGCCGCAGATCGAAGTCACGTTCGACATCGACGCCAACGGCATCCTGAACGTGTCGGCGAAGGACAAGGCCACCGGCAAGGAACAGAAGATCGTCATCAAGGCGTCGTCCGGTCTGAACGAGGACGAGATCAAGCGCATGGTGAAGGACGCCGAGGCGCACGCCGAGGAAGATCGCAAGTTCCGCGAGCTGGTCGAGTCCCGTAACAAGGCCGACGCGCTGGTGCACGGTACCGAAAAGGCGCTGAAGGATCTGGGTGAGAAGGTTCCGCCCGCCGATCGCGCCAACATCGAAAATGCCGTGTCCGATCTGAAGAAAGCGTTGAGCGGCGACGACAAGGACATCATCGAGAAGAAGGCGGCTGAAGTGAGCCGTCTGGCTGCGGCCCTGGCGCAACAGTCGGCCGAGGCTGGCGCGGCCGGCCCTGGCGCGGGCCCGCAGGGCTCGGCTGGCGGCGGTGGCGCGACCGGCGGCAACGACGACGTGCTCGATGCCGAGTTCGAAGAAGTGAAAGACAAGAAGAAGTAAGCAAACGTCCGGGCCCAGGAGACCGTTATGTCTCCTGGGCCCGACTTGTTTTTAGGTGGCGTGATGCCCGCGCAGGCAGGCATCATGCGCGCAGTCTGATCCTCGGGTTGGGGTGGGGTTCTTTCCGCTAATGTCCAAGCGTGACTACTACAAGGTGCTCGACGTAGCCCGCACGGCCACGGAGGCCGAAATCAAGAAGGCTTATCGCCGTCTGGCGATGAAGTATCACCCCGACCGCAATCCCAACGACGCGGAAGCCGAAGAGAAATTCAAAGAGGCCAAGGAAGCCTATGAAGTGCTGACCGACGCGCAGAAGCGCGCCATTTACGATCAGCACGGCCACGACGGCCTGGCGGCGCGCGGCGGCGGTGGCGGTTTCAGCGCTTCCGACGCGTTCAGCGACATCTTCGGCGACGTCTTCGGAGATATTTTCGGCGGCGGTCGTCGCGGCGGACGCCAGCAGGTGTTTCGCGGCGCCGATCTTCGTTACGACCTCGAGCTCGATCTCGAGCAGGCCGTGTTCGGCCATTCAGCGGATATCGAATTCACCACGCTCGCCGAGTGCGAGCCGTGCTCGGGCTCGGGCGCTGCGCCCGGCTCCAAGCCTGTCACTTGCGATACTTGTAATGGCGCTGGCCAGGTTCGCATGCAGCAGGGTTTCTTCGCGGTTCAGCAAACCTGTCCGCGTTGCAAAGGCCGCGGCCAGATTGTCAGCCAGCCATGCGATTCCTGCCTCGGGCAGGGCCGGATCCGGCAAAAGAAAAACCTCAATGTCAAAGTCCCGCAGGGCGTCGACAACGGCGATCGCATTCGTCTGACCGGCGAAGGCGAGGCGGGGCGCAACGGCGGGCCGCCGGGCGATCTCTATGTCGAGATTCGCGTGCGCGAGCATCCGATCTTCGAACGCGACGGCAGTCATCTTTCGTGCGAAGTGCCGGTGAGCTTCACGACCGCCACGCTCGGCGGAACGGTCGAAGTGCCGACGCTGGGCGGCAACGTCGAATTGAAAGTGCCGGGCGAAACGCAGTCCGGTCGCGTGTTCCGTCTGCGAGAGAAAGGCGTCAAGCCGGTGCGCGGCGGACCGACGGGCGACTTGTTCTGTCGTGTCGTGGTCGAGACGCCGGTGAATCTCACCGAAGAGCAGAAAGATCTGCTGCGCGCCTTCGACGCTTCCATGCAAGGCAGCCGGCGCAATCACAGCCCGCGCGAGAGCACCTGGCTCGACGGCGTAAAACGTTTCTTCGACACCATTCGTAGTTAAGACTGGCCGCACTGACGATGGCGCAACACTCTCTGCAGATCGCCGTGCTCGGCGTCAGCGGCCGCATGGGTCGTGCATTGCTGGCGGCGATTGACGAGGCGCCGGGAACGGCGCTTGGCGGTGCGACTGCGTCGGCGAACAGTCAGTGGCTCGGCAAGGATGCGAGCGAGGCGGGCGGCGGGGCGAAGCGCAACGTGCGCGTCGAATCGGATCCGGCGCTGGCCTTGCGCAATGCGCAGGTGGCCATCGATTTCACGCTGCCCGAGGCGACCAGTGCGAATCTCGCGGCGTGTGTCGCCGCCAAGTGTCCTGTGGTCATCGGCACCACCGGCCATCCTGAATCGGTGCGCGCCGAGATCGCGGCCGCCGCCAGGCAGATCCCCATCGTGATGGCGCCCAACATGAGCCTCGGCGTGAACCTGCTGCTGAAGCTCGTCGAACTGGCCGCGGCCAAGCTGGATGCCGATTACGACATCGAGGTGTTCGAGGCGCATCACCGAAACAAGAAAGATGCGCCTTCAGGAACGGCGCTCGCGCTCGGTGCAGCGGCCGCTCAAGGCCGTGATGTCAAATTGGCGGACGTGGCGGAGCACTCCCGTCACGGCAACACGGGCGTTCGCAAGCGCGGCTCCATCGGCTTTTCGGTATTCCGGGGCGGCGACGTGGTAGGCGATCACACGGTCACGTTTGCCGGTATGGGTGAGCGCATCGAGCTGACACACCGGGCCAGCGATCGCCTCGCGTTCGCGCGTGGCGCTGTCAAGGCCGCGCAGTGGCTGGCGGGCCGCACGCCGGGCTTGTATTCCATGCAGGACGTGCTCGGTCTTTAAGTTTTCGGGCCTGGCCCCAGTCTGGGTCTCGCTGAAGTGACAGACCCGCGCTTTTCACTTTCATCACCTGAGCGACTCGCGTACACTGCCATCTTCAGCACGCGGTGAAAACACTTGTGGCGGGATCGGGCCTTAGACGCCCATCTCGTCTTCCGCATGCGTGTCTGAAACAGCTGACATCGGGAGCTACATGAACCACACCGGTAACGTGGCCGCTGTACTGGCTCTAGAGGACGGGACCGTATTTCACGGCCGATCCATCGGAGCCAAAGGCAACACGACGGGCGAGGTGGTGTTCAACACCGCCATGACGGGCTATCAGGAAATCCTCACTGACCCGTCCTATTGCAGACAGATTGTTACTCTCACTTACCCGCACATCGGCAACACCGGCACCAATCCGGAAGACCTCGAAGCGGCGTCGGTGTATGCGGCAGGTCTGATCATTCGCGATTTGCCGGCGATGCATTCCAACTGGCGCGCCTCGGAGTCGCTGGAGAGCTTTCTCCAGCGCGGCAAGATCGTCGCCATCGCCGACATCGACACTCGCAAACTGACGCGCATCCTGCGAGAGAAGGGCGCGCTCGCCGGTTGCATCATGACGGGCGAGAAAGCGGATCCAGTGGCGGCAGTGCACGCTGCTCGCAAATTCCCCGGCTTGAAAGGCATGGACCTCGCGAAGGTCGTGTCCACCAAGCGCGTGTATCAATGGAACGAAGGCACCAACTGGGGCGAGCACACCGGTCCGAAATCACGTCCGGGTCAGCGCGTGCACGTGGTCGCTTACGACTACGGCATCAAACGCAACATCCTGCGTTGTCTCGCCGACCATGGCTGCCGCGTCACCGTCGTGCCCGCGCAGACGCCGGCGGAAAAAGTTCTGGCCATGAATCCGGAAGGCATCTTCCTGTCCAACGGCCCCGGCGATCCGGAGCCGTGCACGTACGCGATCGAGGCGATCAAAAAATTCCTCGAGACCGACATTCCGGTGTTCGGCATCTGCCTCGGCCATCAGCTGCTGGGTCTGGCGAGCGACGCCAAGACGGTGAAGATGAAGTTCGGTCATCACGGCGCCAATCATCCGGTGCTCGACATCCCGTCCGGCCGCGTGCTGATTTCCAGCCAGAACCACGGCTTCGCGGTCGACGAGAGCACGCTCGGTCCCAATGTGAAGGTGACCCACAAGTCGCTGTTCGACGGCTCGCTGCAAGGCATCGAGCGCACCGACCGGCCGGCCTTCAGCTTCCAGGGGCATCCGGAGGCGAGCCCCGGCCCGCAGGATGTCGGGCAGCTGTTTGCCAAGTTCACCGCCATGATTCACGAGCGCCTCGCTCAGCAGCCGAGCTCGCAAGCTGCCACGAAGGACAACGGCCGTCGCGCCGCCGAAGGTTGACGAACACCTCACATGCCCAAGCGTACTGACCTCAAAAGCATCCTGATCATCGGCGCCGGCCCCATCGTCATCGGCCAGGCCTGCGAGTTCGATTATTCCGGCGCGCAGGCCTGTAAGGCGCTGAAGGAAGAGGGCTATCGCGTCATCCTGGTCAACTCCAATCCGGCCACCATCATGACGGACCCGGAGTCGGCCGACGCCATTTACATCGAGCCCATCAACTGGCGCACGGTGGAACGCATCATCGCGAAGGAACGTCCCAGCGCGTTGCTGCCCACCATGGGCGGCCAGACGGCGCTCAACTGCGCGCTCGATCTGGTGCGCGAAGGCGTGCTGGAAAAATACGGCGTCGAACTGATCGCGGCTTCTCGCGAAGCCATCGACATGGCCGAGGACCGCGAGCGTTTCCGTAATGCGATGCGCGAGATCGGCTTGGAATCTCCACGCTCGAAGATCGCGCACAGCATGGAAGAAGCGCTGGCCGTGCAGGCCGAGATCGGCTATCCCACGGTCATTCGTCCTTCGTTCACGATGGGCGGCTCCGGCGGCGGCATCGCGTACAACCGCGAAGAGTTCATCGCCATCGTCGAGCGCGGTCTCGACGCTTCGCCGACCTCCGAAGTGCTGCTCGAAGAGTCGGTCATCGGCTGGAAAGAGTACGAGATGGAAGTGGTCCGCGATCGCAAGGACAACTGCATCATCATCTGCTCCATCGAGAACCTCGATCCCATGGGCGTGCACACCGGCGACTCGATCACGGTCGCGCCGGCGCAGACGCTGACGGACAAGGAATATCAGATGATGCGCAACGCCTCGATCGCGGTGTTGCGCAAGATCGGCGTGGAGTGCGGCGGCTCGAACGTGCAGTTCGCGCTCAATCCCGCCGACGGTCGCCTGCTGATCATCGAAATGAATCCGCGCGTGTCGCGCTCGTCCGCCCTCGCGTCGAAGGCGACGGGCTTTCCGATCGCCAAAGTCGCCGCGAAGCTCGCGGTCGGCTACACGCTCGATGAGCTGCGCAACGACATCACCGGCGGTGCGACGCCGGCGTCGTTCGAGCCGACCATCGACTACGTGGTCACGAAGATCCCGCGGTTCACGTTCGAGAAATTCCCGGGCGCCAACGATCGTCTCACGACGCAGATGAAGTCGGTGGGCGAGGCGATGGCCATCGGCCGCACCTTCCAGGAGTCGCTGCAGAAAGCGCTGCGAAGCATGGAGGTCGGCACCGACGGTCTCGATCCGCTGCTCACGCTGCCGCTGAGCGAAGAACAGATGCACAAGCTGCGCGAAGAGCTGCGCATGCCTGGCCCGAATCGTCTGCGCTTCGTCGGTGACGCGTTCCGCGCTGGCTTGTCGTTCAACGAAGTGTAGTCGCTGTCGCGCATCGATCCGTGGTTCCTCTCGCAAATCCACGACATCGTGCTCGAAGAGCAGAAGGTGCAGGAGCAGGGCCTCGAAGCGTTCACTTCCGACCGCGTGCGTCAGCTCAAGCGCAAAGGTTTCTCCGATCGTCGTCTCGCAACGCTGCTCGGTATCGACGAAGCGAGCGTGCGCCGTCGTCGGCAGACCATGGGCATCCGCCCGATCTTCAAGCGCGTCGACACTTGCGCCGCCGAGTTCTCGACTTCCACCGCTTACATGTACTCGTCGTACGACGAGGAGTGCGAAGCGAATCCAACCGACCGCAAGAAGATCATGATTCTCGGCGGCGGCCCGAACCGCATTGGCCAGGGCATCGAGTTCGACTACTGCTGCGTGCACGCGGCGCTGGCGCTGCGTGAGGCGGGATTCGAGACCATCATGGTCAACTGCAATCCCGAAACCGTTTCCACCGACTACGACACTTCGGATCGGCTGTATTTCGAGCCGCTCACGCTCGAAGACGTGCTGGAAATCATCGATAAGGAAAAGCCGGTCGGCGTGATCGTGCAGTACGGCGGCCAGACGCCGCTCAAGCTGTGCCGCGCTCTGGAAGCTGCGGGCGCGCCGATCATCGGCACGACGCCGGATGCCATCGATGTCGCCGAGGACCGCGAGCGCTTCCAGCAGCTCGTGCAGCAGCTGAATCTCAAGCAGCCGCCGAATTGCACAGCCCGCACCGAAGAGCAGGCCATCAGCATGTCCAAGACCGTGGGCTTCCCGCTGGTGGTGCGGCCTTCGTACGTGCTCGGCGGTCGCGCGATGGAAGTGGTCTTCAACGAAGACGACCTGCGCACCTACATGACGGACGCCGTGAAAGTGTCGAACGACAGCCCAGTGCTGCTCGACCGCTTTCTCGATCAGGCCATCGAAGTCGACGTCGACGCGATCTGCGACGGCGAGGATGTGTACATCGGCGGCATCATGGAGCACGTGGAGCAGGCGGGTGTGCACTCCGGCGATTCGGGTTGCTCGCTGCCGCCGAACAGTTTGTCCGCCGAGACCCAGGCCGACCTGAAAGAGCAGACGCGCAAGCTCGCCAAGGGCTTGAACGTCGTCGGCCTGATGAACATCCAGTTCGCGATCCAGAGCGGCATCGTTTATATCCTCGAAGTGAATCCGCGCGCATCGCGCACCGTGCCGTTTGTTTCTAAAGCGACCGGCGTGCCGTTGGCGAAGATGGCCGCGCGCGTCATGGCGGGCGCGAAGTTGAAAGAGCTCGGCTTGACCGAGGAGCGAGTGCCCAAGTTCTTCGCGGTGAAGGAGTCGGTGTTCCCGTTCGCCAAGTTCCCCGAAGCCGATCCGATCCTCGGTCCGGAAATGAAATCCACCGGCGAAGTGATGGGCACCGGCCGCTCGTTCGGCGAGGCTTACGCCAAGGCGCAGCTCGCCTCCGGCGTCATCCTGCCGACCCGTGGCGTTTGCCTGATCAGTGTGCGCGACCGCGACAAACCGTCGGCAGTGCAACTGGCGCGCCGACTGGTCGCGCAGGGGTTTGAAATCGTTGCAACGTCTGGCACCGCGGAAGCGATCACTAACGCGGGAATTCCATGTCGCACAGCGAACAAAGTGCGTGAGGGTCGCCCTCACATCGTGGACATGATAAAAAACGACGAGATTTCGCTGATCGTCAATACCACCGAAGGCAAGCAGGCCATTTTCGAGTCGCGCTCCATCCGGCGCGAAGCGGTCCACAAGCGCGTCACCTACTACACAACAGTGGCGGCGGGACTGGCGACCTGCGATGCCATCGCCCACATGAATGAGGTCGACGTGAACCGATTGCAGGACCTGCATCAGGAGATCTCGCGTGAAAGCGGGACGAACGCCGGCCAGCGATTGGAGATCGCATCGTGAAACGTCTGCCGTTGACTTTGAAAGGCGCCGAGAAATTGCGCGCCGAGCTGAAGCGTTTGAAGAGTGAAGATCGTCCGCGCGTGATCCAGGCGATCGCCGAAGCGCGCGCGCATGGCGACTTGAGCGAGAACGCGGAATATCACGCGGCGCGTGAGCAGCAGAGCTTCATCGAAGGCCGCATCAAGGACATCGAGTCGCACCTGTCGAACTCGGAAATCATCGACGTGGCCTCGCTACCCGCAACCGAGAAAGTGGTGTTCGGCGCGACCATCGATCTGGAAGACGAGGACACCGGCAACAAGGTGCTCTATCAGATCGTCGGCGACGCCGAGGCCGATATCAAACACGGGCTGATTTCCGTGTCGTCGCCCATCGCGCGTGCGCTGGTCGGCAAGTCCAAGGGCGACGTCGTGGACGTGGTGGCGCCCAACGGCACCAAGAGCTACGAAATCGTCGGCGTCCGCTACCAGTAACGCCGCCGCATCAGGTTGCTCGTGGCCCTCTCGCCGGCCCGCAGATTGCTCGAATTCAGCGTGACGTTTCTGGTCACGCTATGGGCCGGTTCGCTCTGGACGATTTGCGGCATCGTCGCGCCGCAGTTGTTCGCGACACTGCCCGAGCGCCGGCTCGCGGGCCAGATGGCGGCTCGTTTATTTCACATCGAAACCTGGCTGGGCGTCGTCATTGCTATCGCGCTACTCGGGCTGCTAGCGGCACGCCGAGCCTTCGCCGACAGCAAAACCGTGCTTTGGTTGATCCTGTTGACCGCGGGCGCGCCGCTGGCAAGCGAGCTGATTCTCGGCCCGATGATGGACGCAGCCCGAAGCGCGAACGACATGGCGCGCTTCGGCATGCTTCACGGCGTGTCCGCCGCGTTGTTTCTCATCGCCTGCGTGAGCGCGCTGGCGCTGGTCTGGAAGACCAGCAAGAGCACGGGCGGACCTGCTTGATCAATCCGCCGGCAGGATGATC
Source organism: Steroidobacter sp. (assembly GCF_036402275.1). Classification (NCBI taxonomy): domain Bacteria; kingdom Pseudomonadati; phylum Pseudomonadota; class Gammaproteobacteria; order Steroidobacterales; family Steroidobacteraceae; genus Steroidobacter; species Steroidobacter sp. The sequence continues at coordinate 1,151 of NZ_DASWTF010000010.1, read as the reverse complement.
TTCGGCTTGTCCTTGTGCGGGCGATAGAACACACCCACGTTGCCAATGCGCTGTACCAAAGAGCTGCCGCTTTGTTTGGCCAGTTCGGCCAGAATGGCGTCGCGCTCTTCGCGATCGCCGACGCGGGCTTTTACTTTGACGAGCTCGTGTGCGCCGAGCGCGATATCGAATTCCTTCGCGACCCCGGGCGACAGCCCGGATGAGCCGATGAGAATGACGGGATCCTTACCGTGGGCGAGGCCGCGCAGGTACTTCTTTTGCTTTTCGCTAAGTTCGTGAGGCATGGCTAAGCGTACTAAATCGAGCCGGCAATGGCTCGCCGAACATGAGAGCGACCCGTACGTGAAGCAGGCCCGGCAGGCCGGCTATCGCTCGCGCGCCGTGTTCAAGCTCGACGAAATCCAGCGCACCGACCGCCTGATCCGCCCCGGCATGACCATCGTCGACCTGGGCGCGGCGCCCGGCGGCTGGAGCCAGCTGGCGGCCAAGCTTCTGCAGGGCAGGGGGCGGATCGTGGCGCTGGACATCCTGCCTATGGACGCCATCGTGGGCGTCGATTTCCTGCAGGGCGACTTCTCGGATAATGGGGTTCTGGAACAATTGGAACAAATGCTCGGGGGCGACCGGCCGCAGCTTGTAATGTCCGATATGGCCCCAAATACCACGGGCATCGCCGACTTGGACCATGACCGTTCGATGCATCTGGTTGAACTGTCGCTGGATTTTGCCCGCAAGCACCTGGCTCCCGGAGGCGATTTCCTGGTCAAGGTGTTCCAGGGGCGGCACTTCCAGCCGTTCGTGAAGGAGCTCAGAAGCAGCTTCGCGACGGTCAAGGTGCGAAAACCGCCCGCCTCCCGCCAGCGAAGTCCGGAACTTTACCTGCTGGGCCGTGACTTTAAGGCTTAGGCTGGTCGCTCTTAGATTTCAGGTTGCTCAGGATCGGGGAGTCGGTTATGGCGCGTCCCCGTCCGGTGGTGTAGTGTCAAACGGCGCCTACTTACTTATGCCAGGGCGCACGAGGATGGGACTTTGAACGACCTAGCCAAGAACATCGTACTCTGGATCGTCATCGCCGTGGTGGTGGCCACGGTGGTCAGCAATTTCAGCGCGCGATCCGGCGGAGTACAGGAGATGCCGTACTCCACCTTCCT
>NZ_DASWTF010000009.1:0-252500 GCF_036402275.1 Steroidobacter sp. | reverse complement strand
GTAATCGGTGGCTGCGACTGTTTATCAAAAACACAGGACTCTGCGAACACGCAAGTGGAAGTATAGGGTCTGACGCCTGCCCGGTGCCGGAAGGTTAATTGATGGGGTTAGCCGCAAGGCGAAGCTCTTGATCGAAGCCCCGGTAAACGGCGGCCGTAACTATAACGGTCCTAAGGTAGCGAAATTCCTTGTCGGGTAAGTTCCGACCTGCACGAATGGCGTAACGCTGGCCACACTGTCTCGACCCGAGACTCAGTGAAGTTGAAATCGCTGTGAAGATGCGGCGTTCCCGCGGCAAGACGGAAAGACCCCGTGAACCTTCACTACAGCTTTACACTGAACTTTGAACCTTCCTGTGTAGGATAGGTGGGAGGCTATGAAGCCTGGGCGCTAGCTCGGGTGGAGCCAACCTTGAAATACCACCCTGGGATGTTCGAAGTTCTAACCTTGGTCCGTAATCCGGATTGGGGACAGTGTATGGTGGGTAGTTTGACTGGGGCGGTCTCCTCCCAAAGAGTAACGGAGGAGTGCAAAGGTACGCTCAGCGCGGTCGGTCATCGCGCTCTAGAGTGCAAAGGCATAAGCGTGCTTAACTGCGAGACGGACAGGTCGAGCAGGTACGAAAGTAGGTCTTAGTGATCCGGTGGTTCTGTATGGAAGGGCCATCGCTCAACGGATAAAAGGTACTCCGGGGATAACAGGCTTATTCCTCCCAAGAGTCCACATCGACGGAGGAGTTTGGCACCTCGATGTCGGCTCATCACATCCTGGGGCTGTAGCAGGTCCCAAGGGTATGGCTGTTCGCCATTTAAAGTGGTACGCGAGCTGGGTTCAGAACGTCGTGAGACAGTTCGGTCCCTATCTGCCGTGGGCGTTGGAAACTTGAGGGTGAGCTGTCCTTAGTACGAGAGGACCGGGATGGACGCACCTCTGGTGTTCCGGTTGTCACGCCAGTGGCACTGCCGGGTAGCTATGTGCGGACGGGATAAGCGCTGAAAGCATCTAAGCGCGAAGCCCCCCCCAAGATTAGGTTTCCCTGGGAACTCGATTCCCCTGAAGGGCCGTCGAAGACTACGACGTTGATAGGCTGGGTGTGTACGTGCAGCAATGCATTGAGCTAACCAGTACTAATTGCCCGTGAGGCTTGACCATATAACACCCAATCAGCTTGGGTGCCTGTATGGCAACTTGTTGATACTCAATGTGACATTGGTTCGTTGAACATGTCGCTGAGTCGAAATGTTGTCAAAACAACTCCGAATTCACTGCAGGCGAGCGCTTGAAACACAGCAATCGACTGCGACGTGAGCCAGTTTGCCTGGCGGCAATAGCAAGCGGGAACCACCCGATCCCATATCGAACTCGGAAGTGAAAACGCTGTGCGCCGATGGTAGTGTGCCCTGCGGGCATGCAAGAGTAGGTCACTGCCAGGCTCTTAAATGTAGCGAAAGCCCCGACGGAGAAATCCGTCGGGGCTTTTTGCTCAGGTGCGAACGCATCGCTGCAATACAGCAACCTACCAATTGCTTCTCAGTAATCAGGGGTTGAACAATATGAACACGCTGGAACGCCGTCGGCTCGTCAAAGCCCAAGTCATCGACGTCAAAGTGGCCAAAGCCGCCGTCAGCGCCTCCAAACGCCAGCGTGTCGAAGCAACCAAGGTCCTCCGCAAGGACATGGCTGCCGAGCACTTCAATCAGCTGCGCGCCGCCAGCTGATTTCTCGCCCACCGGGCATTCTTCTTCTTGTTTTCCACAGTCGCGCTGCGCGCGACTGATAGCTACTTGTGGATCAATGAAAGTCGCGCGACTTGCGCGGCAAGGTTCTCACCCAGTGGGAATAGTCCTCGACGGCCGTCGCCACCACGTGCACGACTGACTCGAGGGTCTGCAACTCGCCGGTCACCACCATGAAGTTCGACTGCAAGATGCGCTGTCGATAGGTCTCGAAAATCGCCGGCCAGAAAATGATGTTGTTGATGCCGGTCTCGTCCTCCAGCGACGCGAAGATCACACCGTTGGCGGTTTGCGGATGCTGCAGGTGAGTGACCAATCCCCCCACGCGCACGGTTCGACCGTGGCGCATCGAATCGAGCTCGCGACGACTGGAGATTCCCGAGGCGCGTAACTTGGGACGTAAGTACGCCATCGGATGCCGGCCCGTGCTCAATCCCATCTGACGATAGTCGCGCTGAATCTCTTCCCATTCCGTCGGCACCGGGAGTGCTGGCGCCGGCTCCTGCGCAGCGTTCGCCGCCAGCGCTCCAGGAAGTCTCTCGATGCCGAGCGCGCTCCAAAAAGCCTGATTGCGGTGTTCACTCAAACTGCGGAAGGCGCCGCTTTGCGCGAGCGCTTTGGCGGCGCGCGATTTCAAACCTGCGCGATATGCCACATCTTCCACCGAGGTGAATGGAGTCGCTGCTCGCGCGGCGACCACACTCATCGCATCGTCCTTCCGTAAGCCCTTCACCAAACGCATGCCGAGACGGATCGCGTGCCTCCCCGATTCATCTTCTTCGAGGGTGCAGTCGTAATCGCTGACCGTCACATCGACCGGAAGCACTCTTACGCCTTGGCGCTTCGCCTGCTCCAGCAATTGCGCGGGCTGATAGAACCCCATCGGTTGGCTATTGATGAGTCCCGCAATGAACGCCGCGGGTCGATGGCACTTCAACCAACTGGAGAAGTACGTCAGCAGCGCGAATGAAGCCGAGTGCGACTCGGGAAAGCCGTATTCGCCGAAGCCTTCGATCTGCTTGTAGATCTGTTCGGCGAATTCCGGTGTGTAGCCGTTCGCGAGCATGCCGCTCATCAGTTTCTCGCGATACAGGCTCATCTTGCTGCTACGCTGCCAAGCGCCCATCGCGCGTCGCAATTGATCGGCTTCACCCGGGGTGAAGTTGGCCGCGACGATTGCGATCTGCATTACCTGCTCCTGGAAGATCGGAACGCCACGAGTCTTCGCCAGCACCGGTCGCAGCTTCTCGCTGGCGTAGGGAACGTCTTCGTCCTTCATGGAGCGCCGCTGCAGATAGGGATGCACCATGCCGCCTTTGATGGGGCCCGGGCGCACGATTGCGATTTCGATCACGAGGTCGTAATAAGTTCGGGGCTTCAACCGCGGCAGCATGCTCATTTGCGCGCGCGATTCGATCTGGAAGACTCCGATGGTGTCGGCTCGGCAGATCATGTCGTAAGTCGCTTCGTCGCCGCGCGCGATCTGATCCATCGCGGTCGGTCCCGTGCCGGCCGTCGCGAGCAGCTCGAAGGTTTTGCGCATGGCCGTCAGCATGCCCAGCGCCAGCACGTCGACCTTCAACAGGCCGAGCTCTTCGAGATCGTTCTTGTCCCACTGGATGATGGTGCGGTCGGGCATCGCGGCGTTTTCGATGGGCACCAGCTGGCTGATCGGTTCTTCCGCGATCACAAAGCCGCCGACATGTTGCGAGAGGTGGCGTGGGAAATTCAGCAGATCTTTCACCAGCGTGCAAACACGTCGCATCACGATGTCGTCCACGTGCATGCCCATCGCCTTGATATTGGCGGACAGCTGCTCCCAGTTGTCCCACCACGCATGTGACTTCGCGAGTCGGTCGACGATGTCCTCGGTCAAGCCCAAGGCCTTGCCAACGTCGCGAATGGCGCTCCGCGGTTGATAGGTGATGACAGTGGCGGCGATCGCCGCCCGTGCCCTGCCGTACTTTTTGAAGACGTGCTGAATGACTTCCTCACGGCGTTCGTGCTCGAAGTCGACGTCGATATCGGGCGGCTCGTCGCGTTCGTCGCTCAGGAAGCGTTCGAACAGTACGCTGATGTCTTCGGGATTCACTTCGGTGATTCCCAGCGCGTAACAGACGATGGAGTTCGCCGCCGATCCGCGACCCTGGCACAAGATGGGCTTCTTGTTGCCGCCGTCGTCCGCCAGCTCGGAGCGCGCCCATTCGGTGATCTCGTGCACCGTCAGAAAGAAATGCTCGTAGTGCTTGCGCTGGATCAGCGCCAGTTCTTTCTCGATGGTGGCGCGAACGGTTGCTGGCTCGCCCTTTGGCCAGCGCCGGCGGATGCCGGTCTCGGTGAGGTTGCGCAGGTGCTGAGTGGCCGTCAGCCCCGCGGGAACGATCTCGTTCGGATAGTTGTACTGCAGGCTGCGCAGCGAGAACTCGCAGCGCTCCGCGATCCGCAACGTTTCCTCGATCAGGTCCGCGGGATACAACTCCGCCAGCACTTCGCGTGGTCGCAGATGTCGTTCGGCGTTGGGAAACAGGCGATGTCCGGCGTCGGCGACGGTGCAGCCGTGTCGAATAGCCGTCATCGTGTCCTGCAACGCGCGGCGCGACTCGACGTGCATGTGGACATCGCCGCTGGCGACCAAGGGCAACCCAAAAGATTGGCCGAGTTTGCGCATGGCCCCAAGGTGTTGCGCGTCGTCGGGGCGACGTAACATCTGGACCGCGATCCAGCTCCGGTCAGGAAAGAATTCCCGTAACCAGCGCGCCTCGGACGGGCGGGCATTGCGCGGCGCTACCCACAGCGCCAGGCACTCGCTCAAGTCCTGTTCGAAATGGCCGCGTGACAGGTCATACGTTCCTTTGGTCGACTCGATACGCCCTTTGGTGATGAGCTGACAGATCTGCGCATAGGCGCGCTGAGAAGGCGCCAGCAGCACCAGATGAAAATCGTTCGGACAGCGAAATTCCGCGCCGACGATCAGTTTCAAGCCGCAATCCTCGGCGGCTTCGAGCGCACGAACCACACCTGCCATCGAGCATTCGTCGGTCAAGGCCAGCGCCGCATAGCCGAGGTTGTGAGCCTGATACACCAGCTCGCCCGGATGAGAGGCGCCGCGTAGGAACGTGAAGTTGCTGACGCAGTGGAGCTCGGCGTACTGCTCGACGTGCTGGTAGATTCTCTGGCTCACGACCAGAACCCGTGCAAGTGCCAGCTGCCGTCGCTCAGATCCTTGTAGATCCACAGCGTGGAGCCTTGTTGAGTGCGCGCGATGAAATAGTCACGTCGCACGTCGCCGCCGTCCCACCAACCGCTCTCGATCCGCTCGGCGCCGGTCAGCGCAGGCATGCCGCTCAGCTGTATGGGCTTGGGCTCGGGCAGTAGCCACAGCGGACGATCCGGAAAATCCAGGTGCTGGCGCGTGTCCTGCGGATCCGCCGTGGCCCAGCTATCTTCCGGACGATGCTCGGCGACGGCCTTCACGCCATGCACCTGCGTTTCGCCGAGGCGAGCGACGAGCCGATCGATGGTATGGCCGAGCTCTTCGCTTTGCTCGGTCGCGCCGCTCAGCATATCGATGTGCAGCCCGGTGGGCATGGCGAACTCTTCGGCGGATAGTTCCAACGCCACCGACGCCGAGGGAAGCGCCGCATGTTCTAGTCGTTCCCGAGCCAAAGCGAGAAAGCGATCGCTGTTTCGATCTGGCATCGACAACCCGATATTGAGCACCGTCGCGACGGTGTCGCGATGGATGAAACGCAGCGTGAACGTTTGTACTCCGGTATCCCGTGCGCGTAGGAAGCCGACGAACTCACGCAACATGCGGCGCAAAGGGAACAGCAAAGCTTCGGTGCTGTGGATCTCCGCTTCGAATTCGAAACGCGCCTGATACTGCGGCGGCAGACGATAGGTCGGACGCGGATCAGGCGCGGCGCCGACGAGCCGATCGAGGTAATTGCACACCTCGGGCCCGAAACGTTTCGCCACCCCATCCCGAGGCAGCGCCACTAGCATTCCTACCGTCTGCACGCCAACAGTTTGTAACTGCTGTGGAATCCAGGGATCGAGATTCAACCGATTCACCGACACCGTCTCGACCCGCGCCCGCAGGGCCGCCACGGTAGTGATTGCAACCCGAACGCCAGTACGAGCCAGCAGCGCCGAACCTTCCAACGTCGGAGCGATTCCCAGCTGATAGCTATAAGAAAGCTTGCGCAACTCCGTCTCGAGCTGCTCGATGAGCTTACGAAAGCCGCCGAACAAGCGCAGGCTCGCGCCGATTTCCAACCACAACGCCGTGCTTCGGGCGCGCTGCAGGTCGTTGAATATTTCGCCCAGGATGACCGTGCCGCTGAATTGATAGGCCCAGGTGGCGAGGCGTTCCAAGGCCGCTTGTTCGGCGGAGAGCCGGCGCTCCAGGGCGATCGCTTCGGGCAGGATGGCGAGCGCGGTGGTGAAGTTCATCTCCGGCTTCAAGCCGACGCGTTCGGCCGCCGGATTGCAGCAGACCACCGAGCGCACGCTGCCTGCGAGCACGGTGACCAGAGTCGGCCGTTCGCTTTGCTCACATTGCAAAGCTTCGAGAGGCAACTGGGGCAGGGTGATACAGAGCCACAGCATGGGACGACATCACCCTGCAATCGCCAGAGACATGCCGGCACGCGCGCCACGGCATTTGACGACGTCGATATTCAACTGACCGGCCGCATCGGTTTGCAAACGCAGTCGGACCGCGGCGGGTGAAGATTCCCGAGCGGCGCTGGGCGGGCGATAAACAAACCCGATGCTATCGCCAGTCTCGGCCGCCAACTGCAGCCGCCGCACTTCGCGGTCGCGAATCGCCTGCGGCCACGCCAGCACCGCGCCGAAGGATTTACAGCGCAATGTTTGTTCGGCCGACCACAGAATGTCGGCGGCGCTCTGAGCTCGAATGATCCAAAAATGCTCCAGCCGCAGCCCATGGCGAAGCAGGGCTGGAGCGAACGGAATATAAGGCGGCGCGATCATGGCGACGTGCCGCTCGCTGTGAGTGATCTTCGCCAGCGCCGGCATCAGCAGGCGCAACTCGCCAATGCCGTCACTCACGGGCATCAGCTCGACGACCGTGCCAGCCTGCCAGCCGCCGCCAGGCAGTACGGCGTCGAGATTGGCCGAGCCGCTGGGTTCTACGCGCGGGGGCGGGCCTTCGCGGCCGTTACGACACAGCCGCGCGAGCTGCTCTAATTTTTCTGCACGAGCCAGGCTCATAGCATTTCATCGAACACGGGGCAGGGCGGTGCGAATCACCCCCACCGCCAGTCCTTCAATGGACAACTCCTGTTCACGCAGGTCGATTTCGAGGGGCCGATACGCCGCGTTCGCGGGTTCGAGCCGCACGATGTGACCTTGCCGCTGGTAGTACTTCACCGTCGCCTCGTCCTGATCGATCAGGCGGGCCACGACGATCTGGCCGTTACGAACCTGCGTCGTTTGATGGACGGCGAGCAGGTCGCGATCGAGGATGTCAGCGTCTTTCATGCTGTCGCCACGCACGCGAAGTAAAAAATCGGCGTGCGGCTTGAACAGCGATGCATCGACGCTGACGTGCTCTTCAATATGAGAGGCCGCCAGGATAGGCGCGCCCGCGGCGATACGACCCAACAACGGCAACCCCTTTGCGCTGTTTGGACGTAACTCGGCGGCATCGACGACTTCGGTGGCGAAATCCTCACGCAGCCGAATGCCCCGAGAAATCCCCGGCACCAGCTCGATTGCGCCTTTGCTCTCGAGGGCGCGGAGATGCTGGTCGATGCCCTGCCGATTGCGCAGACCCAGCCCCTCGGCGATTTCCCCACGGGTCGGCGGCAACCCGTCGCGCTCCATGAAGCGGCGGACAAAAGCCAATACTTCCAATTGTTTGCGGGTGAGGTCAGGCATGTGCGGTCAGCTGCCGTGGCGGTGGGCCCTGGCCAGGGCCGATACCAGACAAACGTCTGGTAGTGAGTCTAGGATCCTTTGCGGGTGACTACAAGCGGCGCCCGGCGAGGGTTCCGGAAGCTGAACGCGCGCGAAAAAAATGTGACGGGATTGGCGTACGCAAATGCCGCTGAATCCCATCGGCGCCACTGTCGCGAATAAGTGCTTGCGAGTATCCCTTAACCTCACAAGACAGCTGGCGAACTGAAGTGACAGTCTCCGCTATACTTCCGGCTCCATACACTTCGCTCATCGCACTGACCAACGACGATGCGACGCGAATCACACCAGCTCAGAGCCGCCCGCGAATGACGGACTCCGTACTCGCTCGAGTCGCACAAGGAGATGCGCGTGCCGTGCACGAGTGCATCGATCAATTCGGTAGTCTCATCTGGTCCATCGCAAGACGCCTGACGCGCACGCGCGCCGATGCCGAAGATGCCGTCCAGGAAATTTTCACGGATGTGTGGCGTAGCGCCGGCCGCTTCGATCCCAATCAGGGCTCGGAAAAAGTGTTCGTCGCCACCATCGCGCGCCGCCGTCTGATCGACCGCATGCGCCGCGCGGCTCACCAGGCCCGCACCGAATCCACCGACGACATCGATTCGCTGGGCTGGGCCGACCCTGGCAACAGCGCCGAGGTCTGCGCCGAAGCGTCGGCCGCGGCGCGCGCGGTCATGCAATTACGACCGGAACAAAGGCAGGTGCTGGAGCTTGGGATCCTGCAAGGGTTGAGTCATTCGGAAATTGCCGATGTGCTGCAAATGCCGCTCGGTACAGTCAAGACCATGATGCGTCGTGGGCTGATTCAGGTGCGTGAACTGATGGGCGTGACCAACGCTGCTTCCGACGGGGTGCGCTCATGAGCAACTCGGTCATGCAGAACCCCAGGCTGGTGGAGCTGTTGGTGCAGCGGGCCGTGGACGGCTTGAATTCTTCCGAGCGCGCCGAGTTGAAACAGCTGCTCTCCGAAGAGAAGTATGTCGACGCCGGTCGTTTCGAATACACCGCCGCGGCTTTGTTGCTCGCGGGCGATGTCGAGAACAACGTTCCCGAGGAAATGCCGCACAGCTTGCGCGAGCGGTTGATGGCGCAGGCGGAAACATTCGAAGCTTCGATGTCCCCGCCGCCGCGACAGAGTTCGGCGCAGCCGCGTGTCATCAGCATTGCGGGTCGTTCGCGCTCGGCCACTGCCGCTCCTGCCGTTAGCGCGCCGCCACCGTCGCAAACCGCACAGCGTCCATCCCGTAAAGCAGCTTCCTGGCAAGGCAAGGTCGGCTGGTTCGCCGCAGCCGCCAGCGTGCTGATCGCGTTGGCCGGCTGGTGGCCGCGCTTGGAGATGGGCGGCGACCCAACGGTCGAAACGCCGGCGGTCGCGTCGACCCTGGAACAGGAGCGTCAGCAACTGCTGGCGCAACAAGGCGTGCTGAGACGCACCTGGCAGACCACACAAGATCCGGCCTCCAGCGGTGTGACCGGCGATGTCGTTTGGGATCCGCGCACGCAGAACGGCTATGTACGTTTCCGCGGCTTGCAGGCGAACAACACCAATGAGTTGCAGTATCAGCTGTGGATCTTCGACGGCACTCGCGACGAGCGCTATCCGGTCGACGGCGGCGTGTTCGACATTCCGCCGGGCCAACGCGAAGTGATCATCCCGATCACGGCCAAGCTCGAGATCCGCGACCCGGCCATGTTCGCAGTCACCATCGAAAAGCCAGGCGGCTCCGTCGTCTCCAGCCGCGACCGCATCGTCGTCGTCGCTCCCGTCGCCGCGGGTTGATCGAGGTCAGCCGATGAGTAGCGTGCGCTCTGGCCACCGTGCGGCCAGAGCGCGATCGAATGTCGCGAATTTGCACCCAGCATCTTTCGCAATCTGCACCAGATAGTCGTCGTATGCCGCCCTATGTCCTCGGGTCTGACCCACGTCGGCACTCGACAGAGGCGGGCATGGGATGAACATGTGACGTTCGCTGCTGGTAAAGCGTGCCAGCGCCCGATGTGCATCGGCCGATGTCAACGGGCGATTGAGCATGGCCGCGGGGAGTATCAGTAACCGGAAGGTACCGATTTGAGTAACGCCGCAGCTTGCATGTTTTTCGATGCCGGCCAGCCAGCGAGTGACTGTCGTGTGATCCGCGTGAGTTTCGTTGAGACCGCGAAAAAGACGTTGATATCCAGTAGAAACATCACCACTCCATGTCGTCCAGGATGTCTCGGACCTCTGTAGAGGTGATGCTGCGTTCGCCTGGCAAGGCTTCCGCCACCAAGTAGCCATTCTTCTCCACCAATCGACGATGCACCGTCCCTGGCTCATCGCTCTCGGCATGAGCCTCCAGCGCGCGGCGCAGGATGCCTTCCAGAGTCTTGTTTCCCAGCAAGCCAGCTTCTTGCGCTCGTTTGGCCAAGTCATCGGGCAATGCTACGGTTACGAATCTCATAGAGTCGCTCTGGTAGGTCGCTTGCCCGTCCCGAACTCCAAGCGGTTCCGCCGCCTGCAATCGATCGAGCAGCAGCTGCCGCTCCCATAAGGGTAAGCGCAGGATTTCGGAGAGCAGATCGTCCAGCTTGGCGGTCATAGTCGGCAACATAGGCCGAGTTCGACGCCTGTCAAGTCAATGTCACTGCGGCTCGGCCGCCAAAACGGGCGTTTAAAGGCGTGCTCGCCGAGAAATTCGCACGCAAAAAACATCGGCCCTGTGTCACAGGGCCGATAGCGGGTCGACGGATCTCTTGTGCTGGCCTCGACTCGGAAGATCAGCTTGTGAGAGGCACCCCGGCCCCGACGCCGGGAATGTGACGTCCCAGATTCTCGGTCGCTGCGGAGCGCTCCCGCGCGTAGCTGTTCAATTTGTTGTAGAGGGTCTTCAGGCTGCAGCCGAGCACGGCGGCAGCGCGACGTTTGTCGCCTTCGCAATAGTCCAATGTGACCTCGATCAGAGAACGCTCGGCTTCGTCCAGCCGCGAGCCCAGGGGAACGTGCACGCCGGCGGGGCGGGCGGCTTCGACGGGTTCGACGCTGTGTGCCGGCATGTTGATCGACAGATCCACGTCGAGCACTTCGTCGGCGAGGATGAAGCTGCGTTCGACGGTGTTCTTCAGCTCACGCACATTGCCCGCCCAGCGTCGCGAGCCCAACGCTTCGAGGAACGAAGGTGAGAAGCTCTTGGTGACCTCGCTGGTGCGATTTAGCATGCTCAGGAAGTGTTGTGCGAGCAACGGCACGTCGCCCGGACGTTCGCGCAATGGCGGTATGTGCAGCGGGAACACCGCCAGCCGATACATCAGATCTTCGCGCAGCTGACGATTCGCCACGGCTTCGGTGACGTTGCGGTTGGTCGCCGCCACGACGCGAATGTCTGTTTTGATTTCCTGCGTGCCGCCGACGCGATAAAAGCGTCCCGTCTCGAGGACGCGTAGCAACCGCGTCTGCATATCCAGCGGCATCTCGGTGACTTCGTCCAGGAACAATGTGCCGCCGGTGGCGCGCTCGAACACGCCCGCGTGCGAACGAGAAGCGCCCGTGAAACTGCCCTTCTCGTAACCGAACAACTCGGCCTCGATCAATGAAGCCGGAATCGAGCCGCAGTTGATCGCGACCAGCGGGCCCTGAGCGCGATGGCTCAACATGTGGATGCATTCGGCGACCAGTTCTTTGCCGACGCCGCTCTCGCCCATGATCATCACAGTGGCTTCGGTGGGCGCCACTCGTTTGATCAAGCCGAACACTTGATGCATGGCAGGCGAGCGCCCGAGGAGGTTGCCGAGCCCGTTCTCGTGCAGCGTGATCGGTGCGTTCACTGTGTAAGTTCTCCCCACAAAGAATCTAACGAGGGTTGTCAGAAGTGTGAGATGCAAATTCTTCAAGCGCCAGTCGGGTTCCTTTGTAAGAAAGTTTTTTCGAGTTTGTAAAAGTAGGCATTTTCCAGCGTCGAAAACATTGACGCAGCATTTGCCTGAAAAACCAGGATTTCGGTTGTCGCGGTGCGTTCGCAATGCGTTCGAAAAATAACGAACGACTGCTGCACGCGACACGTCGGACGGCTGTCCACGTCACGTGAGCGATCGACGGAACAGCGGCATAGAACTTGTAATTGAACAGGGAACCGGGTGCGCGATCGAAGCGTCGCTCGGTACTTTCATTACGGAGATACATGATGGCGTTACAGATCGACAACGTGAGCGCCGAGGCACAGCGTGCTCGCCGTGGCTGGGTACGGGAGAGCGCTGAGGACGAAGACATCGCGCCGGGCTCGCCGCGTCGGATCAGTATTTTCGGCCTGGGTTACGTGGGCGCCGTCTCGCTGGCGTGCCTCGCTCGCGACGGTCATGAAATGTTCGGCGTCGACATCGACCCGGGCAAGCTCGAGCTGCTGCGAAGGGGCCAAGCGCCCATCGTCGAGACGGGCATTCAGGAGCTCACGCGCGCCGTAATGCGTGGCGGTACGGTAAGCGTTACCGATTCGGTCCGCGACGCCATCCTCGCCACGGACATTTCTTTTGTCTGCGTCGGCACGCCGCCGCGCCAGAACGGCAACCAGGATCTGACCGCCATCACCCGCATCGCCGAGCAGATCGGCGCCGTGCTGCCGGAGAAGGCGACCCGCCACATCGTCGTCATTCGCTCGACGGTGAAGCCGGGCACGCTGGACGAAGTGATCAAGCCCGCTATCGAAGCGGCCTCGGGGCTGCAGGCCGGACGTGATTTCAGCTTGTGCTTCCAGCCGGAGTTCCTGCGCGAAGGCACGTCCATCAGCGACTATGACAATCCACCACTGACCGTGGTCGGCGCCGACGACGCGTACGCGGTCGAAGCGTTACGCGGCATCTTCGGACACCTGCCTTGCGAGTTCGTGCACACCTCGGTGCGTACCGCCGAAATGCTCAAGTACGCCTGTAATGCTTTCCACGCTTTGAAGGTGACGTTCGCCAACGAGATCGGCCGGGTGTCGCAATCGGCCGGCGTCGATCCGCACGAAGTCATGAAGCTGCTGTGCATGGATCGTCAGCTGAATATTTCCTCGGCCTATCTCCGGCCCGGTTTCGCCTTCGGCGGCTCGTGCCTGCCGAAAGATCTGAAGGCGCTGCTGTACCTGGCGAAGAACAACGACGTGGAGCTGCCCATGCTGAGCAGCCTCTTGCCCAGCAACGCCGCGCACATCGAGCACGCGGTCGAGCGGGTACTGGCAAGCGGGCGCCGCTCGGTGGGCATGATCGGCCTGAGCTTCAAGTCCGGCACCGACGACCTGCGCGAAAGCCCGATGGTGATCCTGGCCGAGCGCTTCATCGGCAAGGGGCTGCCGCTGTGTATTTTCGATCCGCAGGTGAACGTGGCGCGGCTGATCGGCGCCAACCGGCGTTTCATCGAAGAGAGCATTCCGCACATCGCCTCGTTGATGACCACCGATCTCGATGCGCTGGTGCGCGATTCCGACGTGCTGGTGGTGGCGATGAAGACGCCCGAGGTGCTGGCGGCCCTGCGCGCGCACACGCGCCCTGACCAGCTGTTGCTGGACATCGCCATGCTGCCGGACCGGGATACCTATCGCGCCACCTATCAAGGCGTGTGCTGGTAACGGGTCATGTCGAATGCCGAAGAACAGACCCGGGCCGAAGTCCAGGCCAACGTAATGAGCGCGGGTGTCGCCGTTGCTCGTCGCCGGCGCGTATTGATCATTGTCGAGAACCTGCCGCTGCCGTTCGACCGGCGCGTGTGGCAGGAGGCACGCACGCTACACGCCCACGGTTATCAGGTCTCCATCATCTGCCCCAAGGGCAAGGGCTACGAGAAGAGTTTCGAGGAGCTCGACGGCGTGGCCATTTATCGGCATTCCATGCCGTTCGAAGCGGACGGCGCGATGGGCTACGCGCTGGAGTACAGCTGGGCGCTCGCGGCCGAGTTCGCCTTGTCGCTGAAGATATTTTTCACCCGCGGCTTCGACGTGATCCACGGCTGCAATCCGCCCGACATGATTTTTCTGATCGGCGCTTTCTACAAGCTGTTCGGCAAAAAATTCCTGTTCGATCACCACGACATCAACCCCGAGCTGTACGAGGCGAAGTTCCAGCGGCGCGACGTGTTCTACAAGCTGATGCTGGCGCTGGAGCGCTGGACGTTTCGAACCGCGGACGTGTGCGTGGCCACCAACGAGTCCTATCGCAAGATCGCGATCGAGCGCGGGCGGCGGCCGCCGAACAAAGTGTTCGTCGTGCGCAGCGGTCCGGACCTGCGGCGCCTGAAGGTGTTGCCGCCGCAGCCCGAGCTCAAGCAGGGCCGTAAATATCTGGTCGGCTATGTGGGCGTGATGGGGCGTCAGGAAGGCATCGACGGTCTGCTGACCGCGGTTCGTCACATCGTGCACGAGATGGGTCGGACGGATATTCACTTCGGCCTGGTGGGCGGCGGCACCGAGCTGGATGCGATGCGCAAGCTGGCCCAGGAACTGCAGGTAGCGGAATACGTGACTTTCACCGGCCGGGTGCCGGATGCGGAGCTGCTCGCGATGCTCAACACGGCGGACGTGTGCGTGAATCCCGATGTCGCCAACGAGATGAACGACAAGTCCACCATGAACAAGATCATGGAGTACATGGCGCTGGGCAAACCCATCGTGCAGTACGACCTGACCGAGGGGCGCGTGTCGGCGCAGCAGGCATCGCTGTACGCCCGGCGCAACGATCCGATCGACATGGCGAAACAGATCGTGACGCTGCTCGACGACGAGCCGCGTCGCAAGCAAATGGGGGAGTGGGGCCGCGAGCGGGTCAAGAATTCGCTCGCCTGGGAGCATGAAGTACCGCGCCTGCTGGCGGCATACGACATGCTGTTCAACTGAGGTCGACTGCAAGGCGTCCGGGATCGGGAAGTTTCAAGACGCTGGACGACGCAACACGATGAGATACGTGGTGCTGGCCGCAGGTTACGATGGAACGCTGGCGCGCGATGGACGCTGCGACGAGCGTTGCATCGACGCTTTGCGCGAGCTTTCCGCGACCGGGCGTAAATTGATCCTGGTCACCGGGCGTGAATTGCGCCAGCTGTTGGAAATTTTTCCCGAGGCGCGGCTGTTCGATTACATCGTCGCCGAGAACGGCGCGGTGCTGCATCGAACGGCGACGCGCCAGTCCGAAATCCTCGGCCAGGCGCCGCCGGAAATCCTGCTGCAGGAATTACGACGCCGTCAGTTCACGCCGCTCAACGTCGGCAGCTCCATCATCAGCACCAGTGCCCGCTACGTCGACTCGGCGCGCGAGGCGCTGCGCAAGCTCAAGCTGCACATGGATTACGAGCTGGTGCTGAACGATGACACGCTGCTGATGCTGCCGCCGGGCATCGACAAGGCATCGGGCATGAACGAAGCATTGCGTGAGCTCGGAGTCTCGCGTCACAACCTGGTGGCGATCGGTAACGCGGAGAACGATCTGCCGTTGCTGGCCTGGGCGGAGCACGCCGTGGTCGTGAGCAACGCGCACGAGTCGATCAAGCAAGCGGCGGATCGTGTGACGGAAGGCGAGTTCTGCGACGGCTTTCTCGAAATTGCGCGCGACCTCGTGGCCACCGATCTCGCATCTTCGACGCCTCGGCGCCGCGTGGTTCTGGGCAGGGATGAAGACGAGCGCGAGATCACCCTCACGCCTTGCCAGGACTCCGTCCTGATCAGCGGGCCGGATGAAGCGGCCCGCACCCTGATCTGCAATCGTTTGCTCGAGCAGCTGATGCAACAGGACTATCAGTGCTGTGTCATCGGCGCCGATCGCAATTTACCGGGGGCCGCACCCAAAGGCGTGCTCGGCGATATGAGCAGCTGGGGCGACATCCATGAAGCGCCGCGACTCACCGATGTGCTCGCCGCGCTCGAGTTGCCCACGCACAGCATCGATATCAATCTCGTCGCGCTTCCCTCCGAGACACGGCCGGTATTCGTCGACGCGTTGCTGTTACAGCTGCAGGCGATGCACGATCGCGCCGGCCGGCCGCACTGTATTCTGATTCATCACGCGCATCATTTTTTGACCGGCAATCTGGCGGCCAGCGCGATCGGTCGGCTATCGGAAGTGACGATGATTTATTCGACGGCGGAGGCAACTCAGCTGCCGGCGGCCGTGCTCGCGGATGTGAAGCTCACCATTGCGACGGGTCCGGCCGACGGGGACGCGCCGTATCAGGCCGGCGCGTTGGAAGGCACTCAGGCGGTCATCGCGGGTGGCGCGGTGTGCCGGATCTCGTTGTTGCGGCCTTCCGCGGGCTCCACGTCCGTGACCTCGACGGATGAAGTCACGGTTTCGGGATACTGAATCACTTCCTGCACCCGATAGTCCTTCATGCCGCGGGCGTGGGTGAAGATGATCAGCTCGCCCAGCAGGCCGAGCGCGAACACCTGCATGCCCAGCACGACGAGCAGCGCTCCGAGCAGCAGAGCCGGACGATCCGCCAGCTTTTCATCGAAGAACAGTCGTTGCACGCTCAGGAACGCGATCACCGCCGCGCCGAGGCCGAAGGTCGCCGCGCCCAGCATGCCGAAGAAGCGCAGCGGACGTTTGGTGAAGCGCGTCAGGAAGAAGATGCTGAAAAGATCCAGAACGTAGTGCGCGTATTCCTTGGGGCGATACACCCGATGCAACCGATCCTGCGGCGACTGGCGCATTGCCACTTCGCTGACGCGGAAGCCGAGCCGGGCGGCCAGAATCGCCATGAAGCGATGCTGATCGCCGTAGAGATCCATTTCTTCGAACACCTGACGACGCATGGCGCGCGCGCCGCAGCCGATGTCCTGCAGGCGTGAGCCGGTGACGAAATTGACCAGGCCGTGATAGGCACTACGACGCATGCGATCGAGCATGTTTCCATAGCGCGGCGAGCGATAGCCGATTGCCATGTCCGACGAGCCGAGCGCCGCGACCAGCTTGGGAATGTCCTGTGCCTCGATCTGATAATAGGCCGGCAGCGTGAGGATCACGCTGCCCGACGCCCGTTCGAAGCCGGCCATCAACGCCGCGGCTTCGCCGAAGCTGCGCGTCAGGCTGATGACCGTGAGGTCCTCGCCTTCGTGCAGCATCGATTCCAACGTCTGGAGGGCGTCGGTGCGATCGCCGTCGATGACGAAAATGAACTCGAAGGGCAGGCCGACCGCGTCGACGCCCGCCTTGTACTGGGTGTACAGCGACCGCAATTCCGAACGTCGCCCGCACACGGGCACGATCACGGAGATCGACGGCAACGATGGGTTGAGAGGCTGAGTGCTCATGATGTGATGGTCGTCACTGGTTCAGTGGGTGCCTTACGCTTATCACTCGGATGGCGCTGGATGGTTTGTGTCAGTCGGAAGAACTCGTTGTCGCGGATGTCACCGCGGGAATAAATCAACTCAGCTAACGCGCCACTGCACAAAAGGATCGTGGCCGACGCCAGAAAAATAATTCCGGTGCCGGCCAGTGGCAGCGACAGCGCCGATCGATCCGTGACCAGGCTGACGAACGTGTGCGCAAGCATGACGAACGCGCACAGAAACAGCGGCACCGACAACAGCGCGAACCAGCGCAGCGGCCGAGACGCGAACGTGGTCACCGTCTTGATGACCATCAGGTCCAGCAGAACTTTATAGATGCGGGACAGACCGTATTTCGACTGTCCGTAACGGCGGGCGTGATGGCGCACGCGGATCTGCGCGACGCGCGGCCCGGCGATCGACGCCATGGCCGGAATGAAACGATGCATTTCCGAGTAGAGGGGAATGCTCTTGATGAGGTCGGCGCGGAACGCCTTCAGCGAACAGCCGTTGTCGCGGATCGGCACGCCCGTGACTTTGCCGATCAGCACGTTGGCGATGCGCGAGGGAATCTTTCGCGTGACCAGTTTGTCCTGTCGGTTGTGACGCCAGCCGACCACGATGTCGTATCCGGCTTCGATCTGTTCCAGCAGCAGTTTGATATCGGCCGGATCGTTTTGCAGATCGCCATCCATGGTGACGAGAATCTCGCCGCGCGCGTGCTCGATACCGGCGGCCATCGCCGGCGTCTGGCCGTAGTTGCGACGGAACTTCACCAGCCGCAGTCGTGAGTCGAAGCGCGCGATCTGTCTCGCGATCTCCGCGGTGTCGTCCCGGCTGCCGTCATCGACGAACACCATCTCGAACGTGCAACCGATGTCACCCAGCGCCTGCACGATGGCCGCATACAACGGCCGGATGCTTTCCTGCTCGTTATACAGCGGCACGATCACAGACAGTCGCGGCCGCGGTGTTGGATCCGCGGCAACTGCGGCAGCCGTGTCACTTAGAGTGGTTGTAACTTTTGCACCAGTCATCCTGTGTTTCCCGACGTTCTTACAACCCCGCCTGCCTCGGTATTCACCGCTCGTGCAGGAACTTTGCTCACACGCGCGCCTTTCTACGGTGGTAGTAACAACGCGGCTGCGAAAGCTTGTATCCGCGCCGCGCTGCCGCTAACGAACGACAGGCCCCGTTCATTGACTTGCGTTGGCACGTGACCTGCAAAGGACAGGCCAACGTAACGCGCCGGTAACCGATCGACCGCCAAGCCCGGAGGAGCAGCATAGATGTCGAGAATGCAGTGGATGTGGGGGATGCTGATGATGTGCGTACTGGGCATGCAGGCCGCCCATGCGCAGCAGGCGTCCTATGTCATCAAGCCCGGCGACACGCTGGAAATTTCCGTGTGGAAAGAGCCGGACCTGCAACGCCAGGTGCTGGTGCGCCCGGACGGCGCGTTTTCATTTCCGCTGGTGGGCGAGGTCGATGCGCGCGGCAAGACCGTCTCCGATCTGAACAAACTGGTCTCGGAGCGTCTGACCAAATATATCTCCGGCGCGGTGGTCACTGTTTCCGTGCAGGAGATCAAGGGCAACAAGATCTTCGTGCTCGGTCAGGTGAACAAGCCGGGCGAGTTCATCGTCAATCCGAGCGTCAACATCATGCAGGCGCTGAGCATGGCCGGCGGCATGACGCCGTTCGCGGCCACCAACGACATCATCGTGTTGCGTGGCCAGGGCGAGAAACAAACGGCGATGGCGTTCCGTTACCCCGAAGTGGTGCGCGGCCGCCGTCTGGAAACCAACATCGAACTGGTCGCGGGAGATATCGTTGTTGTGCCCTAAACTGTCGATCAGGAAACATTGGGCCGCCGTACCGTTGGCCGTTGCCGTATGCACCGGCGCATCGGCGGCGAACTGGGAAGTCGCGCCGCGCGTGCAGGCCGGCTATCGCTATAGCGATAACTATCGCCTCGACCTTCCGTCCCAGGAAGTGGAAGTGTCGGGCGGTGAAGCGGACGTGGGTGTGACGTTTCGCACTGTCGATCCTCGCACCAATTTCGAGATCACACCGCGCATCAACGCAACCTACTTCCCGGACGAGAAGGACGAAGACTCGACGGACTACTATTTGACGGCAGGCTTCTCCGATGTGACCCCGCGCCGGCGCATCAACGTGCCATTCCTGTACTCGGACGAGTACGTGGTGGACAGCGAGCTGCCGGAGGCGGGCGAGGGCGGTGAGCTCGGGGAACCGGATCAGGGCGACTCGGGGCGCTTCGTTCAGCGCAACCGTCGCGACTTCTTCCGGATCGCGCCTTCGATGTCTTACGACATCTCACAACGCTATCGAATGGAGCTGAATGCCCATTATCTGCAGGCGGATTTCGAGAATCAGCTGCCCGGCTTCCAGCAGGACTTCAGCGAAGTGGGTGCAGGCGCGGGTTTCGGCTTTCTCACTTCGCCCCGGTCGGCCTTGCTGGTGCGCGCGCTGGCCTCGCAGTACGACACCACCACCACGACCGATGCGTACGGCGGTGAGGTTGAATGGAATACACAGTATTCCGCGAACTCGCGGGCCTATGTCCGGGTCGGCGCCCAGCAGACCAAACCGGAGCGCGGCTCCAGCGACACCAACATCATCGCCGGCGCCGGCGGCCAGTGGGCCAGCCAGCGTAACACCCTGTTCTTAGACTTTACGCGCAGCGTCGGGCCGGTCTCGGCGGGAACCGTGGTGGAGCGTCATCAGTTGCGTCTAAGGATCGACCACGACGTTTCGCAACGTTTTGCCCTGCGAGCTGGCGCGCGCCTGTCCCGCGACGAGGAGATCGAAGATGGCTCGTACCCCACGCGCGAATACGCCATCGGCGAGCTCGGTTTCGAGTGGCGGTGGCTGCGGCAATGGTCGCTCATCGGTACTTACAACTACCGCTGGCAGGAATACGAAGACGAGCCTTCGGACGCCAGCGCCAGCGCTTTCCTGATCGGCATCGTGTACGAACCGAAGCGGGCCCAATAGTTTTATCCATCAGTCGTTTCAACGTGCTGTCGTAACCCGAGCAACATGCAGACGCCATCCTCACCCACCGCCGGCCACGAGCCGCAAAGCACCGGTTTCGGCGAGTACCTGGGCATTCTGCGCAAACGTCGAAAGCTGCTGCTGCTGGTGGCGCTGCCCATCGTCGCCATCGGTGCGGCGCTGGCAATCGCGTTGCCCGACGTGTACCGCTCGTCCGGGCAGATCGAGCTCGAGGGTGCGCAGAACATCCGACAGAACCCCAACGCCCTGGCGCAGGATCCGGACGAATCTCCGTACGCGGACCAATACGTGCGCAGCTTGAGCACGGTGGTGTTGAGCGATCGCAATCTGGCCAAGCTGCTGGCCGAGCATCAGCTCTATGACGATCAGGCCGAGGATCCCGCGGGCGCGCTGGAAGAGCTGCGCGGCGACATCAAGGTGGACATCGTCACCGTGCCCATTCTCGATCCCAACACCGGGCGCGAGCGCGATGTGGTCACGGCGTTCACTGTCGCCTATGACAATCGCCAGCCGCAGCGGGCTCAGGAGGGCGCCGAGTGGCTGGTCAATTCGTTCCTCCAGGAGAATCGTAACGATCGCCAGCGCCAGGCCGCGGGCAAGGCCAAGTTCTTCGCGCGCGAAGCCGAGCGGATTCGCACCCACGTC
The DNA here is from genome assembly GCF_036402275.1 of Steroidobacter sp. Taxonomy (NCBI): domain Bacteria; kingdom Pseudomonadati; phylum Pseudomonadota; class Gammaproteobacteria; order Steroidobacterales; family Steroidobacteraceae; genus Steroidobacter; species Steroidobacter sp. Next base: position 231,865 of record NZ_DASWTF010000009.1, on the reverse strand, counting down.
GCCGGTCTGGAGGCCAAGCTGTCCGAATTCAAATCCAAGAACGTGGGCAAGCTGCCCGAGCTCAACGAACTGAATCTGAACGTCATGGATCGCACCGAAAGCGACATCCAGGACGTCGAGAGCCAGATGCAGGCACTGCGACGAGAGCGAGTGTTTCTGGTGTCTCAGTTACAGCAGGCGCGCGCGGCCAGCCCGGAGCAGGCCAGCGTCCGCGCGCTCGAAGAGGAATATGCTCGCAAGAGCGTGCAGTACGACCAGAGCCATCCGGATCTGATCATGCTGCGCAGGCAGATCGATCAGTTGAAGGCCGGCGGCTCCTCCAGCGGCATGTCGCTGAAGGCGCAGCTGCAGACGCAACGCTCCATCCTGGCCGAGGCCCGCCAGCGATACAGCGAGGATCATCCGGACGTTCAGCGCATCCAGCGCAACATCGACTCGTTGCAAGCGCGCATCGCCTCGGGCGAGACCACCGATGCCACTGCCGCGGTCGACTCGCCCATGGCCATGCAAGTGCAGACCCAGTTGAACGCCACGGACACGCAGTTGGCCGCCTTGCAGGCGCGCGCCATGGAGTTGCGCACCAAGCTCAGCGGTCTCGAAGGTCGCATCGTGGCGGCGCCCGAAGTGGAGCGCGAATACCAGGCGGTGACGCGCGATCTCGCCAGCGCTCGCGCCAAGTACGACGAACTGCTTCGGCGGCAGATGGATGCTGAGGTCAGCGAAGCGGCGATCGCCGGCGGCACCGCCGACAAATTCCGCGTCAAGTCGTCGCCGAAGATTCCGGAAGAGCCCGCCAAGCCCGCGCGCGCGGCCATCGTGATCATCGCGGCGGTGCTGAGCCTGATCGCTTCGGTGACCACCGTCATCGTGGCCCAGTTGTTCGATACGACGGTGCGCGGCGCGCGTGATATTCAGGATATCCTCGGCGTCGCGCCGCTGACCGCGGTGCCGGTGATCAAACATTCCCGCGGCGGTAAGCGCAAGGCCGCGGCGCCAGCCTATGCGGCGACCGCAGCGGTGGCAGTTTTATTCATGGCCTGCATAGTCGTCGTTCGATTCATGGCATGATCCGATAGTCACGAGAGCCCGCAAATGAGCATCATCGAAGAGGCAGTGCGCAAGACGGCGGAACGATTTCAGCGTCCGGCGCCGCCCGAGCAGCCAGGCAATCGCCCACGCCTGCGACGCGTGCCGCCTGCGGCTGTCGATACGTCGAATGTGCGAAGGTTTCAGCCGGTCTCGCTGGATCGCGCGGTGCTCGAGGAAAATAACATCCTTCCGCAGATCACCGATTTGGGCGCCTTGCGTGCTTACAAAATTCTGCGCACACGCATCCTGCGTCGGCTGGAAGCCAATCAGTGGCATTCCTTCGTGGTGACGGGCGCGACGCCGGGTGAAGGCAAAACCTTGACCGCCATCAATCTCGCCATGGCCCTGGCGCAGGATTCGAACACCTGGGTGTTCCTGGTGGACCTGGACCTGCAGCGGCCGAAAGTGGCCGATTATCTCGGACTGGGTAACAGCCGCGGCGAGCGTGGTCTGACCGACTTTCTGCTGGGCGAAGCGACGTTCGAGCAGATCGTGTACTCACCCACCGGCGCCGAGCGGCTGGCGGTGATTCCGAATTTCCAGGCGGTCGCGAATGCGTCGGATCTGCTGACTTCGCCGCGCATGGACGAGCTGGTGCAGGCGCTGGAGGCCGAGAAGCCCCGTCGCATCGTGATATTCGACATGCCTCCGGTGCTGGCGTCGGACGACGTGCTGGCGTTCTCGCCGCAGGTGGACGGCATGCTGCTCGTTGTCGCTGAAGGCACGACCAGCCGCGACGCGCTGCACGGCGCGAAGGGGCTGTTGCAGGAAATGAATTTGCTGGGGGTGGTGTTGAATCGATCCGAGGCGCAAGACGAAGGGGTGTACTACTCGTACGCTCGCTGAGTCCAAGCCCAAAACAACAGAGTGCTCAGGGGGACACGCCCCAGGCAGGTGTAACCGGCCTGGGGCTTTGTCTTTTCAGGGGCCGTCGTCGGCGACGGCGCCGTTGCCGGCATACGAAATGATCTTGAAGCCCGGCTCCAGCACCGCGATGGCGTTGTCCGGCAGGTCTTTGTGGATGACCGCGTTGGCGCCGATCTTCACGTTGTTGCCGATCTTGATCTTGCCCACCAGCCGCGCGCCCGGCGCGACGTAAACATTGTCACCGATCGTCGGCGCGCCGCGTTTCGGACCCGCGCCCGAAACGCCGATCGTGATGTTCTGCGAAAGATTGCAATCGCGGCCGATCACTGCGCCGGAAGAAACGGTGATGCCGCCGTAATGGCCGATGTACAGGCCGGGGCCGATCCTGGCTCTGCGCGGGATCTCGATGCCCCATAGCACCTGGATGAAAAAATTCAGGATCGCATAGACGGGGTCGAACAGAAGCCGCAGCGCCTTGGGCCGGCGCTGGCTCCATTGACCGAAGCGCAACACCAGCACCGCATGCACGCCCGGCGATCGAGCGCAGGTGAGCACACGTCGCAGCGTGCTTCCCGAGGTCATCTCGTAACGACGCCGTAGATCCGCACGTAGCGGGCTCTCCGGGCGCTGCTGGCGATTTGCTGTCATCGCTGAGCCGTCTGCGCTCATGGTGAGGTTCCTATGCTTGAAGGTTCTGTCGCTGGCGTCACCGTATCGGCAGGCGGACGCACCCCCGTGCGCGCCGCGAGCATCAGCCACCAAGGAAACCAAACAACCACCTGCAAGGCTCGGGCCGCCAGCGATATGGCGAGCGCGTCCGCCGGCCGCACGCCGCCCAACGCGAGGATGGCGATGAATATGCCTTCATATACACCGATGCCGTCCAGAGAAATGGGCAGGCGCGACACCAGGATGGCTAGCGGCACGGCCGCAAACATGAACATTGGATTGAACGGCACTTCCAGGGCTCGGGCGACCAGGCCGTAACAAACGATGACCGTGACGTGCTCGACCAGCGTCAGCGCCGAGAAGGCGGTGATCCGAGGCCGATCGGACGCCAGCGATGCATATGCTTCGTGCAAACGTTCCAGCAGCCGCGCTGCCGAGCTGTCGGCGAAGCGCTTGGGAATGAGCCGCAGCACCGAGCTCAAGGCATGATCGGTGAACGAGAACACCAGGATGACGATGCCGGCCAGCAGCCCGGCCAGGCCGAACGCGAGCGCATAGTCGTAAACGGGGGCCTGCGGCAGCACCATGCGAAGAATGATCAGACTGACGACTGCGGTCAGCAGAGCGACGATGAATCCGATGCCGCGCTCGACCAGGATGGTGGCGAGCGTGTCGTCGACGCGCACGCCGAAGCGACGAACGAGCATTACCCGAATACCATCGGCGCCCACGGTGCTCGGGAGCGCGAGGCCCCACATCATGGCGCTGCAGTAGACCATCAGCTTCTGCGCGAGCGAAATCGAATAGCCGCGGATCGCCAGCAACAGTCCCCACTTGTAACTCATGAGCACGCGGTCCAGCGTGAATGCCGCCAGCGCCGCGCACGCCCACAACGGATCGCAGTTGCCAAGCGTTCTGAACACCAACTCCACGTCGACGACGTAGATCAGCAACAGCGCGCACAACAGCAGCGTGACGATGATCCGTAGCCACGTTTTCATTGTTTATTCAGTGTCGCTCAACTGGCGCGCCGAGCCCCGTGCGCGTCGGCGACCAGTTCCCGACGCAGATCTTCTTTGGATTGCCCGAGGATGGACATGCGATACCAGATCTCGGCGTTGATCAGCAGCCACAACCGGTTGCCATGGTCGGCCCGCTTGGCCAGGTGCTCGTCGACGAGTTGCGCGATGGCCTGGCGATCGAGCACGCGATCCTGGACCAGCCGGGATTGCCGCAGACAGGTCCGATACAGGCGCGTGTATTCCGCTTGCAGTAGATAGGGCAGGGCGGACGAGAAGCCCTGCTTGGGTCGATCGAGAATGTCGGACGGCAGATAGCGCGCCGCCAGTTTGCGTTGGATGTAACGGAGCGTGCCGCCGCGCACCTTCAGCGAAGCCGGCAGCCGCGCGGCAAAGCTTGCCAGCTCGTGATCCATGAACGGACTGCGAGCCTCGAGCCCGTGCGCCATGCAAATGCGGTCCGTGATCATCACGGGATGATTCGGCAGGCGAACCAGGCTGTCCGCATACAACATGCGGTCCAGCTCGCCGCCTTCGGATTCTTCATACGGCCGACGAATGGCGGCCTCGGCGTCGAGGTCGGGCCAGCGCTCTTGCACTTCGCGCGTGTACAGCTGGCGGCGCTTGTCGGCGTCGAAATAAAAATAGTTCAGGCTGGCCGCATAGCGCGCGCTGCCCGAATGGAACGACAGATGATGCAGCCAGCGCAGCTGATGTCCCAGACTCTTGTACCAGCCGGACTCGGGAATCATGGCCATCGCCGGCGCCAGCAGCTTGCGCCGCAGCCCTTCGGGCAGACGGCCGTAGTGAGCGGCGTATAGATTGCCGTAGTAACGATCGTAGCCGCCGAACAGCTCGTCACCGCCATCGCCGCCGATAACGACTTTCACGTGCTGGCGCGTGAACTTTGCCAACAACCACGTGCACAACGACAGCGGATCGGAGGGTTCGTCCAGCGCCCACACCAGATCCGGCAGATGCGCGGCGATCTCCGGCTGCACGCGCTCTTCGTGATGTTCCGTATCGAACAGCTTCGCGACGGCACGGGCTGCTGGCGCCTCGTCGAAACGTTGATAGCTCAGGCCCATGGTGAAGGTCGGCAGTTTCTTCACCTCGAGGTCGCGCGATAGCATCGCGACCAGCAGACTGGAATCCATGCCGCCGCTCAGGAACGCGCCCACCGGGACGTCGCTTTCCATGTGCAGGCGCAGGGTTTCCTGCAGCTTCGCCTGCAACTCGTCCAGCAATTCCTCTTCGCTGCCGGTCAGCTTCGGGCTCTGTTGCAAATGCCAGTAGCGGCGGATCAGTGGCTCGAATCCCGCTTCCACGGTCAGCAGGTGACCGGGCGGCAGCTTGTGGATGCCTTCGAACATGGTCAGCGGCGCGTCGATGAGCCGCAGGCCCAGGTACTGATCGAGCGCGGCGAGATTCATTCGCTGCCGACGCCGGTCCAGCGCCCGCAGCGCCTTGATCTCCGACGCGAACGCGAAGCCTTGCTGGCCCGTGCTGTAGAAGAAAGGTTTCTGACCGAGATGATCGCGGGCCGCCAGCAGCCGACGCCTTTTCACATCCCACAACGCGAACGCGAACATGCCGCGCAGGTGATCGAGCAGCCGATCGCCGTGCCGCTCGTACAGACCCAGAATGACTTCGCAATCGCTGTTGGTCAGAAAGCGATGACCGTCCTGCTCGAGCCGCCGCCGCAGCTCGCGGTAGTTGTAGATCTCGCCATTGCAGACCAGCACCAGCGAGCGATCCGCGTTGTAGAGCGGCTGCCGGCCGCCGGCCAGATCGATGATGGAAAGGCGGCGATGGCCCAGCGTCGCGTACTGGTCGTGATGAATGCCTTCGCCGTCCGGGCCGCGATGCTCGAGCGCGCCGAGCATGCGTTTCAGCGCGATGTCACGCTGCGGATCGGAGTTGATGATGCCCGCAATTCCACACATGAGATGAGCTCAAGAAGTGGGCGAGGCAAGGCCTCGCGGAGTACCTGCCCGACGTTCGATGGCGGCGGCGAATACGGACTCGTAACGCGCAGCGCAGGTGTCGATGAAATAGTTCTCGACGAGTTGCCGATTGTGTCGGCCGTAGCGCTCGCGCGCCTCGCGGTCGGCATGCAGCTGCCGCAGGGCGAACACGAAGGATTCCTCGTCGTTCAGCTTCACGACGTGGCCGGTCTCGCCAGTGACCAGAAAATCGGTCTGACCGCCGCGGTCGTAACACAGCACCGGCAGCCCGAAGGCCATCGCTTCCAGGAACACCAGGCCGAAGCCTTCGTGCTGACTGGCGGTGACGAACACATCGGCCACGGTCAGCGCGGCGTACTTTTCGGCGTCCGAGACTTGTCCAAGCATGTGAACACGGTTGCGAACGCCAAGCTCGGTGGCACGACGATCGACAGCGGGCGCGTCGGGACCGTCGCCGACGATCACCAGGTGCGCATTGGGAATATCGCTCGCGGCAAACATCTCGATGAGCTGCGTCGTGGCTTTGCGAGCGACGAGTCGCCCGATGGTGATCATCACGAAAGCATCTTGCGGTAACCCAAGATCCTGACGCGAAGCCACGGTCACGGGCGGCGGCCGATCTATGCCTAACGGAATCAATTCGACCGACCTGCGCACGCCATACAACTCCGTGACATGCCGAACCGTGTCGCGAGACTGACCGACCACATCGTCAGCAGTTTTGAGCATCCAGCGAACTGCCGCGCGCAGCGGCGCGTGCAGATGCGGAGAGCTGCTCTTGCTCGGATCGAACAGATCGCCGCCGTGCACGGACAAAACATTCGGAATGCCGAGCCAGCGGGCCAGCGCATGGCCGAGCGGACCGGTCGGCACGACGAAGTGCGTGTTGACGATGTCGAATTCGTTTCGGCCGAAGCGCAGGCCCCGGAGCAGGCCCGCCGGCAGATACGCCGCCATGGATGGAAAATTCGCCACCGCCAGCTCCCGTCGAAAAAACACCGGGACGCGCAGCACTCGCACGCCGCCATCGCGGTCCTCGGAGCTTAGATCTCCGGCTCGCGAAGTGAGTACTGTCACTTCGTGACGACGGGCCAGTTGCCGGGCCAGCGCGGCCATGACCACGCCGCCGCCGCCGCCCAGCGGCGGATATTCGTAGTTACAAAAAAGGATGCGCATCGTTGCTGAGCAGGAGCAAGTTCCATGCCGCTGCAGTGACCTCGGTTAAGGCGCCGCCGATCATGTAATTCCGGGGAACCAAGGCCGTTCCCGCGGTATTTAGCCGAATGACCTCACGGTCAGAAATTTCTGGGGATGTCCGCAATGAGTGCTCAGCCCAACGTTACCGAGCGCGCAGCGCCGCAGCGTCGTGTCCTGGCGGCGCGGCTCGAACCGTTCGACTCGTACTGGCAGGCGCCGGCCAATATCGACGCCGGCTACAGTTCGTTCGCCGCCTACTATCGCGCCAACTATCTGCCGCATCTGCCCGCGGACAAGAACGCGAGGATTCTGGTGGTGAGCTGCGGGCCAGGGTATCTGGTCAATGTGCTGGCCCAGGCGGGCTATAGGTCCGTGGTGGGCATCGATTCGGATCCTGCCAAGGTCGAGCATGCGCGTCGACGCAACTTGCCCTGTGAGACCGCGGAAGCGTTTCCGTATCTCGAGAACATTCGAGGCGAATTCGACGTGATCATTCCCGAGCAGGAACTGAATCACCTCACGCACCAGGAGACCATCGAATTCCTGCAGTTGTGTCACGCCGCGCTGCGCCCGGGCGGCCGGGTGATCGTGTACGCGATGAACGGCGCCAATCCGTTCGTGGGCGCTGAAAACCTTGCGCACAACATCGATCATTTTTACATCGTCACGGAATACAGCCTGGGACAGCTGCTGCAGCTCGGCGGTTTCCGCGACATCAAGCCGTTCGCGTTGAAGCTGTATGTGTTCTGGAAGAATCCGCTCAACTACGTCGGACTCGCCGTGACCAGCGTGCTGGAGCTCGGCATGCGCATCCTGTTCCGGATGTACGGCAAGAAGGTGAGTGTGCTGAGTAAGAAAGTCGCTGCGGTGGCGGTGCGCAGCTGACGAGAAGAACGGCGGCTCAATCGTCGTCGCGAATGATGGCCTCGGCGCGAGCGGTCTTGCCGAGGCGCGCCGATTTGGGGGCGACCAGATCGACGAAGAACGATTCATCCTCCTCCTTGAGCAGATCGTTTCGTAGCGGCACATAGATCGCGCGTTGTGCCTGGCCGTCCGCGAATGTCACCGAGCCGGTGGCTGACGAAGCGAAATCGATGCCCGCGTCGGCGCTGCCGCTGATGGCTTTCCAGCTGACACTGACGCGGCCCGACAAGGGCTGCGCGCGCTTGATTAGAAATACGGCCGCCACCGAGGTTTCGCTGGTGACGATGCTGGAGGACTCGAACGAAATCTCACTCATCGGCGTCGCGGCGGCGCGCGGCTTGGCTGCAGCTGTCGGAGCTACTGCAGGCGGAGTATCGGTCGTCGCCGGCGTTGCATCCGGTTGTGTCGGCGGTGCCGAGGGTGTTTCCACCGCTGCCGGTACTGAAGCCGTCGCCGGCGCTGGCGCAGCTGGCACACTCGCCGCGGACGGCACGATGGCGGGAGCAGGCGGCCCGCCATCGTCAGGCGCGTTCTGGCGCAGGAACGCGAAGTAAGCGACCAGCAACGCACACGCGATGAACGCGAAAAATCCCCAGCTGCGTTGCTTCGGCATGAGGTCTTCGGGCAGTTCGGCGGGCACAACTTCCTCGGGCGCGACGTGAACAGGCGCGTCTACCGGAGTCACGGGCTGCTCAGGATTCAGACGCGTCAGCAGATCCTCGACACTGGTTGGACGCTGCTCGCGCTTCCATGACAGGGCCGAGAGCAATGAGAGCCACTGCGAGGTCGACAGGTTCCATGCTCGCGGCGGAATCTTCCCTTCTTCACGAGCCTGCAACGAAGATTGCCGGCCGAACGGGTGCTGGCCGGTAAGGAGCTCGTACGCTACGCAAGCAAAACTAAACACGTCGTCGCGCATGTCCGGCGTATCGCCGCTGAGCACTTCAGGGCTCGCGTAAGTCGGTGTGCCCGCGGGAATGCGTGAATCGCTGGCATTGGGACCGGCGGCTGTGCCGAAGTCGACGATGCGCACGCCTTCTTCGGGCGTGATGAAAACATTGCCGGGCTTGAAGTCGCCGTGCACGACGTTGTGGCTGTGCGCGTACTTCAGGGCTTGTGCGCACTGGCGGAGAATTTTGTAAGCCAGCGGTACTGGCAGCATGGTCCAGTCGCGCAACATTTGCGAAAGCAGTTTGCCGTGGACCAATTCCATCGTCATGAAGCATCGGCCTTCGTCTTCGTGCAGATCGAGCACGCGCACGATGCTGGGATGAGACAGCAGCTTCGCATGCTCGAACTCGTGCCTGAGGCGCTTGGCCGCGCGCTCGGGATCGCCGAGCTCCGGTCGCGGCGTCTTGATCGCCACCTGCAGATTCGGAGCTGCGCCCTTGGCCGACAGCATGTCGCGCGCACGGAAGACGATGGCCGTACCACCGCATCCGATCACCTGCTCGAGCAAATAACGATCCAGCAACACTTTGCCGGGCGCCAGCGCCGGCCGCTTGGTCTCGACTGCCTTCAACGCCGCGATCTTGCGAGGCGCCTCGATTTCAGGCGCCGCCTTTGGCGCTTCGATAACAGGAGCTGCAGGAGCTTCGCGAGCTACGATCGGAGCTTCTGTCGGAGTCGGTGGAGGCTCGATGGGCGGCTCGGCGGTTACTCGCGGCAGCGTCGTGCTCGCCAGCGTCGGACGCGGCACTTCGCTCGGAACTATGTCGGCCGTGGCGGGATCGAGGTCAGCGGTGCTTTCCTCGTGAACATCCGTGGTCGTATCGAGATCCAAGGTCGCCGGCCGGTGCAGAGGCCGGTGACGCGAGCGAAAGGGAGAGCCGTGAAAGCGCGCTGACATAGTTTTTCAAGCCGATTGCCTATCGGCGACCTCCGTGACTGCCGGACGCGGCAGCAAGCCTCGCGCCCGATACCAGCTGACGGTGTCGGCCGCCCCAGTTCGGAAATCGATCGCCGGATGAAAGCCAAGCAACGACTGTGCCCGCGCGGTGGAAAAAACGAAAGACTTGCGGAAGAAATCCAGCCGCCGGCTGTGCAAGGGTGGCGCGATGTGCAGCGGTGGCAGCGTGGTCTCCATGACGCCTGCGGCGGCCACGAACGGCCACATTGGTAATTGCAGGCGCGGCGGCCGGCGCTCCAGCACCATCGCGATGCGGCGAACCATTTCCTGCGTGGTCATGATTTCGGTGCCGGCGAAGACGAACGTCCGACCCACGGCGGCCGGATGTTGAGCGGCCAGCATCAGGCCGCGCGCCAGGTCGTCGACGTGTATGCATTGTCGACGGTTGGCGCCGCTGCCGATCATGATGAAATGGCCGCGAGCAATGCTTCGGAACAGTTTCAGCAGACGGCGGTCGCCAGGTCCGTAGGTCTCGGCGATGCGCACGATGCAGGTTTCCAAGTGCGGCTCGAACGCATGCACCAGTGATTCGGCCTCGAGCTTGGTGCTGGTGTAGACGTTATCCGGACGCACCGGACTGTCTTCGTCCAGCAACGATTCGCTTGCGTCCCCGTAAACCCCTATGGTGCTCCCGTAGACGAAGCGACGTACGTTGTGGTCGCGACAGGCGCCCAGCAACGTACGCACGGAGTCCACGTTGACGGCGCGGAAATAGGACTCGGGCATCTCGGCCTCGTGTTGAGCGGCGGCCAGATGGATCACCGTATCCCGCCCTGGAAGCAGACGCTCGAGCAGATCGAGATCCTGCAGCAGGCCTACCTCGACGCGGACCCCGGCGGCGCGCAGTTCCTGCAAGCGCTCGGCTTCGACATGCAGCTCGGCGCGACCGGTGGCCAGCACATCGACGCCGAGTTGATGGGCGCGTAATGCGAGGCGCGAGCCAATGAAGCCCGTGGCCCCTGTTACGAGCAATTTCTGGGGAGTTGTATTCGGGAAAGCAGTCATGCAGTCGCTCTTACCGTGGTTTCTGCAAGCATCGCGCCATGACTCGGCGATGCCGTCGCACTGGCGCCGTCAGTTGCGTGAAGCTCCGTATGAATTGACTCCGCCTTCGAGCTGGAGTCGCGCGCTAAATGCCTTTGCAGAGTGTGTTCCGTCGTGGCGATCTCCTGATGCAGGCGCTCGGCTGACCACGACAACAGTCGGCCCATCTCGGCCGCGGTGGCGAGCAATGCTGCCCGGCCTGGATGCGAACCGGCGGCAAGATCCGTCCGGCGCATAACTACGTCGTCCAGGTGCACGGCCATCTCCTGGGTCACCGCGTGACGAATTTCGGCGGTGAGGGTGCTGGTGCCTGGAACATTGACGAGCGTCGATTGCCGGCATTCGTTCAACACTGCGCGATAGTGCGTGCCGTGATTGCGTAGCAGGCCGTGCAGGCTGTCCATGGCCACGCCGGCTGGCAGTGCGCGCCGTGCGTCCGCTTCGAACGCGCCGAAGTTTTCGATCTCGCCTCCTGGCAGCGGAATGCGATCCGTGGCCCGCGCGACAGGAGCACGTTCCATTTGTTCGAGCAGCATATCGACGGCGCGAGCCGCGTCGACGCGCGCCATGGTGAAGCGAATGCCAACAAGGCTGACCAGACCGTGCACGTTGTGAGTTCGCCGATGATCCACCAATCGCGATTCCTTGCCGAAGCTGAGCTCGGTCGCCGTGGCGGTTTCACCGAACGGCACGAGCCCACAGTGCGCGAAACTCACTTCCGCGGGCTTCAGTTGCAGAGCCGGATACACAGTGTTGATCTCGGCCATCCATTCCTCGATCTCGCCCGGCTGCACGCAGGCCAGATCGGGGAACTCTGGAAATAGCGTATGCCACACGCCGAGGAGTGTTTTATCTCGCCAGGGCGCGGCGAACAGATGGCGGGTCTGGCGGCCGAGCAGCGCGTCCTTGTCGCGGCTCAAGCCCTGGATGGCGATGCCGTACGAGGAGCTGGGCGGGCGATCGACGATGAAGTAGGCGTCGCGCGAGAAGGGCAAGCGCCTGGCCTCGCCGAAGCGCTCTGCATCGCGTTGCAGATAATCGGCCCAGGGGCCGGCCGCGTTCAAAGTCAGTCGCGCGCGAACCTCGAACTCGTCGCCGCTGAGGCGATCTTTGACCCTGGCGCCACGCACTTTGTTGCCCGACCAGAGAAACTGCAATGCTTCTGCGTAATTACATACATCGGCGCCGGCGCTCACGGCTCCTTTGACGAACGCGAGCACCAAACGCGCCGCGTTATACATCTGCCCGTCCTCGAACACGACCGCGCCGGTCAGGTCCGGCGTTTGCAGGTGAGGAAACATCTCCAGCATCTCGCTGCGCGAAAGCAGCCGGGTATTGGCGATCTTACGGTCAGGATCGCGAATGGCGCGATTGCGATCCAGCGTGAGCAAGTCGTATACGCGGGCTCCGGCGCCCAAAAACGCTTTGCCGCTACGGCCGTGACCATAGGTGGGAATGGCGATAGGCAGGGGGCTGACGAGATGCGGAGCAATTCGCAACAGCGCGGATCTTTCGTGGCACGAGCCGCGAAGGCGAGGCACATCCGCGTGCTGCAAATAGCGAATGCCGCCGTGGACCATCTTGAAACATTCGGCCGAAGCGCCGCCGCCGAAATCGTTTCGCTCCAGCAGCACAGTGCTCAGTCCACGCAAAGCGGCATCGCGCGCGGCCGCTGCGCCAAAGGCTCCGCCGCCGATGATCAGCAAGTCGTATTCGCGTTGAGTCAGAGACGCGGGTCTGCGTTGCATTCGTGCACGTTCTCGGGATGGTCCAGTCCAACGCTTGCGATGCACTTTCAGTGCCCATTGAGCAGGGATTTTTTGGGCACACGGCGTCCGCACGGGCGCAGCAGGTGTTTGCGAGAGCGGCGCATGTCGCCGATCCCGAGCAGGCAATCGACCTACGGGTACCTAGGACGGCTGGGCCGGGGTTCAGGGCTTGGCCGATGTAATCGTTGCAACCGGACTTGTAACTTTTCCTGTGAGTTGCAAGCGCTGCTCGAACCCACGTGTTTGCACAAGCTACCCGTTGAATGGAGGCCCGAGCGGCCGCTGTTGAAACTCTTCATGGAGTCAAGACGTTAATGAATAGGAAAATTCCCGCCATGAAACCATTGATTCGCCGACTCTCGGTCGCCGTGGCGCTTGCCTGCGGCATGGCGCCTCTCGCCAATGCCGTGCCGGTGTTGCCCGGCGCGATCGGACATGGCATCACCACTCCCGCGGGCCGTGGCGGCACGGTTCATCGCGTAACTAATTTGAACGCTTCCGGCGCCGGCTCGCTCAAGGCCTGTGTCGACGCGACCGGTCCGCGTGTCTGCGTATTCGAAGTTTCAGGCACGATTCGCCTGACCGACGATCTCACGCTGCGCAACCGCTACATCACCATCGCGGGCCAGACCGCTCCTTCGCCCGGCATCACGCTGCGCGGCGCGGGCCTGCTGGTGAAGACCTCCGATGTGCTGGTTCAGCACATCCGCGTGCGCCCCGGCGACGATCCGACCGGCGAGCCGCCGGGCAATCGCGATGCTCTGAAGATCGAGGCGCCGGAGACCGCGCCGATCAGCAACGTGGTGATCGACCACTGCACCTTCACCTGGTCGATCGATGAGGTCGCCAGCGCCTGGCAGTACTGGAACAACATCAGTCTGCTCAACAATATTTTCGCCGAGCCGCTGCACGACTCCATTCATCCCGAGGGCAAGCATGGCTATGGCGTGCTGCTCGGACCTGTCGACGGTAACGCGACTCTGGCGGGCAACTTGTTCGCGAACATGCAGTCGCGGCTGCCGATGACCGCCGCGACTCGCGCCGTCATCGTGAACAACCTTATTTATAACTGGGGCAATACGGCTGTCGATCTGCAGAGCCGCGGCGATGTGACGCAAAACTCCGTCGTCGGAAACGTGTTCGTGCGCGGCCCGGATACCTCCGGCGACAATCCGCCGATCGGATTGCGCGCCGACTCGGCGACTCTGCGCAGCGGCGCCAAAGTTTTCCTCGCCGACAATGCCGGCGCCGGCAGCACTTCGGACTCGTGGTCCCTGGCGGGCGCCATCTACGGCACATTGTCGCTGTCCAGCTTCCGCTCCAACTACCCGTTGGCCTGGCCGGCTGGCATGACGACGCTGCCCACCTCCGACAACGTGGTGCGCGAGTATGTGCTGCATTACTCGGGCGCACGCCCGGCCGATCGCGATAGCGCCGATCGTCGCATCATCGAGCAGACACGAGCGGGCACTGGCCGGATCATCAATTGCGTGGCCCCGAATGGCACGACCCGCTGCGCCCGCAATGGCGGTGGCTGGCCGGCGTTGGCCGAGAACCGTCGCACGTTGACGTTGCCTTCCAGCCCGAACACGGTCACTGCGAGCGGCTACACGAATCTCGAGTTGTGGCTGCATCGCATGGCGGCGCAAGTCGAAGGGCGAGCTGCCAATCCGCCGCAAGCGCCGACGCTGAATCGGTAACTTCTACAACAACACTCTGTAAATACGTCAGATCATCGGTGCGCCCGCTCGACATCGGCGGGCGCACCGGATAAGTTGAAACCGTCCTGGCGGTCGTACCTCTGTGTTTGCGCGCTCGTGGTACGCATCTTGCTCTTATATATCGAGGGGCTCCTCCCATCGATAATCTCGAGAGTTCGTGGACTCCATTGATGAGCGCAATTCCAGACAGCGCGGTCCGGCCTAGAGTGAAACTCGCCGGCGCACCGCAGCCGCGGCTGTCACAAGTAAAACTTCCCGACACCGGCATTCCCCCGCAGACCGCCGCCTATGACATCACGCCGCCGCTGCTGTTCAAGCGGCAAACGGCGCTGGCCGCGATCTACTTCTCCATGCGCGCCGCCGCCCCCGCGGCGGTATCGATTCTCACTTTATATGTGCTTGCCGAGCTGACCGGCACTGCGTCCACTGAATATTTCAGCGCGGTGACCATCATCGTCACCATCCTGTCGATCGCTTTACTGCAGTCGCCGCGCACGCCCGCGGCGGAATTGATCGCACCTCGCAAGGTGGTTGCGCTCGGCTTGCTGGTGCGCTGGTCGGTGTTGCTGCTGGCGTTACTGGCCATTGGTTTCATCGCAGGCTATCCCCGCGCTTATTCGACGCCGGTGATTCTGTTGTGGGCGGTGGCCACTCCGGCGCTGTTGGTTCCGAGCATGCTGGTGTTGGATGAGATCGCACGCCGTGTGCTGTGCCGGCCGAGCAACGCTCGGCGAGTGGTGTTCGCCGGCTACAACAAGACCAGCCAGCAACTGGCGGAGCGCTTCTCGCGCCATGCGGAGCTGTGCATGCATGTGCATGGCTTCTTCGACGACCGTAGCGCGCAGCGGCTCGAGGCGTCCGATACTCACAACCTGCTCGGTCCGTTGTCGCAGCTGCCGGAGTACATCAAGCAAAATGAAATCGATGTGATTTTCATCGCGCTGCCGCTCCGTCACATCCGTCGCGTGCAGGACCTGCTGGACAAGCTCGGCGACACCACCGTGTCGCTCTACTACCTGCCGGATGTGATGATCTCCGATCAATTCCAGGCGCGCACCGGCGAGATTCTCGGCGTGCCCGTCATCGCCATGCGCGAAAGTCCGTTCCACGGCTATCAAGGCGCGGCGAAACGCTTGATGGATCTGGCGATCTCGGCTGCGGTGCTGCTGGCCACCGGGCCGGCGCTGCTGGCGATCGCCGCCGCCATCAAGCTCACCAGCAAAGGGCCGGTGTTGTTCCGGCAGCGGCGCTACGGGCTCGATGGCCGCGAGATCGTGATTTATAAATTCCGCACCATGACCGTCACCGAGGACGCGGGCTGGCTGGATCAGGCCAGCCGCGACGACTCGCGGGTCACGCCGCTCGGTCGTTTTCTGCGCCGCTGGTCGCTGGATGAAATGCCCCAGCTGATCAATGTGCTACAGGGACGCATGAGCCTGGTCGGGCCGCGCCCGCACGCGGTCGGGCACAACGAGGAATATCGACGTCTCATCAAGGGGTACATGGTCCGTCATAAAGTGCCGCCCGGTATCACCGGCCTGGCCCAGATCAAAGGCTTCCGGGGCGCGACGCCACGCCTGCAGGACATGCAGGGGCGGGTGCACTACGACCTCGAGTACCTGCGCAAGTGGTCGCTGTGGCTCGATCTGAAAATCTTATTTCTGACGGTGCCGAAACTATTAAACACGGATAAGGCTTATTAGGACAACGACGACCATAAAGAGGTCAGCCACATGTTGTCGGATGCAGCCAATCGCGGGTTGACTCCAGTGATTCCCACTTTTACGGCGCACGTCGGCGAGCTCATGCGCTCGCTCTCGGAGTTGTTCCGTATCACCGTGCCGATGGAGCGGGATCGGCTGGCGCATCGTGCGATGCTGCTGGTCATCGTCAGCGTGGGCGCGTGGCTGCGTTTCTGGGGGCTGGGCAACGTCGGCCTGCATGGCGACGAAGAAACGATGGCCATGGCCGTGATGAGCATCGTGCGCGAGGGCGCGCCGATCCTTCCGAGCGGAATGTTTTATCCGCGTGGCATGACGCAGCTGTATCTCATGGCCGGCTCGGTGCAGTTGTTCGGCGAATCGGAATGGGCCTTTCGCGTGCCCTCGGCGCTATGCGGAGTGCTGGTCATCTGGCTGTCGTGGCTGGCGGGGCGTCGTTTCCTGCTACCGTATTGGAATCTGGCCTTCGCCACAGCGGTGGCGCTGCTGCCCTCGATGATCGTGTATTCGCAGACGGCGCGCATGTATATCTTTTTGCTCGCCGCCGTCGCCGCGTGCATGGTGTGCGTGTTTGCGTGGGAGCGCACCGGCCGGCTGCGCTGGTTGATCGGCGGCGTCGTGGCCCTTGTGATCGGCATCGATCTGCAGGCGCTCGCGGTCACGACCGTTCTGCTGTTCATGATGCCCGGCATTCTCCAGGGCGATCTGCGCAAGCTGCTGTACGGCGGCATCGCCGCGGCGCTGGTCATGGTGTCGTATCTGCTCATCGACCGCTGGGTGGACTCGCACTACCCGGTGCCGCCGCCGGAATACGCCGCCGATCTGGGCGCGCCGTTGTGGGATCGCAGCCGGGCGCCGCAGTCATTCGCGCTCACGTTCGAAATCGCTTTGTGGACCGCCGGGCTGGCGATCGCGTTCTTCGCAATTCATTTGTCGCGCGTGGTGCCTCAGCGAGTGGCCGCGATCAGTGTGGCGAGCTTGCTGCTGGTCGGCTTGCTGCTGCAACTCAGGCTCTACTATCACGTGGCGGGATTGCTCTTCATCGCGGCCACGGTGATCGCACGCCGCTACGGTGGACCGCGCATCTGGCGCAGGCTGCGCATTTTCGCCCTGGGTAGCGGCTTGCTGGCGTTGATTCATTTCAGCCTGCTGGCCTCGACGCCAGGGTCCCTGAAAAAAGTCGTCGGCGCATTGGTGGGGCAGCCGAGCATCTGGCCGTACTACCGGATTCTTTCTTTCTCGGAAGTGGCGGGTGTGTTGGCCATGGCTGCGTTGCTGTGGGGGTTGTGGCGTTTGATGAAGCGCCGTCGCGTCGCGGATTACGCGCTGTTCGGACTGCTCGGCGTGTGGATGCCGATGTTCACCATCGGTTACTTCGTCTGGAATCTGCCGCCGCGTTACACGGTGGCGTCCATGCTGCCGATGATCCTGTGCGGGTTTGCTTTCGCGCAGAAAGGCGCTGAGTGGCTGCAGGCGAAGTTGCAGGCGCGGAATTCATCGATGCTCCGAGGCCAGCCGCTACAAACAGTCGCGGCCGCCGTGACGGCCATGCTCGTGGTGAATCCGTTCGTCGTCGCCGACACGGTGAACTCGGGTTACGAGTCGCACCCCGATCACAAAGGCGCCGCCGAATTCATGAAGGCGCAGAACATCGTGCCCGCCGACGTGGTGATCGCCGAAGATGTTTTGCAACAGACGTATTATCTGGGCGGCGTCGATTACTGGCTCATCAGCCGGAATCACGCGCGCCGCTACGTGGAGCTGGTCGACGGCAAGATCCGCGATTTCTACACGGGCGCCGGGGTGATCAGCAGCGCGAAGATGCTCGAGGAGCTGCTGCGCAGGGAGCGTGGCAATCGCATTTTCGTCATCGGCAGCGGCGAGAATCAGGACGACAAACGCAAGGGCATGCGTGGCGACATGGATGCCGTGCTGCATTCCAGTCAGTTCGAAGTCGTTTACCAAGGCCGCGACGGACTGACGCAGGTCTGGCGCGCCACCGGTGCGTCGCCCTCGCAGGGCGCGCCGCCGTCGCAGGAGTAGAGTCATCGCCGGGTTAGTGAGTCGAACCGCGATCATTTCGATCACGCGGTTCATGAATCAGGGGCTGGTGGTCATCAGCCCCATCTTGCTGGTGCGCTTGCTGACGGTCGAAGAGTTCGGCCGTTATCGCGAGTTCCTGCTGTATGCAGGCTTGCTGACGACCATTTGCGCATTCGGCATCAACAACAGCCTGCTGTATTTCATTCCATCGCGACCGCACAGCGTGCGGCAGATGGTTCGCCAGGCGGTGATCATGACGTTCGGCACCAGCATGCTGGTCGTGGGCGTCACCGTGCTGGCGGATTATCTATCCAACGGCGCAGTCCTCGGCGCCGTGGCGCTGCCAGTCGCTCTGTATGTGCTGCTGTTCGTGAACCTGGATTTCTGGGAGTTCTACTGGCTCGCGCAGAAACGGCCGGTGCCCGTGTTCGCGTACACCACGGGCCGGCTGATCGCTCGTATTCTGGTCGTGGTCACGGCGGCGACCATCTGGCGCGACGTGATGCCGATCATCTGGTCGTTGATCGCTCTGGAGGCCGCGCGCATGACCGTTTCGTTCATTGCGTGGCAGCGGGCCGGAAGGAGCATCGATCCCGCCGATCGGGGCGCCGAGGATGCCTGTTGGCGCGAGCAGTTCCGCTATTGCCTGCCCGTGGGCCTGGCGTTGGTCCTGGTGACGCTGAACAAGTCGCTCGGCAATCTGTTCGTGACCAAAACGCTCGGCGTCGTGGCGCTGGCCCACTATGCGATCGGTACTCACATCCAGCCCGTCATCGGCGTGCTGAGGAATTCGGTGTCCGACGCGGTCCTGCCGGAGCTCGCGGCGTTGAAGAACGCCAAAGGCGAGGGCGCGCTCGCGCTGTGGCGGCGTTCGACCGTGGTTTCGATGATTTTGCTGACGGCGGCCGGCGTGGTGCTGTTCGAGTTCGCGCACACTTTCGTCGTCACTTTGTTCTCGCCCAGTTATGAGCCAGCGGTGCTGATCTTCCAGATCTATCTGCTGGTGCTGGTGCGCGAAGTGTTCGACTTCGGCGTGGCGCTGCGCGCCGTCAACAAGACCGCGCCCATCGTGACAGGCAGCCTGTTCGCCATCCTGCTCAATCTCTTGTTGCTGGTGACCGTGTTGCCGATCTGGGGTCTGCCGGCCGCGGCGCTGGCGTTCGTGATCTCGCGCTGGACCGAAGGCGTGGTGCTCGGTCGCAGCACCATGCGTGCTTACAACATTGGCATCGATGATCTCGCGCGCTGGGGCGATCTGGCGCGGGTTGCGCTCGCGGCGCTGGTGGCGTCGATCGTGTTCTACGGCTCGTTCTGGATCGATCACTTCGGGCTGGTCGGAGTCGTGCTCGGCGCGGCGGTGTTCATGTGCCTGTTCGTCGTGCTGTTGGTTGCGTTCCGGGTGCCCGAAGCCGTCGCGATGCTCGGCCGCTTGCGCAAAACCGAGAGCCTGCCCGCCAAACCCTGATACTCACGCCCCCTGACGCCGAGTTGCGACGTCCTGTCGTTGAACTTTGGGCACGGTCGATGCATTGGCTTCCAGTGGTAACAACGGGGTCACTTTCCCGTAACGAGGTAGTTACTGTGACACTGGAGCAACATTCCGAGCCCGTCGATCAGCATGCGTCGAGCGACGCGGCCGTCTGGGAAGGCCCGTTGTTCATCGTGGGCATGCCCCGCTCGGGCACCAAGTTACTCCGCGGCCTGCTGAGCAATCATCCGCGCCTGCGCCTGCTCGCGGCCGAGACGGACTTCCTGCCGTTCATCGATCAATGGGTGCAGCGTCACGGCAGTCCGACCACTGCCGAGGCTTTTGAGCGCTTCGCGAACGACTTGAGCGGCGCGAACCACTATTTCAATTTCCGCCCGGCGGGGCGAGGCCCGTTCCGATGGCAGGACTGGCGCGCCGCCTGCGACGGCAAATTCGACGTGAGCGGACTGTTCGAAGGCTTCGCCCGTTACGAACTGGATGTCCGGCGCGGCTCGGGCTTGATCTGGGCGGACAAATCGCCGGCCTATATCCGTCACATTCCGCTGCTCGTCCAACATTTTCCCGGCGCCCGGATCGTGCACATCGTGCGAGACGTGCGCGACCACTGCGTCTCGATGCGCAAAGCCTGGGGCAAGGATATCCGGCGCTCGGCCTGGCGCTGGGGCCATGACGTCCTCACCGCGCATCGCCAGTGCTCCAGCATGCCGGAGCGCTGCCTGGAAGTGAGATTCGAAGAGCTGTTACAGGATCCGGATACGCAGCTGCGGCGCATCTGCATGTTTTTGGATCTGCAATTTTTCGCCGGGCTGACCGAGCTGTCGCAATCGGTCGAGCAGCGCGGTTATGCCGCTGGCCGCAGCGAGATCGTCCGCGACAACTTCAGCAAGTTCGAAAGTCGCTTGACGCCGCGCGAGCTGGTCGCGATCGAGTCGCTGGCATGGCACACCATGCAGGCGCTGGGTTACACGCCGGTGCGAGCCGTCAAGCAGGCCACGCTGTCTCCGCTGATGCAGGGAGTGTTGAAGCTGAAGGATGGCGTGAGTCTGGTGGCGAATGGAATGTCTCGCCGAGGCGTCACGGCCGCCGTGCGCTTCCATGCGACGCATCGGCGCATGGCGGGATGAAGCCGAACGCGTGAGGCGGTGTACGTGTCGATGTAAGGAATGAAGCTGTCGTTGCAATAATTACAAGCGCCGCTCGGCAAACTGCAATGCCGGGCGGCTGACGCAACACGCTTTTTTTTGCTGGTATGCAACTTGCTCTGGATTGCGGCAGCGGTGTCACCGAGATGGATGAATACGTGCAGTGCGGGCAGAGCAATGATGGCGGTCGGTTGATCCTGAGCAACCG
Source organism: Steroidobacter sp. (assembly GCF_036402275.1). Classification (NCBI taxonomy): domain Bacteria; kingdom Pseudomonadati; phylum Pseudomonadota; class Gammaproteobacteria; order Steroidobacterales; family Steroidobacteraceae; genus Steroidobacter; species Steroidobacter sp. Next base: position 211,087 of record NZ_DASWTF010000009.1, on the reverse strand, counting down.
GGCGATGCGCCCGGGGAGTGCACTCTGATGCGTTTCCTGCTGGCCGCCCTGACGTTGTTTCTCACCCTGAGCAGCGTCTTCAACTGGGATCCGGGCCCTGCGCCCGGCGTCAAGATCAAGAACTTTCTGTTGTATCTGCTGGTGACGGGGCTGGTGTTCAGTTACGCCGTCGGGCGCAAGTTCAGGATTCAGCTGCCGGCCATGAATGTCGCGTTCGCGGTGTTGATCGGTTACTCCATTCTTACGTACCTGGCCATCGTCCTGTTCATCGACTATCCCAGATACGACGTCCTGCGTAGCGCCCTCGACCTGAAGAATCGCATGGTCGACTTCCTGTTGTTCTTCCTGGTGTTCTTCTACGGCGCGCGCTCGGAAAAGGACGCGGTGTTCCTGCTGAAGTGCCTGCTGCTTTCCTGGATCGTGTCGCATGCCGTCGCTGTCCTGGATGCGCTGGGCTATGTGCAGATCGGCGACATCGAGCGTCGAGGCGACGGACGAGTGCAGGGCGCGGTCGGCGAATCGAACCAATACGGCGCGTTCGTCGCGCTGACGTTGCCTGCCGCCGTCGCGATGGCGGCGGCTGTGAAAGGATGGTGGCGATGGTTCTGGATCGCCGGCGCCACGCTCACCGCGTGTACGTTGCTGATGACGGTGTCGCGCGGCGCGTTCGTCGCCACGTTCTTTGCGACCGTGTTCGGCGCCTATCTGTTCCGTCGCTACCTGTCGATGGGAAAGCTGGTCAGCTGGGGCATGATGGCCGGCGGCGCCTTGCTGGTGATCGTGCTGGTGGTCAGCGCCAGTTTCGGCGACCTGCTGTACGAGCGCGTCATCGGCCAGTTCAGCACCAAGGACATGGGCGGCACCTCGTCGGGCCGCACCGAGATCTGGGCCACGGCCATCGCCACGATGTTTCAGCATCCACAGACGCTGCTCACCGGTTTCGGCTGGAATGCCTACTGGGTCATGCCGTTCCGCTATTCGCCGCACAACTATTATCTGGCGCAATGGTTCAACCTGGGGCTGATCGGGCTGATCTGCAGTGTGCTGCTGCTGGCGATGCCGGTGCGCACGGCGCTGCAATCCTTCGCCGTCGCTCCGGCGCACGTGCGCGCATTGCTGGCGGGTTTCGTGTTCTCGACGCTGGCTTACGCCAGCGCCACATTCTTCGTGGATCTTTATGTGCCCTGGATCTATTTCTGGGCATACGCCGGCGTAACCATGCGTTTGGCCATGATCGCGCGAGAGACCGTTTTGGAACCGGTGGTCGTGGATCGGCCCGTAGTCGCGACTCAGCGAGCGGACCCGTATGGCTGGATCGGCGCCGTCCGCCATTGATGTTCCGTTGAGGGTGTCTGGAAGCAACGATGAAGATTTGTATTGTCGGCCTCGACGACTATCCGCAACTGGCCAAGCTGAAGAACGCGAAATACGTGGGCGGCGAATCCGTGCAGCACGTGTTGCTGGCACGGGCCTGGCGCGAGCTCGGTCACGACGTGTCGATGATCGTGCATGACCACGGCCAGGGTCGCGTCACCGAGGTAGATGGAATTCGTGCCGTCGCCCCGTACGCGCGCGACGAGGGCATTCCAGTGCTGCGCTTCGTGCATCCTCGGTTGACCGGGATGCTCAGCGCGATGCGTGAGATCGACGCCGACGTCTACTATCAGTCGCCGGCGGGAGTGGCCACTGGTATCACTGCCTGGTTCTGCCGGCGTCACGGCAAGCGTTTCATCTTGCGCATCGCATCCGACCTGGCCTGTATCCCGGGCAAACAGCTGATCCGCTTCTGGCGCGATCGCAAGATTTATGAATACGGCCTACGCCGCGCCGATCTGGTCGTCGCGCAGAGCGAGCAGCAGCGCACACTGCTCGAGCAGAACTACGGCGTGAAGAGCGAAGTGCTCGACATGGCAGTGGAGATGCCGAGCGGCCCCCAGCCGGACAAGGACATCGACGTGTTGTGGGTGTCGAATCTCCGGCCGGTGAAGCGCCCTGAAATCGTGTTGGAACTGGCGCGCCGCCTGCCCAAAGTGCGTTTCACGCTTGCTGGCGGTGCCTTGCCCGGAGCGGACGATTACTACCGTACGGTGCTGGAGGCGGCCAGCTCGCTTCCCAATCTCTCTTGTCCCGGCGCGGTGCCCTACACCGAGGTGGGCGCGATGTTCAGCCGGGCCAGGCTGTTTCTAAACACTTCGCAGATCGAAGGCTTTCCGAACACCTTCCTGCAGGCGTGGGTGCGCGGCGTGCCGGTGGTGGCGTTTTTCGATCCCGATTCACTGATCAAACAACGCCAGCTCGGCCATACCGCCACCGATCTCGAGGACATGGCGAGCGCCATAGTGCGCTTGCTGGGCGACGACGTGGAACGGCAGCGTATCGGCGAGCGCGCCCGTGCTTACGCCATCGCGCAATTCGGAGCGACGCATATCGCGAGTCGCAATCTCGAGATGCTGGCGGCTCGCGACACCCCGCAGGTTCTCCGCTACGGCACCAGCGGCTGAAACCATGGCGAGCGCCCAACCAAACCTCGATCGCAAGCTATCCTCGCCGCAACCGGCCGTGAGCGACGATGCGTTGGACGTGTTGTTCGTGCTGAACAATCTTGCGGTCGGCGGCTCGGAGCGAAAGACCGTCCGCCTGGCGAACGCCTTCGCCGCGCGCGGCATGCGGGTTGGCATCGCGTATCTGAACGAGCCCACGACCTTGCTCGCAGACATCGCCGCCGGCGTCGCGACCTTCTTCCTGGCGCGGCAGGGCCGATACTCGCTCAAGGCGAACGCGTCGTTGCGACAGCTCATCGAAGAGCAACGGCCTCGGAACGTCGTATCGGTGAATCTTTATCCGTCGCTCTACGTCGTCACGGCCACGCGCTGGGCGCGTCATCGTCCCCGAACCATCGGCCTGATGAACACCACCGAGATGCGTCGTGGAGCGCGTTGGAAGCGCAGCTTCTATACCCGAGTGCTGCGATATCTCGATTGGACTGTGTACGGTTGCGAGCTGCAGCGGCATGCCTGGCTCTCCGCCGAGAGCACGATGCGTTCGCGCTCCAGCGTCATCTACAACGGCGTGGACCTCGGCAGGTTCTCGACGGCGTGCGTCGAAGGCGCCAGTCAGCGAGACACTTATGGCATCGGCGAGAACGCCTTCGTCGTGGGCACGGTGGGGCGGCTGGTCGCCGAGAAGAATCAACTGCCGTTGATCGATGCGGTGGCGGAGCTGCGGGCGTTGGGCGCCGACGCGCACTTGATGTTGGTGGGCGACGGTCCGATGCGAGCGACCTTGGAACAACGGGCCGCAGAGCGAGGTATCTCCACTGCGGTTACGTTCACGGGCGCATTGCCCGACGTGCGCGCCGCTTTGCGAGCGTTCGACGTCTTCGTGTTGCCCTCGCTCTCCGAAACATTCTCGAACGCAGCCTTGGAAGCGATGGCCATGCAGCTGCCCGTGATCCTGACGCGGACCGGCGGCGCGGCAGAAATGATCGAGCATGGCCGGGAAGGATACATCCTGGACGTCGCCGACCTGCCACGGCAGCTGCCGAAATTGCTGAACCAGCTGCGGCTCGACAACGTGTTGCGCGCTCGCATGGCCGCCGCGGCAGGCGAGCGCGTCCAGCAGTCTTTTTCGTGGGAGGGCATGGTGGCTGCTTATCAAGAGATATTCGGCGCGCGTGGAGCGGTGAACGGTGCGTGAGCCAGCCAACATCTTGATGCTCGGTCCTGCACTGAACGTGCGCGGCGGCGTCTCAGGCGTGGAACGGATACTGCTCGAAGCACTGCCCGAGGAAATACACGCGACTCACATCGCCACCATGGTCGATGGCGGCAAGTGGACCAAGGCCGTGACTTTCGCGCAGGCGCTCGCCAAGCTCACCTTGGAGCTGCGCCACCGTCCGGACGTGGTGCACATTCACTTCGCCAGCGGCGCCAGTAACATTCGCAAGATCATCCTGGCGCGCATGGCGATGGCGCGCGGCGCCAGCGTCATTATGCACGCGCACGGCGCCGCTTATCAGCAACATTGGGCGCAGATGTCTCCGATGGCCAAGGCGATCACGCGCGACACGCTGGCGCGCGCGCAGCGGCTGGTGGTGCTGGGCGAGCGCTGGAAGACGTTCTTCGTATCCATCGGGATTCCAAAGCATCGCATCGTGGTGTTGCCGAATCCGGTGGTGCTGCCGGAGTCGGTGCCGGAGCGGCCCACGGGCGGCAAAGTGCGCTTCGTTTTCTTCGGACTGATCTCGCCTCGCAAGGGCCCGTTCGAACTGGTGGAGGCGGTGGCCAGGCTGTCGCCGCAGTGTCGTGCTCGAGCCGAGTTCGTTCTCGCAGGGAATGGCGACACTGAACGATTGCGTGCACGCGTCAACGAGCTGAAGCTGCAGGACATTGTCGAGATTCGCGAGTGGGTCGAGCCGGCCGAGCGCGACCGGCTGCTGGCCGCGGCGCATGCGTACGTCTTGCCATCGCACGCCGAAGGTTTGCCCATGTCGCTGCTGGAGGCTATGGCCTGGGGCCTGGCGCCGATCTCCACGCCAGTCGGCAGCATTCCCGAACATGTGGTGGACGGCGCGAACGGCCTGCTGGTAACGCCGGGCGACGTGGCGCAGTTGGCCGCTGCCATCGAGAGGCTGGTGTCCCAGGACGCAGAGCGGACGCACATGGGTCGGCTCGCGCGAGCCACGGTAGAACCATTGTGCGTAAAGGAATATTCGAACCGCATGTGCGCGTTATATCGCTCGCTGGCGAATGGCAACGGCCGGCGTGCAGTCACGCGTGAGCACCGCGGTGCTGGTATTTGACATGCAAGCGCTGGTCAAAAAACTCAAGCTGCTCCAGGTCGGCGATACGGCCGTACGTCGCAATCCTTTGTTCTACGCGGACGCGCAGCGCGAGCTCGATCGTCTGGAGCGAGCTGGCTTCAACGAGCGTCGCAGTTGGACACGCGACCGACTGAGCGAACTGTTGTGGCCGGCAAGTCGCAGCGGCTACGGCCAGCTGGTGCGAGGCGGAGGCGACATCGCCAGCTGGCCTTTGCTGATCAAGGCTCAGGTGCGCGCCATGCCCGCTGCATTCGCCATCGGCTCGCGGTTGTTCACGATCAAGGCCAACACCGGCGGCACGTCAGGAGCGCCGTTGGAGATCGTGCGCTCGTTACGCTCGGTGGTGTTCGAGCAGGTGTGTATCGATCGGATGATGCAGAAGGTCGGTGTCGATGCACGCTCCGCCCGATGCGCGGTGTTGCGCACCGAAAGCATCAAGGATCCCAACGACTTCAAGCCACCGTACTGGATCTTCGCGGCCGGCGGGAATCGGCTCGTGTTGTCGTCCACGCATTTGAACGCCGCAACGGTCGAGCACTACGCGCACATTATCGAAGAGTTCGCGCCGGATTGTTTGCTGGGCTACCCAACCTCGCTCGAAGCGCTCTGCTTCCTGCTGCAGCGGGCGGGACGGCGTCTGCATATTCCGGCAGCCTTGTGCTCGTCCGAAGTTCTGCATGCTCGAGTGTGGAACTGCGCGCGCGACACCTTGAACTGCAGGCTGCTCGATTATTACGGTCAGGCGGAACGCGTGGCTTTTGCTTATGCGACCTCGCCGGGCGAGTATCGATTTCTGCCCGGCTACGCGCATGTGGAATTCGAGCCCGCCGGTAGTGACGGCGAGCACAAGCTTTACGAAATCATCGGCACGCCGCTGTGGAATCGATCGATGGCGTTGATCCGCTATCGCACCGGCGATCTGATTCGCGCGCCGGCGGCTTGGGGCGAGCGGGAGCTGGAGGAGCTCGCGCTGGGATTGCGGACGTTCTCGGGAGTGCTGGGGCGTGACAGTGACATTCTGATCACGCCGGACGGCGTGAAGGTGACCGGCATCAGTCATTTCCAACGGGATGTGGCCAACATCGTGCGCATCCAGGTGATTCAAGAGAGCGCCACCAAAGTGGTCATCCTGGTGCTGGCGACGGATCAGTACACGGAACGGGATCGCGAGCGACTGATGCACAACGCTCGCGAGAAGTTGCCAAGGAGCATGCACGTAGAAATTCGCAGCGTGACCGCGCTGGAGCGCACGGCCCGCGGCAAGACACCTTTCGTCATCCATCGGCCGCAGGTGAAACAGCTGCTGAACAATACGCGTGCCCACGGAAATATTGCGTGAGGCGCAGGCAATGAGTTTGAAGTGGAAGCTGCATCGCCTGTCGGCGATGAGCGGGTGGGAAGTCGGATACCGAGTCAAACAGCGCGTGCAGGCCAGCGTGGAGCAGTTCGCGCTGCATTCCTCCGCGCCACCGCCGCCTGCGCGTAATGAAACAGGCGCGGCCTGGGTGGCCACGCTGCCGACGGAGTTCAACGTCGATAAGTATCGTCGGGCCGCGGATAGCATCCTCGACGGGCGCTTCCCCATATTCGCAATGTCCGCCGCGGCGCTGGGCTTTCCACCGCAGTGGAATCGCGATCCGAAAACGGGCCGGCAGGCGCCGCTGCGCTTCGGCAAGACGCTGAACTATCGCGACGAAGCGCTGGTCGGCGACATCAAATATCTGTGGGAGCCGAGCCGCCATGCGCAACTCGTGACGCTGGCGCAGGCGTGGCATCTCACGCGCGACGACAAATATGCGCAAGGCTGTCGCACGCTGCTGGAATCGTGGTTCGATCAATGTCCCTATCCGTCCGGCGTCCACTGGACCAGCAGCCTGGAGCATTCGATTCGTCTGGTGAACTGGTCGTTCGCGTGGCATTTGTTAGGCGGCGACGGCGCGACGATTTTCCAGGGCGCCGCGGGCGAGGCTTTCAAACGACGGTGGCTGACCAGCGTTTACCAGCACTGCAAGTTCATCGCCGGACATTTCTCCAAATACTCGTCGGCGAACAATCATTTGCTCGGCGAGTTGATGGGGCTGTTCGTGGCCTCGCTCACCTGGCCGTTGTGGAAGCGCAGCCGGCGTTGGAAGGAGCACGCCCAGCGCGAGCTGGAGCGCGAGATGCTGCTTCAGAACGGCCCCGACGGCGTCAACCGCGAACAGGCCAACTGGTATCACCACGAAGTCGCCGACATGATGATCGTCAGCGGCTTGATCGCGCGGACGAATGGTTGCGATTTCAGTACTGCTTACTGGCTCCGCCTGCGCGGGATGTTGCAATACATTGCCAGCATCATGGATGCGGGCGGACACGTGCCCAATTTCGGCGACGCCGACGACGCCATCATCGCCAGGCTCGATCCCGAACCCGTGGACGTTTATCGCTCTCTGCTCGCGACCGGGGCGGTGTTATTCGACAACGCGGAGTTCAAATTCAAGTCGAGCTCGCTGCCGGGCAGCGCGCTGGATCGCATTATCGGCGACATCGACGACAAGACGCGCTGGCTGCTGGGCGATGCGGCTGCGAGCAAGTACGAAGCCGTCGACCTGTCACAAGTGTCTTTGCCGGTCCGCATGGATTTTCCGAACGCGGGTTATTACATCCTCGGCGACCGCTTCGAGACGCATCGTGAAGTGCGCATCGTTGCCGATGCTGGCCCGTTGGGTTATCTATCGATTGCCGCGCATGGGCATGCGGACGCCCTGTCATTCACGCTCAGCGCCGGCGGCAGAGAAATATTGATCGACCCGGGGACCTACGCGTATCACACGCAGCGCCTGTGGCGCGACTACTTCAAAGGAACATCGGCGCACAACACCATCCGTATCGACGGCGTCGACCAGTCCGTGAGCGGTGGTAACTTTCTCTGGGTCAAGCACGCTCGAGCTCAGGTGCTTGCGGTGGAACGCACTCCACTGGCCGATCGGTGGGTCGCGAGTCACGAGGGATATGGGAGGCTCAAGCATCCGGTGATCCATCGTCGCGAGTTGCTGTTCGACAAACAGCAGTCGCGCCTGCAAGTCACCGATGAACTGCTGGGCGTCGGCACGCACGAGGTGGAAATGTTCTGGCACTTCGCCGAGCAGTGCGCGGTCGTGGCCAATGGCCGTGGCGTTCGAGTCTCGTGCGGGGATGTATTGCTTTCGATGACCTTGCCTGAGGAACTGCGCTGCAATGTGTATCGCGGCGTCGAGAAACCGGAGCCCACCGGCTGGATCTCCCGCAGTTTCGACTCGAAGGTGCCGACCACCACCGTCATTGCCAAAGGTCGCATCGATGGCGGTGTCCGGCTCGTGACCCGGTTCCATTTCGAGTTCAGGCATTAAGACGCCAGAACAGCAGCCGAACAAATCGACTACCCTGACCGCAACCGGCCTGGTGGTCGGGAGACCATGCTGATCGAAGCATCCTTAGCGAAGGGATTGTAGATTTGGGGGGATGGTGAGGAGAGGGGATAATGGCGCCTTGACCTGAGGGGGCGCTATGAACCTGGCCGATCGGCAGACCGCGGCAGACGTCATGATGATCCGGCCGGTGGCCTTCGCCGGCAATCCACAGACGCAGCCGTCCAACTCTTTCCAGCAACTCGATTCCGACGGCGGAACCATTGACGCGGCCAGCCAGGCCGCGGCCTTGCGCGAGTTCGACGCCCTGGTCGGGGCGTTGAGGCAGGCCGGCGTGAACGTGCACGTGTTCGACGACACGCCGGAGCCACACACGCCGGACTCGATCTTTCCCAACAACTGGGTGAGCTTTCACGCCGACGGCACGGTGGTGCTGTACCCCATGCTGGCCGAGAACCGCCGCTTGGAGCGGCGACTGGATCTGCTCGAGGCATTGAGCGCGAAGCACGGCTTTTACACCTCGCGCGTCATCGACCTGACCCGCCATGAACACACCGGCCGCTATCTCGAAGGCACGGGCAGCCTGGTGCTGGATCGCATTCATCGAGTCGCCTATGCCTGCGTCTCGCCGCGCACGGATCTGGACGTGCTCGGCGACTTCGCACAACAACTCGATTACGACATCGTCGCCTTCGAAGCGCTCGACGCCGCCGGCGCGCCGATCTATCACACCAATGTATTGATGTCGGTGGGGGAGCGCTTTGCCGCGGTTTGCCTGAACGCGATTCGTGAAGACGAGCGCGAAGGCGTGGTGAATCAGTTGCGCGGCACCGGCCGTGCCATCGTGGAATTGTCGCTGGACCAGATGAACGCCTTCGCCGGCAACATGTTGGAGCTGGCCTCATCGCTGACGGGCAGCGTGGTGGCCATGTCCCAGCGAGCGCGCGATGCGTTGACCGCCGAGCAACGGGCCACCCTGGAAGCGAGCTCCGGTCCCATCGTCACCGCCGCCATTCCCACCATCGAACGACTCGGCGGCGGCAGCGTCCGCTGCATGCTCGCCGAGCTGCATCTGCCCAGCAAGAAACCCCTATAATTCGCGCAACATGCTCGAACTCGGCGTCAAAACCCTGCTCGCCTATTTACTGGGCTCGTTGATCGGCAGCCTGCTGGTCGGCCAGCTGCGCGGCGGCGTGGACATTCGCAAGCTCGGCAGCGGCAATGCCGGCGGCACCAATGCCTTGCGCACCCAAGGCTGGTCGTTCGCCGCCTGGGTGATGCTCATCGACATCGGCAAGGGTTGGGTCGCGGCGGCGCTGCTTGCTCCCATCAACCTGCCGGGCATCGGCATCGATCCGCAGGTCGATCGCGACTGGCTGGCGGTGGCCTGCGCGACCGCGGTGGTCCTCGGCCACGTTTATCCAGTGTGGTATGGATTCCGTGGCGGCAAAGGCGCGGCGACGTTGATCGGCGTGCTGATCGGCCTGAAATCGAGCGCCGTCCTGCCAGTGTTCGCGGTCTGGCTGGTGGTCGTGATGCTCTCGGGATTCGTTGGCCTCGGCACCATGCTCGCGGTGGCTTCATTTCCCATGTATCTGGCGCTGACGGAAGTCGCGCCGTCGACGGCCATGCTGACCTTCGGCGGCGTCATGACGCTGTTCGTTTGTTACACCCATCGCGCCAACATCGAGCGCATGCGCACCGGCACCGAAAGCCGGGCCAAGCGGCTCTGGCTGCTGCGACCTCGCTGAACCTTCGAAAGCCATCCTGATGCCGACCAGCAGCAAGGCCCAAACTCCCAAGCTTCAAGCTCAGGCGCGCCGCCAGCGTCTGCTCGCCATGCTCGCGGAGGGCACGTTCTATTCGGGCGAGCAGCTCGCCAAGAAGCTGAAGATTTCCCGCGGCGGCGTCTGGAAGCTGATGAACTCGTTGAAGGCGCTGGGCGTCGACATCGAATCCGTGGCTCGCCAGGGTTATCGATTGCCGCGTGCCGTCGATCTGCTCGACAAGGAAGCCATTGTTTCCTCGTGGCCGGCGGCGACGCGCGCGCTCATGGAGCGGACCGACGTGTTGCTGACCGTCGATTCGACCAATCGGTTTCTCGGCGATGCCACGCCCCCGCAGCCCGGTCGTTTTCAGTTATGCACGGCCGAAGTGCAGAACGCAGGTCGCGGCCGCCGCGGACGCAGCTGGATCGCGCCCTTCGGCAGTGGAATTTGCATGTCGCTCGGCTGGCAATTCGCGGAAGCGCCACCGACATTCTCGGCGCTCAGTCTCGCGGTCGGCGTGGCGGTAGTGAAGGCGTTCAATCGGCTCGACGTTCAAGGCGTCGGCCTGAAGTGGCCCAACGATCTGCAATGGCAGGGTCGGAAGCTCGGCGGCATCCTCATCGAAATGCGCGGCGAAACGGCCGGGCCGGCGCAGGTCATCATCGGCATCGGTATCAACATGCACATGCCGGCGGCCACGCGCATGCAACTTGCGGAACGTGAGGCCGCGCTGATCGCCGATGTGCACGAGATCATGCATGAGAAGACCCCGACTCGAAACGCGCTGATCGGCGCGATAGTCGCGGAGCTGTTGGAGATGCTGCAGACGTTCGCCGTCCACGGCTTCACTCCCTTTAAAGAAGAGTGGCACGGGCTCGACACGCTCGCGAACGCGCCTGTCAAAGTCATCAATGGTTCGCAAACCACCCAAGGCACGGCGCGCGGTGTCGAAGCAGACGGCACGCTGCTGGTCGAAGTGGAGGGCGAGCTGCGCAAGTTCGTTTCGGGCGAAGTCAGCCTGCGGGCGGCAAAGAGCTGATCGGCGATGCTGCTGCTCATCGACATCGGCAATACACGCATCAAGTGGGCGCGCCTCGCCGACGGCGTCATGGGCGAACAGGCCGCAGCCGTGCACGCCAACTGGACTCGCGAAGATTTCGTTCAGCACATCTTGAGCACGGGGCCGCGCGCCGATCGTGTGTTCATCGGCAACGTCGGCGGCAAGCGCATGGGCGACCTCGCGCAGACCGCCATCGCCGGCGCCTGGCAGATCGAAGCTCGGTTCGTTCATTCGCCGGCGGCCCAGGCCGGCCTTCGCAATGCCTATCCCGAGCCGGCCAAGCTCGGGGTCGATCGTTGGCTGGCCATGTTGGGCGGTCGGGCGATCGAGCCACGGCCGTTGTGCGTGGTGAGCGTCGGGACGGCGATGACCATCGACGGTCTGGATGCGAGCGGCCAGCATCTCGGCGGCGTCATCGTGCCGGGCCCCGATCTGATGGTGTCCAGTCTGCTCAAGAACACCAGCGACATCGCCCAGCGCGCGGCGGGCGGACAGACTCGCGACGAACTATTTGCCGACAATACTTTGGGCGCGATTCAGCAGGGCGCGGTCCAGGCGCTCGCGGCCCTGGTCGAGCGCGCGCAGGAAACACTGCGGAAGCAGCTGGGCGAGGCGCCGGTGCTGCTCCTCACGGGTGGGGCGTGCCGCCGGATCCAGGCCGCGATTCATACGCCCAGCAGAGAAATTCCCGACCTGGTGCTGCGCGGTCTGGCGGTGGTGGCAGCCCAAGCTGAATCATCCCCCAATCATCCATGATCTGATCCACGAGGCCTGCTTCGCCCCAACGCCGTGATCGCGGGGCCTTCGTGTATCATCCGGCACGTTCCATGCGCGCGGCGGCAGCCGCGAATAGAGGATGCTTGGATGGCCAGTTCTGGATCCCGACAACTGTGTGCAGGTACGGCGCTCACCGCGCTCGGCCTGTTGCCGCTGTCGGTCTCGTCCGTGCTGGCGGCCGACGTGCAGGCGGGCAAGGCAGCTTCGCAGGCCAAGTGCATCTCCTGTCATGAGGCGGACGACTGGGAAGGCGAAAGCGCGGCCTCGCTGGAAAGCCTGATTCGCGACATCGTCGCCGGCAAGGTCAAGCACAAGCAGCCGTTGCAGCTGACGCCCGCCGAAGTGGCGGACATCGCCGCCTATTGGGGCCAGAGCAGCCAGAAGGGTCAGAAGCGGCGTTGACCGCTCGAATAACTACTCCATGCGCGCGTTCTGTTTGCTGTTGGTGCTGGTCAACGCCCTGTACTTCATCTGGTCCCAAGTGATCGATGTGCAGGTGAGCAGTCTGGATCGCGTGCCCATACGCATGGCCGCGCCGCCACCCCGCATCGTCCTCGCCAAGGAAGCGCAGAACGGCGCGGCGCCTGCCCAGCAGCAGCCTGAGGAAGAGGAAGTCGTCGCGGACGTTCGCGAAGTGATCCCACCGCAAGTCGAGCCAGTGGAGTCACCGGGCACGGTGCAGCCTGACTTGCCCCCGCAGGCCGCGCGTCAAGATGTCCTGACCTGTACCAGCGTCGGACCGTTCGCCGATCTGGGGCAGGCATCGCAGGCGCAGGCCACTTTGCGCACCATGGGATTTCAGCCACGTCAGCGCGTGGAGCAGGGCGAGTTGTGGACCGGCTACTGGGTCAGCGTTCGCGACTTCCCCACCCGTGACGATGCCGAAGCCGCGCTTACCAAGCTCAATAACAACGGCATCACCGATGTTTATTTGATGCCCGGAACGGATCCGCCGAACGTGCTGTCACTCGGCGTCTTCTCCGATTACCAGCGCGCCCAACGTCGCGCCGAAGAAGTCCGCTCCATCGGCCTCACACCACAGATCAGCGACCGCAAACGCGCCGGCTCGGTCTTCTGGATCGACGTCGACCTGAAAGAACCCGGCGAGACCATCGACACCAGCCTGTTCCAGGTGGGCCAGAGTCGCATCCTTCGCTTGGAACTTCGCGGCTGCCCGCAGGCGGGCTAACGCCGCCACAGTTTGATTTTTCCCCTTATCTTCTAAGAAGAAAAAATAAAAACTTAGATCCCCTCCCGTTCACGGGAGGGGGCAGGGGGTGGGTCTTCTGGTTGCGTAAAACCACTGATCTTTTCTCAGTACCCGCGGTCCGCGCAGCACGTAGCTAACGCATCGTCATTACTCGCCGAGCGGGCGCAGTCGATGCCGGCGCGGTCCGCGCGCCAATCGGCCCACTCGGCATCGCCGTCGCCGAGCAGGTCGCGCAGTTCTTTGCCGGCGCCGGCGAGATACGCTTCGCTGCCGCTGCAATATCGAGCGATCAAACCAGAAGCGAGACAATGCGCACGAGGATCCGGCAGGCCGGACGGTAACTTGTCCTGCACGACCGCCTGCATGCATCCATAAGACGACTTGGCCGGCCGCGACGGACGATTCGGCGCCGTGACACATCCGGCGAGCGCGAGCGACACCAGCGTGATTCCAATGGCGCGCAACGAAATATCCTCACCGACCTCAACTCTCATCCCGAGAGTTAATCAGCGATCCAGATAACTCGCCAGTGTCGTGGCCAGCAACGCGCGATCGATGGGCTTGGATAGATAGCCGTCCATGCCGGCCGCTCTACATTCCTCATCCGCGCCTTTCATCGCATGCGCCGTCAACGCGATGATGGGTGTGCGGCGCTCGCCTTGTTCGTTTTTGCGGATCTCGCGCGTCGCTTCGTAGCCATCCAGATCGGGCATCTGACAATCCATCAGAATCAGATCGTACTTGCCCGTGAGCCACGCATCGACCGCGGCTCGCCCCGTCCCCACCGCATCCACTCGATAGTTCAGCTTCTCGAGCAACCTCACAGCGACCTTCTGATTCACGAGATTGTCATCCGCGAGCAGGATGCGCGCCTTTGCGTTACGCAGCCCGGCGGCCTGCAGCCGCTCGCCAGTAATGATCGGTTGCGAGCGTAAATGCCAAACCTCCGGTTGCTGTGCCAGCACCAGCTGCAACGACGCCACCAGATCCCGCTGCGTCACCGGCTTCAACAAATAGCCCGCGAAACCGATATCGGCAAAACTGCGGCTGTCATCGCGATGTCCGGCAGAGGTCAGCAGGATCAATCGGGTGCCTTTGAGCTGCGGATCCGACACGATCTTGCTGCCCAGTTCAGCGCCGTCGCAGTCAGGCATTTGATAATCGAGTAACGCCGCATCGAACGGCTGACCCTTCTCCTGCGCTTCACGCATCAACGCCAGGGCTTCGGTAGCGTTGCTGGCGGCCGAAGGACGAATCCCGCACAACGCCAATTGACCCAGCAGCACCTTGCGATTGGTGGCGTTGTCATCGATCACCAGCACGCGCTTGCCATTGATCGGCGCGGTGAGCGCGGAAAACATTCCCGTCACCGGGTTACCCAGTTTGAAACGGGCCGTGAACCAGAACGTCGAGCCCACGCCCTCGCGGCTCGTGACACCCACGTCGCCGCCCATCAGATCGATCAGTCGTCGCACGATGGATAATCCCAACCCCGTGCCGCCAAACCGCCGCGTCATCGAGGAGTCGACCTGAGTGAAGGGCGAGAACAGCGCCTTGATGCGGTTTTCGGGAATACCGATGCCCGTGTCGCGAATCTCGCAGCGAATGAACACGCCGTGCGCGTCGTTCGACAGCACGCTCAGCGCGATCGACACTTCGCCGCGATCGGTGAACTTCACGGCGTTGCCGGCCAGGTTCAGCAGGATCTGCCGGATGCGGCCCGAGTCGCCCTCGAGGGACTGCGGCAGATCCGGATCGATCTGCAATGTGAGCTCCAGCCCCTTGGCATGCGCCTGCACCGACAGCAGGCGCGCCACGTCTTCGAACGTGTCGCGCAGATCCATGTCGGCGGCCTCCAGATCGAGCTTGCCGGCCTCGATCTTGGAAAAATCCAGAATGTCGTTGATCACGGTCAGCAGCGCGCTGCCGCTGTCCTTGATGGTCTGCACGTAGTCGCGCTGAGTGGCGTCGAGGCGGGTGTCGAGCAGCAGATCGGTCATTCCAAGCACGCCATTCATTGGCGTGCGAATCTCGTGGCTCATATTGGCGAGGAATTCGCTCTTCGCCCTGTTGGCAGCGCTGGCGATCGCGGCCGACTCGGTGGCGCGCCGTGTGACATCGGCGAGCAGTCTGTTGCTGGCCGCGAGCTCATGCGTACGCTCCGCGACTCGTTGCTCCAATTCATCTCGTGCCTGCCGCAGCCCGGCATCGCGCGCTTCGATCTGACCGAGCATGTCGTTGAACGCCACGATCAGCTGGCCGATCTCGTCGTTGCTGAACGCATGCACGCGGAGGCTGTAGTCGCGTGAGCGTGTGACGCTTTCAGCCGCCGCGGACAGGGCCAGAATGGGCTTGGAAATGAACCGTTGGATGCGCAGAGCCGCCAGGCTGGCGAACAGCAGCGCGCCCACGATCACGACCGCGAGCAGCAGGGTGCGCTTGAGAATGCCCGCATGCAACTCGTCACGCTTGGCCCACAAATGCACCGAGCCGATGTGACCATCGAGCACGATCTCCGCTTCGACGTGGACGAATTCGTCGCGGTCGGCCGCTTCGGTCAGATCGCGCCCGTAGCGAGCTAGAACTTCGCCGCCGGTGTAATGGATCTCCGCGGCGACGATGGCCGCGTCGGCGCTCAGCGCCGCCAACGATCGGGTTGCCGCTTCCTGGTCGTCGAACGCAACGGCAGCTTCACTGTCGCGAGCGGTGATTTGGGCCTGAGTCTGCAGCCGTCGCCACATCTCGTACTGATCGGTGCGGTAATCGGCGATGGTCAGCACCAGACCGGCAATGAGCAGCGCCATGCCGCTCACCAGACTGGCGAGCAGGGTGAGCTTGCCGCCGATGGGCAGCCGTTCGAACCACTGCTTCGCGGCGCTCATCGCGGCTCCCGCTGCACGCCGGCGGCGAGTTTCAGCAGGTCGGAGCTGATGCGCAGCCCCGCCCGTTGAGCGCTGTCCACGTTGACCAAGAAGCGCAGGCGATGGTTCTCGGTGAACAGCTGGATCATGCCGCCGCGCTCGGCGAACTTCGCCGCGTCACTGATCGTCAGCACTGCCGGCTCGCTGGCGAACGTGTAGCTCGTCGCCATGGCCGCGTCTATATAGAGAGCGTTGCACCCGCCCGTCGCTGACGGCTCCGCGATCTGGAGCGTCGCGAGCCGGCGAGCGCCGACGCGCTTCCTGTCGATGCCAGTCGTCAATGCTTTGTAGACGCCTTCGCCGCCGGCAAAGCAAATCGTCACGGTGTCCGCGGCGACGCCTTCGGGCCAGTCGACGAACTTCACGAAATTAAACACATAGGCAGCCTTGAACTGATCTTCCCGTTGCGTGACTGCATCGGCGCGCGCGTCCGTGGCCGAAGCCAGGAGCGTGAGCGCCGAGACGATGTGCAGAAAGCAATTCATGTGGATCGTGAACTGTAGCAATGCGCTCCGCTTGCATCGGCAACGCGCTTCACAGCTGAAGTCGATGCCGGCGATTCAGGGCGCGCATTCTGCTGGAGTTATCGACGCGAAGCGCGCGCCGGAATGCTATGGCGCTCTCACTTTGCTGCATTTGCGGGGAGCCTGCGCGCTACTTAAGGAGATGTCTTATGAACAGCGCCGGCGGTCGCGCCGAAGATGCCACTGTGACGACGACAGCAAGAACTTTCGTGCGAGCGTGTGTGCTGACTGCGTTGGCGGTCGGGCCGGTGGTGGCCGCGGCTGATGGCGGCGACCTGGCGACGCTGAGCCTCGAGCAACTGATGGAGATGAACGTGCACTCCGTCTACGGCGCGTCGAAGTACGAGCAGCGCGTGACCCAAGCGCCGTCATCCATCAGCATCGTCACCGCCGAGGACATTCGGCGCTCCGGCCATACCAACCTCGCCGACGTTCTGCGCAGCGTTCGGGGTTTGTACGTGACCGACGACCGCAACTACACCTATCTGGGTGTGCGCGGCTTCCTACGACCGGGCGATTACACCACGCGCGTGTTGGTCCTCATCGACGGCCATCGCATGAACGACAACGTCTACGACTTCGGTTCGGTCGGGCGCGAGTCGATGCTGGACGTCGAGCTCATCGATCGCGTCGAAGTCATTCGAGGTCCGAGCTCGTCGCTCTACGGCAGCAGCGCGTTCCTCGGCGTGATCAACGTGATCACCAAGCTCGGCCGCGGCGTCGATGGCGCGGAGGTCGCGGTGGACTCGGCGAGCTACGACACTCAGAAGTTTCGCGGCACCTATGGCAAGACATTCGGCAACGGAGTCGACTGGCTGGTGTCCGCCTCGCATTACTCGAGCGGTGGCATGGACTTCCACTATCGCGAGTTCGATCAGCGCGTCAGCGATAACGCCCGCGCGACTAACGACGGGCTTGCGATTGGCCTGGATGACGAAGAAGCCGCAAAGTTCTTTACCAGCCTGCGCTATGGCGACTTCTCGGCCTCGCTGTTCCTGAGCGACCGGCACAAGCAAATCCCGACCGCGTCTTTCGGTACTGTGTTCAACGATTCTCGAACCATGACTGACGATGCGCGCGGCTATCTGGAGCTGAATTACGAGCACGCGTTCAGCGACCGCGCCCGCATGCAGGTGCGAGCCTCATACGACTCGTACAAGTATGAGGGTGAGTTCCCCATCGATTACGCGTTGCTGGGCGAAGGCGACTATGGCGCGCTGTTGGTCGACGAAATGGCGGGCGAGTGGCTGAGCACGGAAGCGCAGCTCACTTTGCAGCCTTCGGCGCGTTATACATTGGCGGTGGGCGGTGAGTACCGCGCCAACTTGCGCGAGTTTCAGGCTTCCTACGACGACGTCGAGCCGCGCGTCTGGTATCTGGATCATGACGACACGAGCGTGGTGGTCGGCGTGTTCGCTCAGGCGGAAGCTCGATTTAGAGACGATTTCAGCCTGACCGCTGGCGTGCGCTACGATCACTACGGCGAGACCTTCGGCGGCACCAGCAATCCGCGCTTCGCCGCGATTTACAATCCGACGCCCGATTCCGCGATCAAGGCGCTATATGGCGAAGCGTTTCGCGCGCCCAATCCGTATGAACGTTTCTACTATCCGGATCAGGCCGACCGGCCGGCGCTGCGGCCCGAGACCATCCAGACCTATGAGCTGGTCTACGAGCGTTATTTCAATTCGACGTATCGCCTGAGCCTCTCGGGGTACTCGTATCACATCGACGGCTTGATCACGCAGGAGGCCACCGTCGATGCCAATCCTTATTACGACAACGTCGATGACGTGCGTGCGCGGGGTGTCGAGATCGAACTGGAAGCTTCGTATCGCAATGGCGCCATCCTGCGTGGCAGCTGGGCGCTTCAACGTGCGGAAGATGTAGCCACCGAGCTCGAGCTGAGCAACTCGCCGCGACACTTGGGTAAGTTCAGCGCCTCGCTGCCCGTTCTACGCAGCAAGCTGTTCGCCAATCTGGATCTGCAGTATCAGAGTGAAACGCTGACGCTGGCTGGCACTCGCAGTCCTGATTTCTGGCTCGCGAATTTCACGTTGAACACGCACGACCGCTGGTCGAAGGTCGAGCTTACCGCCGGAGTTTACAATGTGTTCGACGAGGACCGTTGGTTTTCCGGCGCCGAAGAGCACGTGCAGTCTCAGCTGCAGCAGGAAGGGCGGAGCTACGGCGGCGAGATCGTCATCAGGTTCTGAGCCGCCCTTTCTCGCTGGCCGTGCGGAAGGTGACCGAGTAACGCAACTCCTTGGTCGGCGGCACATGATGCTGCCAACGCCAACGTGCTTCGTCACGCAAGATGTACGCCGATCGAGGCGCTACCTCGAACGCGAACACCTGGGCTTTCTTTTCGGGCGACCAGGGATACGGACGAAAGCGCAGCCGCGCCGTTCCCGCGAGCGAGATGCCGACGACCAGTTCGAAGTCCGGCACGTCTCGATGCCAGCCCAGCGGCGTGCCCGGCTGATATTCCGCGATCAGTGCCTGCACGAAATCTTCGGGCTGCACGCCTGCCCATGCAGCCGCCCGCTCGCGGAATGGCGCCAGGAATTCGGGAATCGGCGGCGCCGGCCTGGACTGCAGATGGGTGAAGTCGTAAGAAAAACCGAAGTTCACCGTGCGCCGTCGCGCGGTATATTGCCGATACTGCGATTCCTTCAATGGCAGCAGCCGGATTTCTGACAACAACTGCTGCTCTTCTTCGGCCGTGATGAAATCTTCACGATAAATCAGCCCGTCGGGCAGCGGCGGCGGAAAAATCTCGGCCTGCTTCATGCGTCCATACTAGGGCCGGCGTCCGAAAAATAAACTCACGACTCGCGCTCCTCGCCAAGGAACCCGCCGTCAGCGGCGGCGTTGCCCTAATGATTCCGTGTCATTGGAGCAACCATGGCCTCATCCCGCATCACCTCCGTCGGTGGCAATCCCGGCAAGGCCGGCCCGAAAGGCGCGCTAGGTCTGCCGACCGCACGCAAGAAGCGCGGCCGTAACGAAGACAAGAACGAGCAGCGCAATTTCGTGCAGCTGAGCAAGGCGGAGCGCAAACGAACCCGCCGTGACGGCAGCAATTAGCATCGTATCGAGGGCACACTCATGCGCAAATTTCTTTGGCTCGTGGCCGCGTTCGCCGCACTCGCCGGTTGTAACGACGGAAAAATCGCCGGCGACGATCCCACGCGGAATAACGAAGGTCCGGGCGAAGGTCGCCCGATGGACTCGAGCCCGTCGGTACGCGAACGTTCTCAAGATCCCCGCCCGGATCAGGAGCGCGCGTACGCGGAGGATAAGTCGACGGAGCAAACGACCGCCGCTCCGCCCGATCCAGACCAGTAGAAAAAAACAACTTCCCCCTCCCGTGCGCGGGGCGTGCGCGGGAGGGGGCAGGGGTGGGTCTTTCGGCCCGAGAGTAACGACTGAGCTACATCAGCTCGCTGGTTTCCATCGTCAGCAGCGTGTGCCAATTCCTCACCTTGGTGAGATGCACTGCCTCTTCGTCGAGCGCGGTCTTGAACCGCTTGGCCATATCGTCGTGGCCCAACTCGCGCGCCAGCACGATCAGGTCTTCCCAACCTTGGTTGTCGATGAGCTCGGCAGCAAGCGCCGCATGCAATGTTTGCGCAAGCGTCGTGCGTGGATCGCTCACTGCTTGCAATAGCCCCATGGTTTCCACGCCGACCAGATCGGCGCACGGGGTTTGCGCGGTCGGGTCGGCGCCCAATGTTTCCATGCATTCCTTGATCAGCGACGCGTGGCGCGCCTCGGAATTACGGATCTCGAGCAACTCATCGGGATTGATCTCGTTCATGTCCGGTGTGTGCGCGATCGCCTTGGCGCAAACGGCATCGTAAAGGCGTGTGCCGCCGCGTTCGAAGGCGAGCCGCTCGGCCAGCTTGTCGATGAAGACCTGCGGCCGCCGGCCGGTGAGCATTTTGGCGCCGCTCTTCGCCGCGCCTTTGAGCGTTGCCGGGGCCGGCACGGAGCCCAAGGGGTCGGCGTCGGCGATGTATTCGAGACGGGTCGCTGACAGAGCCTCGCCGTCGAGCGTATCGGCTTGCTCGCTTGTACCGCTCTCGAACTCCTGTGGAGCGTCCAACATCTCTTTCGCGTGTTGCGGCGACATCTGCAGCCCCGTGCGATTGATGCCCAAGCGGGTGGCGTCAGTGGAAGTAGGCATAGTCTTCTCCAATCATGTACGAATTCGGCTCGATGAGCGTTAGGCCGCCCGTATCTGCGCGCGGGTGAGCACTTCGGTCCCCGGCCGCCAGGTGTAGTTGGACGCGACGGTCTCCGAGGGCGAGCCTTCCGAGTTCATGTGATTGCGATAGGTGATGGAGCGCTCCGGCTCCTGCTCCATCCCCACGAAATCGTGACCGCGAGGTCGCAGATCCACTTCGCGCGCCAGCGTGGCGCGCACGAACTCGCGCTGGCTCTCGAACTTGATTGGCTCGGGCAGGCGTTCGCCGACGATTTCCTGCGGATCCTGCCGCTCATGCTTCTTGAACATTTCGGCGACCAGATGGAAGTGGCCCAGCTCGTAGTTCAGCATCCGTTCCCAGATCGCCTTGATCCGCGGGTTGGGTTCCTGTTGGAGACAGCTGTAATAGGTGTACGCCTCCATGGCCTCGTGCAACAGCCAGTTCTCCAGCACCGACTGCAAAGGATCGAGCAGCGATTCGTACTGGGTGACGTGCTGTTCCTCGATGGAGGCAATCTCCGCATACAACTGCCGCGCGACCGGGTCTGCGAACAGCGGACCGATGTTCATGTAGTAATCGTGCGTCTGATGCTCGGCCGCGGTCAGGGTCAGCGCGTTGAGCTTGGTGAGAGACGCGGCCGTCTTGCGGTCGAAGGGCCGCCGCAAATCGTGTTCCGGTGCGCGGTGTTCGACTACTGTCGGTCGGCCAGGGAGCACGTCGGTGTAGCTCTGCAGGATGTTGTTCGAATCCTTGCCTTCCAGCCGATCGAGCAGCGCCGAGTAGCGATACATGTGATCGAAATCCTCCAGCAGCCCGAAGCGATATACCTGCGCCAGATACGGATCCGGCTCCTGCTGGGCCAGCGCCGCGGTCACTTCGATCGCGACCTGCTCGTAACCGATGGTCGTTTCCAAGGGCGAATGATCGGCGCCGAGCAACCAATTGATCATGGTCGCCTGGTGTTGCTCGACGCGTCTGATTTCGGCGAGCGGTCGTCGAAATTCGAGGTTGAAGCGCGCCGCTGCGTGCGAGAAGCGCAGGGCTTCGCATTCGATGCCATTCATCAAGATGACGCGCACGCGTGTGAACGCGTCGTCGTCCAGTTTGCTGATGGGTTTGCCGGCGAGCTCGCGCCAGGTGAAGCGTTGCTGGTCGAGCGGCGTGCCGCGGTCTTCGAAGAGTGACAACGTCATTTGATAGTCCTCGCGCTGAGTGTTAGCTGAGCTGGTCGCTCGCGAGAACAGAGAACCGCTGGCCGATGCGATGGGTTCCAGCGAAATCGCGCGCTTTCAGGCGCGTGCCGGTCTTCCCGGAAGCGCGCCGATTGCACGGTGCGCAGTACCCTCGAACTCCATCACATCGTGCGAGCTGATGATGCGGACGGCCTTGGCGTGATCGCGTTTGAGCTCGCGCAGCCGTCGTTGATTCGCCAGCCGCGCGCGTCGGTCCTTTCCATCATCCATTGATAGAAACGCAGGCCGGGCGTACAGCTTGGGCGGCACGCCGCTCAGCTGACGCAGCATTCGAAGTCGTACCATTTTTCTCCACTGGGGAAATCGTCGAGGCCGCCGGCGTGATCGAAATCCAGGTGCGTGAGTACGACGTGCCGCACGTCGTGCGGGTCGTAGCCGAGTGCGGCGATCTGCCGGACGGCTGTGAATTCTTCGCGAAACTCCGGCGCCAGCAGCGTGAGGAAAAAACGGCTGAGGCGTGAGCGCGGGTCGGCGACGTCACGCAAACCGAAGCCTGTGTCTATGAGCACGAGACAATCATTTGTTTCCACTAGCATGCAGTGACACGTCAGCCGGCCGCGCAGGCTCATGGAGTGTCCGTCCATGAGAGCAAGCGTTCCGTGCACGGCTTTCCCGCAATGCTCAGTAGCGACGGTTTGCGCATCCTATGTAAATGCGCGATTCGAAAATACCGGATACTTTGTTTGTACATTCGCGACCGGGACCTGTCGCGGCACTCCCTTCGCCGAGCACCCTGGAGCCCGTCGTGAGTATCAATCCTTCAGTTTCCGAATCTTGGGCGGGCGTGCGGCCGCTACCTGCTATCGATACAGAACGCAAGTTCACGGCGCCGCCCGCGAATGGTCTGGGTCGACTGCTCGGGCAGTGCGCCCCGATGCAAGAATTATTTCAACGTTTGAAACGTGTGGCTCCGACCGGCGTGAGTGTGTTGTTGACCGGCGAGAGCGGCACGGGCAAGGAGTTGGTGGC
Source organism: Steroidobacter sp. (assembly GCF_036402275.1). Taxonomy (NCBI): domain Bacteria; kingdom Pseudomonadati; phylum Pseudomonadota; class Gammaproteobacteria; order Steroidobacterales; family Steroidobacteraceae; genus Steroidobacter; species Steroidobacter sp. The sequence goes on along the minus strand of NZ_DASWTF010000009.1, from coordinate 188,182 downwards.
CGAAACCATTCATTCCTTGAGCGCGGGGCGCGATCAGCCGTTCGTCGCGGTGAACTGCGCCGCCATTCCGGCGACGTTGGTCGAAGCGGAATTGTTCGGTTACGAGCGCGGCAGCTTCACCGGCGCGATGCGTTCGCAGGCCGGTTATTTCGAGCGCGCCGGCCGCGGCACTTTGTTTCTGGACGAGGCGGGCGAGATGCCGCTGGACATGCAGGTGAAGTTGTTGCGCGCTCTCGAGACGAGACGCTTCTACCGCGTCGGTGGCGATCGTGATATTCCGTTGCAGGCCCGGGTGATCGCCGCAACCAATCGTCCGCTGGCGGATGCGCTCGCCGAGAATAAATTCCGCGCAGACTTGTTGTATCGGCTCGCCGTGTTCCATTTGCACATCGCGCCGCTCCGACGCCGGGGCGACGATGTGTACCTGCTCGCGCGCACGTTCTTACGACGCTTGAATGAAGCCGAGGGCGCGAACAAGGAGTTCTCGGCGGACTCCATCCGATATCTGCAGGAGCACAGTTGGCCTGGCAATGTCCGCGAGCTGTACAACACCGTGCAGCGCGCATTCATTCTTGCAGACGACGAGGTCGATCTGCGAGGCGCTTCCGAGTACGGCACCGATATCGCCGAGCCCACGGCCAGCCACGACGCCGACGTGACTTTCCGCCAGGGCATGTCGCTTTCCGACATCGAGCGCGCCGTCATCAAGGAAACGTTGCGTCGCTGCTCGGGCAACAAGACGCGAACCGCGGCGGTGCTGGGAATCAGCGTGAAGACGCTGTACAACCGTCTGAACGAGTATCGAGCGCTGGATTAGAACGACTTCAATGGACCTGGTGCGCAAGCTCGCTGCGCACTCGTTCCAGCACCGTGCTCCAGTCCCCCGGACGAGGCTGGCGGAACAAGCGCATCGTGGGATACCAAGGCGAGTCCTCGCGACCCAGCATCCAACGCCAGTCAGCCTCATACGGCAACAACAGCCACACCGGCAGCCCGAGTGCCCCCGCCAGATGAGCGGTCATGGTGTCCACAGTGATGATCAGGTCCAACAGCTGCATGCGAGCGGCCATTTCGACGATGTCCCGTGAAGCGATGGGCGCTGCCGGCAACGCGCAGGGCTCCGGCGGGTATTGCAGACTGAACCAGCGAATGTGAGTCAACGAGGCCCATGATCGCAGGTCCGACGCTGCGACGGATCGTTTCGGATCCCATTCGCCGGCGGACCAGCACACCCCGATGCGCCGCCGTCGCCCCGCCGGCATGACGGGAGTCGGCACATATATATAAGGCATGGGGCCCGGCAGCTCGCTCACGTCGAGCCGCAGGGCATGGGGCAGCTCCATGATTTCGATGTCCACATCGTAATCGACATCGGGATTGCCCTCGTGCAAAGGCAGGAGCCGGTCGATGCCGCGCACCGTCTGCAGCAGCTTCAACAGAGCAGGTTGAACCCAGAGAGTGATTTCCGATGCGCGCAGTCGCGGCGTCGCCAGCAATCTCACGAACTGCACCGTGTCGCCGAGTCCGTGATAGCAGCGGACGAACACGCGTTGGCCTTCCAGCGGCGCGCCGCTCCAAACGAATTGTTCGTGCCGCGGTCGATGCGTGCACACTTCTCCCGACTGCGTGCGCTCCGCGAGAATGCGGTCACAGATGATCCAGGCGGACGCGAAGTCGCCTCTGCGCATGGCGTCGATCCATGGATCCATGGCGGCTTACCATAGAAAAGATTGGCCATGGCCGCCGGGCGGCAAGCCCAGATGTTGGGCGACAGTAGCGCCCATGTCTGCGAAGCTGCCGCGCCGACCCAACGAACGTCGCGTGCTCGATCGTCGTTCGAAACCGGCTCCTAACGCCAGCACCGGCACGCACTCGCGCGTGTGGTCGGAACCGCTCCAGGTCGGATCGCAGCCATGGTCGCCAGTGATGATGGTCAGGTCGCCGTCGTCCAGCTGCTGCAGGAATTCGGGCAGGCGCGCATCGAACGCTTCCAGTGCCGCGGCGTAGCCCGGCACATCGCGGCGATGGCCGTACAGCGTGTCGAAGTCGACCAGGTTCACCAGCATCAAACCGCCCTGAGCGAGCTGGCTTGCGGCGTCGATCGCCTGATCGAACACAGCGTCGTTGTCTTTGCCCTTGAGCTCACGTCCCGTGGCGGCGTGGCAAAACAGATCGCCGATCTTGCCGACCGAGACCACTTCGCGATGAGCGTCCCGCGCGCGACTCAGCAACGTTGGAAACGGCGGAGGCACGCCATAGTCGCGACGATTCGAAGTGCGCTGATAACCTTGCTCGGTCGTGACGAAAGGTCGCGCGATGACTCTGCCGACGCGCATCGGGTCGAGCAGTTCGCGCGCGATCTCGCAAGTCTGATACAAACGCTGCAACCCGAAGCTCTGCTCGTGCGCGGCAATCTGGAACACGCTATCGGCGGACGTATAGCAAATGGGCCAGCCGGTGCGCTGATGTTCGTCGCCCAGTTCGGCAATGATCTCTGTTCCCGACGCATGTTTATTCCCGAGCACGCCGTCGAAGCCGCCGCGCTCGCAGAGCTCATCGGTCAGTGCTCGCGGGAAACACGGTTGGGTGCGTGGGAAATAGCCCCATTCGAAATCGACTGGACTGCCGGCGATTTCCCAATGGCCCGATTGCGAATCCTTGCCTGTGGATACCTCTGCTGCCGCGCCGGCATCGCCATGGCGCCAAGCGGACACGTCGATGCCAGGCGCCGCCGCGCCCGTGGCCACGCGACAACATTCGCCCAAGCCTAGCGCAGCGAGATTCGGCAGATATAGCGGGCCACGTCGAAGGCCGCTGCGATCGGCGTCGCCGCCCGAACAACGTTGCGCGATGTGGCCCAACGTGTCGGCGCCAGTATCGCCGAAGCTGTCAGCGTCCGGCGCACCGCCCACTCCCAAGGAGTCGAGCACGATGATGAAAGCGCGGCTCATGCGACTGCTACTCGGTTGATTGAGGGTTTGCTGTTCGTGGCCGGCGCATATCGCTCCACAATGGTGGCGCAGAATTCGGCGAATAGTTCCGGCTCGCGCGGTGCGCTCGTGTGGTGAGGCATGATGCCGAGATGCTCGGGCGTGAAACAGAACGTCACGGTGACGTCGAAGTCCTGCAATGCCTCCATCTGCCGATCGAACCAATCGAGCGCGTTCGGCCGGAAACTGTCGGCCCACGACAGGCCTGTGCGTATGTGACGCACGCCGATGCGCTTCAGCCAGGTCACCGCGCTGTCGAGTCGGTGATCTTCGAAATGAAACCACTGGCAGATGCCCATGTCCGGCGTGCAGCGTGCGAATCGTTCCAGCGCCTGCTTCGGAGTGCCGTCCTCTCGCAGCAGGCCCATGTAAAAGTGTCTGTAGTACGAGGAGCCTTCCGCTTCCCGATGACGCGTCGTAGCTGGCCACGCGCGCGGCAAGTCGTACAGGCTGTACCAATGAATGCGCGGGCTCCTGCCGACCAGCAGCGCTGCGGTTCGATCGACGCCCCAAGCCTGTACCTCTTCGGCGCCGAAGCTGGAGACGCCGACTTCGGTGACCCACACCGGCAGGTGAGTCGCCGCCTCGATCTCGGCGATCTTTTGTGGCCACTCGTCGATGCACCAGAGATTCCAGTCGAGCGGAAAGCCATGGACTGCCACGACGTCGATGTGCTCCAGCACGCCTCGCGCCGACAGATTCTGGAGGAACGAGGCATCGATAGGTGACATTCCGCCGAGCACGCGAGGCAAGTCTGGATTCGCGGAGCGAATTGCACGACCGGCGAGGCTGGCCAACTGAGCGAAGCGCGCCCAATCGGGATCGACTGCGGGATCCCAATGCGATTTGTTATTGGGTTCGTTCCAGATCATGGCCGCTTCGATCATGTGCGTACCTCGACTCGTGCGGACTCGCGCATCCCGCCATCCGGGGCGTCGATACCTTCGCCTCGAGTCTCGCTGAGCATGAGCATCGCGGACCGATAGCCCTGCAAGGTGCCGACATCGACGTAAGCTTCTCCGGCCTTGATCCCGAGCGCGTTGCCGCCGGCTGCGAGATACGCATTGATCAGAGTGCCGAAATATTCATCGCGCTCGTTACGCTGCCGCCAGAGATCATGCAGTTCGTGCAGCACCGCGCCGGGCATTTTGAAAGCGCCCCAGATCCAATGCGTGCCGGGGTCGGGCTGCTTGACTCGAATCTCGGTCACGTGCAACTGGTCTTCCGCCAGGATCACGGCGTCGAACTGCTCCGGGCGTTCGACTGGGAATAACAGGAACGACAGCTCATCGTCGGGCAGCGCTGCCAGGCCATCATCCGGAAACCAGATCGTATCGGGCAATCCGATGGCAACAGTGTCGGTCGGCGCGACCAGGGCACGCGCGCGAAACACGGCGTCGCATAGTCCAGCGGGCTGGGGTTGCACCACGTACGCGAGATCGGCGCTGCCGAACCGTCCGCCGAAGTATTCGAGGATGTCGGACTTGCCGGCGCCGATGACGAAACAAATTTTATCGGCGCCGCCCCGGATCATTCGTTCCAGCAAGTACTCGCTGACCGCGCAGGGCCGTTGCGTATCGTTCAGAGTGCGCGAGCCCACCGGCAGCAGCTCTTTCGAAAACGCCAAGGGTTGAATACGGCTGCCGCGACCCGCGGCCGGAACGATGCCCCACATTGTCATGGCCTCGCCGCGTCGAACTGCTGAGTGGATGACCGCGAGGTCAGCGGGTGCGAGGCCGACCGAAGCTCCTCCAGATAGTGAATGAGTTGCTTGGCACGGTGCAGGCTGGTGTGCTCGTCCAGCGTTCGCTCTCGTGCGGCGCGACCGATCGATCGCAATTGAGCATCGCTCATGTCCAGCGCGGCCAGCGCGTCGGAGGTATAGCGCGCCACCAGGACCTCCTTGCCCGGCGTATAGAAGTCGTCCAGGCCGCACCATTCGTCCGACAGCACCGCCGCTCCACAAGCCGCGGCCTCGAACAGCCGCCCAGAAGGACACCAGCCCATGCGAGCCATGGGCTCGCGAGTGACGTTCAACGTCAGTCGTGACGACGAGAAGAACGCCGCGTGTTCCTGCGGGGGCAGGTGATAGACGAAGTAAACGTTGTTACTCCAGGGAAAATGCTCTGGGTATTGCGCGCCGGCAATCAAAAACTTTCGATTCGGCCGCAGGCGCGCCGGAGCCACGAACAGCTCTTCGAGCATGGCTTGCCGGTCCGCGGAGTAAGTTCCCAGCCAGGACAACACCGCTTCATAGCGCGCCACCGGGTCGACGGGTTGATGAACATCGGGATCGACGTGCCCATAAAGCGCACGCACTCGATGAGCGCATAGATCGCTTCGCAACGCTTCGAGCGCCGCGCCGCCCGTGTAACTCAGCACGAGATCGAAATCGCCGAGTCCCCGCCAGGGGATGTAAGGAACTTGCTTGCCCGAACGCAAAGCATCCAGCGTAACTGGCGTATCCAGGTCATAGAACACGGCGAGTGGATGTTGCGCATCGAGGATGGCGTCCGTGGCGGCCTGCGCGTCGAAGCAGTACGAAGACACGATGGCCGTGTCGCAACTGGCCAGCTCGCGTCGGGCGCGGCTCTCGATGGTGGACCAGTCCGAGTACAGCACGAGCTGGCTATCGCCCATGGAAGGCGGCAGCGAAGGCCAGTCGCGCGCACTGGCGTAGTAGGACACATCGCGTTCGAAAAAAATGAACTCGTGGCCGAGCTGCGCCAATGCTTTGCACAGCCCCCGCCACAGCGTGGCGTGGCCATTGCCCCACGACGAACTGATGGTCAGGCCGAAAATCGCAATTCTCATAAGGGTGCCCGCAAATTGATGCTGTCCACGCATGGGCCCCAGTCGCTGAGGCTCACGCGACTCATGGACGCAGGACTGATCGCCAGTCGCCGATAGGCAGCGACCGGCGCTTGCAGCCAATGCAGTAACGCGGCGCGGATCACTTCCGCGTGGGTGACCAGGACCATGGGCCGGCCGGGGAATGCCTGGCACAGTCGCTGCAGATGGTCCAGGACGCGCGCCTGCACGTCACTGATCCGCTCACCCGCGGGCGTTGCAGCCAGATTGCGCTGCTCGTTCCATCGACGCCACGCTGGATCGTGGGCGAGCTCGCTGAATGTTTGACCCGACCAGTGGCCAAAGTCCAGCTCGTCGATCGCGGCCGAGGTGAGCAGCTCGCCCTGGCAGCGGGCGGCGATCGCGCTGGCTGTTTGTTGCGCACGCCGTCGCGGGCTGACCACGATCAATGTTTCATGGTGAGGATCAAGGGCGTGCGCCATGGCTTCGGCTTCCCGCAATCCGATCTCGGCGAGCGGCGCGTCCACGGTGCGACCCAACAGCATCTCATCCATGCGCGCGCACGTGGCGTGGCGTACGAGCACGAGCTCGTTGGTCATGGCCTTGATCCTGAGCGGGTTTGCCGTCGATGAAATCGAGCGTCAGCTGGCGCGCGACGTGATCGGTGTATTGCTGAGGCGGGGACTTCATGAAATAGCTCGACGGGCCTGTCAGCGCGCCGCCTACGCCGCGGTCCAGCGCCAGTTGCGCGCAACGGACAGCGTCGATCACCACGCCGGCGGAGTTCGGCGAGTCCCACACTTCCAGCTTCAACTCGACATTGAGCGGCGAGCCGCCGAAGGCCGTGCCCTCCATCCGTATATAGGCCCACTTACGATCCGTCAGCCATTCCACATGGTCGCTTGGGCCGACGTGAATGGCGCCGGGCGCGACGTCGATCTGGCTGGTCACCGAACGTGTTTTAGACAGCTTCTTGGAGAGCAGGCGTTCGCGCTCGAGCATGTTCTTGAAATCGGCGTTGCCCCCGAAGTTGAGCTGATATGTGTGGTCCAGCCGCACGCCACGCTCGCGAAACAGATTGGCAAGCACCCGGTGCACGATGGTCGCGCCGACCTGGCTCTTGATGTCATCGCCCACCAGCGGCAGTCCGGCGACTTCGAAGCGGCGCCGCCAATCGGCATCGGAAGCGATGAACACCGGGATGCAGTTGACGAAAGCGCAGCCCGCCTCGAGCGCGCGCAGCGCATACCATTCGGTGGCTCGTTGCGATCCCACTGGCAGGTAGGAAACGAGCACTTGGGTTCCCGAGTCGCGTAGTACTTGCACGACGTCACTCTCGGGTGCGTCCGATTCGATCAGCTCGTCTTCCAGATAAGTGCCGATGCCGTCGAGCGTGCGGCCGCGCGCCACTTTCACCCCGAGCGCCGGCAACGAGGCGAACACTCGCGTGTTGTTGGGTGGAGCGAGTAGCGCTTCCGACAGGTCTTTGCCGACCTTGTGCGCGGTAATGTCGAACGCAGAAGTAATCCGAACGTCACGTACGTGATAAGGGCCGACTCTGGGATGCATGAGCCCCGGAATCACGGCATCGTCCGCGGCGTCCCGGTAGTAGTGCAGGCCTTGCACGAAGGAAGAGGCGCAGTTGCCTGCCCCGACGATGCCTACGTTGACTGTGTCTGCGTTCAATGGCGTCTCCCGTGCGGTGGATCGCGAACTGGCTGATGCACGAAGCATGCAAACGAACAAAGCACGGCGCGCGGTGCCGCTCGGCGGGGATCCGGATCGATAAATCGATTCCGAGTTGCGGTGCAAACCTGAGTAAGCGCTGCGCAGGTCTGTAACTTTTTTTCCCGGTCGCGTTTGCACGCATGACTTTCTTTAGCGCTGCCGCGTTGTGAAAGCAGCGGCACGCTTGTTGCTACTTACGTTTGCATATGGCTCACCGCAATCGTGAGCCCTCACTGACATCTGGCGAGGAGAACGTAGTGGCGAAGCTCTGGACATCGTATCAAGAGATCGCCGGCGCGACGGTGCTGGTGACTGGGGGCGCGGGCTTCATCGGATCGCACGTCGCGAACCTGCTGGCGGAAAGCGGCTCACGCGTGCGAGTGATCGATGCGCTCGACGCGCAGGTGCATGGTGAAGAGCCAGGCTTTCCCGCCCATCTGCATGCCGACGTGGAGCGCATCGAAGGCGATATTCGCAATCGCGACGCGCTCCGTTCGGCGCTCGCTGGCATCACTCACGTCTGTCATCTGGCCGCCGCCGTCGGTGTCGGGCAGAGCATGTACGAGATCGAGCGTTACGTCGATGTGAACAATCGCGGCACCGCTCTGCTGCTCGAAGCGCTGATCGAACATCCGGTGCAACGCCTGGTCGTGGCGTCGAGCATGAGTGTGTATGGAGAAGGACTCTACCGACAGCGCGACGCCAGGAACGGCGCCAAGTATTGCGAGCCGCCCCTGCGCTCGCGGGAGCAACTCTGCCGCGGTGAATGGGAGATTCAGACCGAGGACGGCGTGCTGGCGCCGGTCGCGACGCCGGAAACGAAGCATGTGGCGCCGGCATCGATCTATGCGCTGTCGAAGTACGATCAGGAACAGATGTGCCTGATGTTTGGCGCGGCTTACAACGTTCCGACAGTGGCGCTCCGGTTCTTCAATGCCTATGGACCGTATCAGTCGTTGTCGAATCCATACACGGGCGTGCTGGCGATCTTTGCGTCGCGCTGTCTGAATGGCAATCCGCCGCTGATCTTCGAAGACGGCATGCAACGACGCGACTTCGTCAGCGTCCGAGACGTGGCCAGAGCATGTCAGCTCGCTCTGACGACCACTGCCGTCGGCGAAACATTCAACATTGGCTCGGGCGAGCCGCGCACGGTGCTGGAAGTTGCCACGAGCGTCATCGATGCGGTGAATGCCCGCGTCGAGCCGGTGATCACGGGCAAGTGTCGCTGCGGGGACATTCGCCACTGTTTCGCGGACATCACCAAGGCAGGGCGTCTGCTGGGCTACTCGCCAAAAGTTCGGTTTGAGGAAGGTCTGCTGGAATTATCCGAATGGCTGGCACGCACCTCGGCGAATGACAACTTCATGCGAGCCAATGCCGAGCTGGATCGCAGAGGATTGACGCTGTGACGGCCGCTGCAGGCAACGGGCGGGCATGCAGCGTCCTGATCACGGGCGGCGCCGGCTTCGTCGGCGTCAATCTGGCGGCGCACTGGCTGGCCGGCGGCGAGCGCGTCCGCATTCTCGATTCATTGATACGTCCGGGCAGCGAACGCAACCTCGAATGGTTGCAGCAGCACTATTCCGATCGTCTGGATTTTGTGCATGCGGATGTGAGAAGCCCGCACGCAGTGGCCACGGCCATGCAAGGCGTCGAGCACGTGGTGCATCTGGCTGCGCAGGTGGCGGTAACCAGCAGTCTGGTGAACCCGGTGTTCGATTTCGACGTGAACGCGTCGGGCACATTGAACGTGCTGGAAGCGGCCCGCCGCAGCGTGCGTGCGCCGTCGTTGATTTTCACGTCGACGAATAAAGTGTATGGCGGGTTGGAAGATCTGCGCCTGCGCGCCGAGGGCCAACGTTATATGCCCTTGACGGAGCGCGTCCGCGCCCGCGGCATCGACGAATCGCGGGGCCTGGATTTTCACAGTCCCTATGGCTGCTCCAAGGGAGCAGCCGAGCAATACGTGCTCGACTACTCCCGTAGCTTCGGTTTGCGAACCACCGTGTTTCGCATGAGCTGCATCTATGGCCCGCATCAGAACGGCAACGAGGATCAAGGCTGGGTGGCTCACATGATCCGCAAAGCGCTGGCGCGTGAGCCGATCACGATTTATGGCGACGGCCGCCAGGTGCGCGACGTGTTGTTCGTCGACGACCTGGTCGACGCGTTCGCCAAGGCGCGTCATGACATCGACAAGCTTTCAGGACGGGCTTTCAACATCGGCGGCGGCGCCGGCAACACGGTCAGCTTGCTCGAGCTGATCCGCCAATTGGAACAGTTGCTCGAGCGGCGCGTCGCGCTTTCGTTCGATGGCTGGCGCATCGGCGACCAACGTTATTACGTATCGGACACCGGCCGCTTCCAGGCAGCGACAGGCTGGCAGCCCCGGACGGAGATCGCATCGGGCATCGAAGCCTTGTGCGACTGGCTCGCGAGCTCCGAGCCACAGCTTTCGTACGGGCACATGGCTGCGTCTGCCGCCCCCATGGATGCCGGGCGGCTCGGAGTGTCTGGATGAGAGAACGACCATGAGCGGCATACAACGAGCGGCCACGCTGTTGCGGCCAATGACCACGCGAGTGCGTGAGGTGGAACTGCCGGAGCCGGCGGACAACGAAGTACGCGTGCGATTGCAGGGCTGCGGGATTTGCGCGTCGGGTCTGCCGGTGTGGGAAGGTCGGAACTGGTTCAAATATCCGCTCGAAGCCGGCTCGCCGGGTCATGAGGGTTGGGGGCTGGTGGATGCGGTCGGGCGGGGAGTCGACGATATCGAAGTGGGGCAGCGTGTTGCGATGATGTCGGGACATGCATATGCCCAATATGACCTCGCTTCACGCGACTGCGTGGTGCCGCTCCCGGAAGAGCTGGATGACGAGCCATTCCCGGGCGAGCCGTTCGGTTGCGTGATGAATATCTTCGATCGCAGCGATATCCATAGCGGGCAGAACGTGGCGGTGGTCGGTGGCGGCTTCCTGGGATTGCTGCTGACACAGCTCGCCGCGGACGCGGGGGCGCACGTGGTTGTGTTGTCACATCGCGAGTTCGCGTTGCAGTTGGCGCTGACCATGGAAGCCGAAGACACGATAACGACTCAGGACGACGGCCATGACGCGGAGCGTGCGCTGCAACTCACGTGCGGGCGCGGCTTCGATCGGGTGATCGAGGTCGCCGGCTTGCAGTCCGCGCTGGACCTCGCCAGTGAGATCACCGCCGAGCACGCGCGGCTCATCATCGCTGGCTATCACCAGGATGGACCGAGACAAGTGAATATGCAGCAATGGAACTGGCGCGGTCTCGATGTGATCAATGCGCACGAACGCACCATGGACCGTTATGTCACTGGCGTGCAGAAGGCGATCCAGGCGGCGCTGGAGGGCCGGCTCGATCCATTTCCTTTGCTGACGCACACGGTCTCCCTGGGCTCGATGGACGACGGTTTCAAGTTGATGCGTGAGCGGCCGGAGGGGTTCGTGAAGGCATTGCTGATGAACGAGGGGCGCGTGTGAGCGCGCGCCTGGAAACGTTGGTCGATGCGCCGCCACGGGTGGCATTCGTTGGGTTGGGATGGATCGGGCGCAAACGACTGGATGCACTTTCACTCCGAACCGATATTCGGGCCGAAGTTGCCGCGCTGGTGGATAGCGATGCGACGCGCTTACAGGCGGCAGCGCTGGCGCATCCGCAAGCGATTGCATCGCCCACCATCGAGGCTGCGCTCGACGAAGATATCGATGCGGTGGTCATTGCCACGCCGAACGGATTGCACGCTCGTCAGGCCGTCGCTTGCCTGGAGCGCGGGGCGGCGGTGTTCTGCCAGAAGCCTTTGGCGACGACGCTCGCCGATGTGCAGCGAGTGATCGCCGCGGCCCGCGCGGCCGATCGTTTGCTCGGGATCGACTTTTGTTATCGCCACGTCAGCGGCATGCATGAACTGCGTCAACGCGTGATGTCGGGCGCGATTGGCGACATCGTCGCTGTCGATCTTTGTTTCCACAACGCTTACGGGCCCGATAAGGCCTGGTGTCAGGATCGATTCCTCGCAGGCGGCGGCTGCCTGCTGGATCTCGGCGTGCATCTGCTCGATCTGGCGTTATGGGTGCAAGGCATGCCGCCGACGGAACGCGTGCGTAGCCGTTTGTTCGCGCAGGGTGAGCCGGTGCAGGGATGCAACGGTGCGTTGGAAGACCTGGCGTATGCCGAGTTCATTCAGGCGAATGGCGCGATCGTTCGCCTGGCGTGCTCGTGGTATGCGCAGATCGGGCAGCCAGCGCAGATTCAGATGACGTTGACTGGCACGCGGGGCGGCGCGTCGTGGAGCAATGTCGGCGGTTCGTTCTACGACTTCGATACGCAGATCTTTCGAGGCACGGATTGCGAGAAGCTGGGCATGTCGCGCGATGACTGGGGTTCGCGGGCGCTGTGCGCCTGGCTGGCGCAGCTGCAGGTTAGCAATCGGTTCGACCCTGAGGCTGAACACATCGTTCGCAGCGCCGCGCTCATCGACGAGGTCTACGCCGCATGAAGGTCTTGATGACAGCGGATGCGGTCGGTGGCGTGTGGACCTATGCGTTAGACCTGTGTTCGGCCTTGCGTGAGTACGATGTACGCGTCGTGCTGGCGACGATGGGGCCACGGCCGTCGGAAGAGCAGCGCGTGGCTGCTCAGTCGCTCGAGAATGTGAGCCTGGTCGAATCGGATTATCGGCTCGAGTGGATGGATGATCCATGGAGCGATGTGGCCGCGGCCGGCGACTGGCTGCTCGATCTCGCATCCGGCAATGCCGTCGATCTGGTCCACTTGAACGGCTACACACACGCGTCGTTGGCCTGGCGTCGGCCGGTGGTCTGCGTTGCCCACTCGTGTGTGGCGACATGGTGGCAGGCTGTGCACGGCGAAGCCGCACCCGCGCGGTGGGATGAGTATCGAAACAATGTCGCTCGTGGACTGAACTCCGCCGATTGTGTCATCGCGCCGACCGCCGCTTTCTTGGAGCAGTTGCGCGCTTGCTATGAATTTCACGCACCTGTCCGAGTAATTCACAACGCGCGAGCTCGCGCCGCGCGCCGCACTTGGCCGGGCGATCGCGAAGCGATCGTACTGGCTTGTGGCCGTCCTTGGGACGCGTCCAAGAACATGCATGTGCTCGATGATGCGTCGGCGGGCGCCTCTTGGTCGGCGTATGTCATTGGAAACGTCACGGGGCCGGACGGCCAGTCGTTTGCGCCCGTGTCGCTGCGTTGTCTGGGCACGTTGCCGACTGATGACGTCGAGGCGTGGCTGCGACGAGCCAGCATCTTCGTACACCCGGCACTGTACGAGCCCTTCGGATTGGCGGTGCTCGAAGCCGCCATGGCCGGCTGCGCGCTGGTCCTGGCGGACATTCCGACTCTGCGCGAGCTCTGGGATGGCGCAGCCGAATTCTTCGAGCCTCGTGACAGCCGACATCTGCGCGGCGTACTCGACCAGCTCATCGCGCATCCAGAGCAGATAACAATCGTGGCGGCTGCAGCTGCCGAGCGCGCCAACCGATATTGCATCGAGACAACAGTGGCCGAGTACGTTGACGTATATCGAAAGCTACTTGGCCACCATGCGAGCCACAAGCGAGCGGTGGCATGAAGCTCGTATTGTTCTATCACTCATTGATTTCGGACTGGAACCACGGCAATGCCCATTTCCTGCGAGGCGTCGTCAGCGAGCTGCTCGATCGGGGGCACGATGTGCATGTGTACGAGCCCGAGGACGCCTGGAGCCTGACCAACCTGCTCGCCGAACGCGGCGAGGCCGCGATCGGAGACTTCGAAGCCACGTTCCCCGAGTTGAGAAGTACGAGATACGACGCGAAAAGCCTGGATCTCGATGCGGCATTACAAGACGCCGACGTCGTCATCGTCCACGAATGGAACGAGCCGCAATGGATCTCACGGATCGGCGAACGCGCGGATCGGTTGGGTTGCACAGCGCTGTTTCATGATACGCATCATCGCAGCGTGACCGATGCGGGCACCATGGCGACGATCGATCTGAGTCACTACGACGGCGTGCTCGCATTCGGTCAAGCCGTCGCGGATCAATATATTCGGCAGGGCTGGGCAGCACGAGCATGGGTGTGGCACGAGGCGGCGGATCTTCGCCGGTTCAAGCCATTGCCGCACCCTAAGTCTCGCAACGATCTGGTCTGGATCGGCAACTGGGGCGACGACGAGCGCAGCGCCGAACTGTCGGAATTCCTGATCGAACCCGTGAAGCAGCTCGGCTTGAGCGCGAGTGCATACGGCGTTCGTTATCCACGGCACGCGTTGGGCCTGTTGCGAGAGGCGGGCATCGACTATCGAGGCTGGCTTCCCAACCATCTCGTGCCAGAAACATTTGCGCGGCATCGATGCACGGTCCATGTGCCACGACAAACCTATACAAACCAACTGCACGGCATCCCCACGATCCGGATGTTCGAAGCGCTGGCTTGCGGCATCCCGCTGATCAGTGCTCCCTGGCAGGACGCAGAGGCGCTGTTCCGCCCGGGCATCGACTACCTCGTCGCGAACAATGGCGGCGAGATGCAGCGGCACTTGCGCGCCGTCCTGACCGATGCCGCTTTGGCTGAAAGCCTCGTGCGCCAGGGATTGGAAACGATTCGAGCTCGTCATTCCTGCGCGCATCGCGTCGACGAGCTGCTGAACATTCTCACGAGTTTGCGAGCGCAGCCCGTGCGCCGCTCCGCCGCTGGAGGGTTGGCATGACTGCGAAAGTAACCTTGGCGATGTTCGGCTCGAGCCTGGTGTCGGCGTACTGGAACGGCGCGGCGACCTATTATCGGGGCATGATTCGGGCGCTGGACGAATGCGGCTTCGATGTCACTTTCTACGAGCCGGACGCATTCGAACGCCAACAGCATCGCGACATGGCCGATCCGCCCTGGGCCAAATCGGTCGTTTATCCAGCCACGCCCGACGGCATGCATACCGCACTCGAACAGGCGCGCGACGCAGACATCATCGTCAAGGCAAGCGGCGTCGGTGTGTTCGACGAAGCACTGGAATCCGAAGTCCCGCGCCTGCGACGAGCGTCGAATCTGACCGTTTTTTGGGATGTGGACGCGCCGGCGACGCTGCAGCGCATGCGCGACAATCCCCAGGACCCGTTCCATGCCCAGGTTTCGAAGTATGACTTGGTGCTGACGTATGGCGGCGGGCCGCCCGTCGTTCAGTCTTATGTGAACTTTGGGGCGCGCCGGTGCGTTCCTATATACAACGCGCTAGACCCAATGACGCATCACCCCGTCCCGGCGGAGTCGCGATTCCATGGCGCATTGGGTTTTCTCGGCAACCGGCTGCCCGATCGCGAGGCCCGCGTGCGTGAATTTTTCCTCAAACCCGCTGCTCTGCTGCCCAAGCAAAGTTTCCTGATGGGCGGGGCAGGTTGGGACAGCAACGTCGCCCTGAGTCCCAACATCAACTATGTCGGCCACGTTTATACACGCGACCACAATGCATTCAACTGTTCCACCCTCGCGGTGTTGAACATCAATCGCGACAGCATGGCGCACGTCGGTTACTCGCCGCCAACGCGGGTATTCGAGGCGGCCGGCGCCGGCGCGTGTTTGCTCTGCGACGCCTGGGAAGGACTGGAGCAGTTCCTGGAGCCGGATGAGGAAGTGTTGCGCGTCGCGAATGGCGAGGAGGTGGCGGCGGTGCTGTCACGGCTGACGACGCAACAGGCGCGCCGCATCGGGGAACGCGCCCGTCGTCGGTTATTGGGCGAGCACACCTATCGACACCGCGCGCAGCAGGTGAAGACCTTACTGGTAGAGCAATTGTCCGGCCGCGTCCGGTCGACCCGAGTTGACGAGGAGAGGCACCGTGCGGCGCTCTGACGAAATCATTTTTATCGGCCTGTCGATCACGTCGTCATGGGGCAATGGCCATGCCTCGACGTATCGTTCGCTGATCCGCGGGCTGCATCGGCGCGGCCACAAGGTGTTGTTTCTGGAACGCGATCAACCGTGGTATGCGAGCAATCGGGACGCGCCGATCCTGCCGTTTTGCCAGTCGCGCTTGTATGTGGACGTAGAGGAATTGCGCGCGCGATTCACGCCGCGCATTCGTGCGGCCGCGGCGGTGATCGTCGGTTCCTATGTGGACGATGGCCGAAGTGTGTGCGAGTGGGTGCTCGAGCATGCCACGGGTGTCAAAGCGTTTTACGACATCGACACTCCAGTGACATTGGCAAAACTGCGAGACGACAGTTGCGAATATCTGGCCGCTTCGCAAGTTCCGGAGTTCGATCTGATGTTGAGTTTCACGGGCGGCCCCACTCTGCAGCGCCTGGAGCGCGATTTCGGAGCGAGGTGCGCGCGGCCTTTGTACTGCAGTGTCGACGTCGATCAGCACCAGCCGAAAGACGTGCGTCGCGATATCGAGCTGGGTTATCTCGGCACGTACAGCGTCGACCGTCAGCCTGCGCTGGAGCAGTTGTTGAACGAGCCGGCGCGCCGCTTGCCGAAACGTCGCTTCGCCGTAGTCGGCGCGCAGTATCCAGCGCATCTGACCTGGCCGAAAAACGTCCAGCGCATCGATCACATGGCGCCGGGCTCGCATGCACAGTTCTACGGGCGTCAGCGTTTTACTCTGAATCTCACGCGCGCCGATATGCGCAAGGCCGGGTATTCACCCAGCGTTCGATTGTTCGAGGCAGCCGCCTGCGGCACGCCCATCATTTCGGATGAATGGGTCGGCTTGAGCGATGTGCTGGAGCCGGGCAAGGAGATTCTGCTGGCGAGCTCCACGGACGACGTCACCCGTTATCTGGACGAGGTGAGCGACGAACAGGCCCGGCAGATTGCAATCGCGGCGCGTGAGCGCGTCTGCGCCGAGCACAGCAGTGTGCACCGTGCGGAGGAGCTCGAACGTTACCTCAACGCGGCGCGAGGCGGTCCCGATCGAAGAAAAGCTCTGATCTCCGGAGCCGGTGAGCACGCCGTCGCCGCTCCTTGAGGAATCGAACATGCTGGCGCAGGCGTCGATTCGACAACAGATCGCGGACCTAGGTCCGTGGTTTCACAACTTGCATCTCCCGGACGGGACGCAGACCTCGCCCGATCATCCCTTCGGCGACTTCCCCAGTTTCAAATGGCGCCACGTGGCGGACGCCGTGCCCGACGATTTATCCGGCTGGACGGCTCTCGATATCGGTTGCAACGCGGGCTTCTACAGTTTCGAGCTGGCGAGGCGCGGCGCCCAGGTGGTGGGAGTCGATGTCGAACCGATGTACGTGCGCCAGGCGCGCTGGGCCGCACGCAAACTCGGCCTGCAAGATAGCGTCGATTTCATCGAAGGGGATGTCTACAGTCTGATCAACGCCCGCCAGCACTATGACTTGGTGTGGTTCACGGGCGTGTTTTATCACCTGCGCTATCCGACGCTGGCGCTCGACCTCGTGCGACGGGTGACCGATCGACTCATGGCGTTTCAGAGCATGACCATGCCGGGCGAACCGCGCGACGTCGTGCCGCCCGACGTGCCGTTGCATCGTCGGGATCTGCTGTTGGATGAAGCCTGGCCAAAGATGGCGTTCGTCGAGCATCGGGTCGCCGACGACGGCAGCAATTGGTGGGTGCCGAACGCGAGCTGCGTGGAAGCGTTGTTGCGCTCGGCGGGTTTCGAGGTGCTGTCGCGGCCCGAGCACGAGTTTTATATCTGCAAGCCCGTCGAGGTGCCCGGGGAGTCCCGCCACGATCTGGCGCGAGTGCGGGCGGCTATAGCGTCTTCAACAGGACGTGGCTATAGCGGTCCTTGAGCAGACCTTCGCCTTCCAGATGCAGATAGCCGGGATCGAACATCGCCAGTGCGCGCAGGCCGGTGAAGTCATGGATGACGAGTGACTTGCTGCTCATGGATACCAAGCCCACGCGCCGCAGTTCTTTCAGCGTGCGGTTCACATGCACGGTGGATAGCGCAACCGTATCGGCCAGCTCGGATTGCGTGACCGGGAACTCGCAGCTTTCCGGCGTCGCCAGTCCCACCGACTGCAGGCGCACGTAGATCTCGCAGAACAAATGCGCCACGCGCTCCAGCGCGGTGCGTTGGCCGATGCTCACCAGCCACTGACGGCCGATCGCCTCTTCGACCAGCGTGTTCCACCAGAAGGCGCGCGTCAGCCGCGGGTATCTGGACGTGATTTCGAGAATGGCCTCGCGCGATAACGTCGTGACCGAGGACGGCGCAAGCGTGCTGATGGTGTGGTCCATCTTTTTCAGGATGAAGACGCGGGCGTCGCACATATCGCCCGGCAGGAAATAACCGATGATCTGGCGCCGGCCGTCAGGAAGCATCTTGTGCCGGCACGCGAAGCCGGAAAGAACCACGGCCACGCCGCCGGCCTGTTCGCCTTCGCGAATCAAGTCCTCGTGCGAGCCATAGGTTCGCACCGGCCCGGCCGCCTCGTGCAGGGCGTGCTTCTCTTCATCCGTCAGCTCCGCGAAGTTTTCGAGCTTGCGGATCAGCAGTTGAATGAGGCTGGAATCGGACATGGACAGGGTTGCTCTCAACTTGCCTGCTCCGACTTTCGAGTCCGGAAGGTCTGCACGGCGCGCAGCAGTGCATTCAGATTCACCGGTTTTTCCAGCCGCACGCTGCCGCTGAACTCTCCGGGCAGCACCGAGCCGTCGTAGCCAGTGGCGAAGATGGCAGGCGTGCCTCGCTCGCGTAGCTCGTTGGCCAGGTTGAACGCCAGCGTGCCCTGCAGATTGATGTCCAGCACGGCGCAATCGATTCGCTCGCTTTTGGCGAGGCGCAAGCCGTGCTCCACGTCAGGTGAGGGGCCGACCACTTCGGCGCCGTGAGCGCGCAGCGTGTTGCAGATCTCGGCGGCAATGAAGTAGTCGTCCTCCACCACCAGCACTCGCATTCCACCGAGCGTCACTTTGTCATCCATTGTTCGCTGAGTTGTCATGGCGGTCTCCGCGGTCAGGCGAATTCCATGGGAGGAGCAGTAGTACGTTCGTTGATCGGCAGCTCGATCTCGCAGCACGCGCCGTCGGCGCCGACCGTGAAGCTGGTGACAGCGCCAAACTCGTAAGGCAATACGCGTTCGATCAGTTCCCGGCCGAAGCCGCGTCGGACAGGCGAGGTCTGCGCGACATGAATGTTGGATTCGGTCCAGCGCCAACGCAGCGCCGGCGGCTGCGTGGCTTCGACACTCCAGCTCACCGCGATCCGTCCGTCCGGAGTCGTGAGAGCGCCAAACTTGAGGGCATTGGTGGTGAGCTCGTGAAACGTCAGCGCCATCATCTCGGCGGCGCGCGACGCCAGCCGCACCGAAGGACCGGCGATGTTGAATTGATTGTCGCGAACGGCGTTGGCAGTGAGCTCCGCGCGCACCAGATCTTCGAGCTCCGGTCCGGTCCGCTGATCGACGGTGAGCGCGCCTTGAGTTCGAGCGAGAGCGCTGATGCGCGCTTCGAGATGTGATGTGAACTCTTCCTGAGACTCGGCCGTGATGCCGGATCGGCGAATGATCGATCGGACCACGGCAAGCACGTTACGCGCGCGGTGCTGCAGCTCCAGGATATGCGAACGATGCTCGGCGCGACACTCTCGCAGCTCCCCTTCATGCTGCTGAGTTCGCAGCGCGAGACAGCTGGTCCACGCGAGCGCGGGTAATACAGCCAGCTGTTGCGTGCTGGGGCTCGTGCCGTCGCCCCAGAAAAAGGCCAGCCCCACGAAGCCCGAGTCTTCGCCGAGCGGAACGGTCAACAACGTTTCGGCGAGCAGGCGCCGGCCCACAGGTAGCTCCAGCTCCATATTCGGCCGATGCTGGACGACGGCTTCGCCGCCGCTCGCAGCCGAAGCCACCAGGCGTTGCAGGGAAGAGTCGCCATTCAGCGTGGTCACGCCGTCTCCCGCCGTCGCGATCACACAATGAGTTTGATCGTTGGGCACGGCGCAGAGTCCTGCCGAGTTGGCCAACTCCCGCGCGGCGTTCGTGGTCGCGAGCAAAATCGCGTCGATGCCTTTCGCGGACGCGATGCGTTTCAGCCCGCGATTCAACCGGCCGGAAAATTCGAGGTCCGCGCGATCCGCTGACGTCATGATGAGGACTCATGCTGGGTGGGCGTCTGCCGTGACTCCTCGGTTACGATAAGCCTCAGTAGGCCCGTTCCGCTACTAAACTGCTCAGCCTGCAAGTTGGTCCCGCCGAGGCGCAAAGTTCAGGAGCGACATTAACCTATGTTAATTTTGCGACTGCGTCCCGAGCGCGACAGCTCGCGCGCGACCAGCGATTCGGAGCCAGCGCCAGCCGACCGGCGGAACACCTCCTGCGAGCCTGCGTTGACGAGTCTGCCAACTCTGTAACGCATACAGGCGAACGCAGCTATGAAATCCATCGTTAGCATCGTCATGATCTCGCTGCTCGCGGCTGCCTGCGCCAGAGAGCAAACAAATTCAGACGGCAACGGCCCCGGCAATGCCGACGGTACCGCCGGCAGAGCGGACCCGCCGACTGCGCCGGCGAACGATGGTCGGCCAGCCACCGACTCGAGCGAAGCTCCCAATGCCAACGTGGACAGCGCGACTGCGCCACCGCCCCAACCATCGCAGCAGTGATCGCGTCCCGCACGGCGGAGTGACGTAAGTCAATTCAGTCGTGAGTCGGCTGCGCGCCTTCGGCGAACCGTGGTCGAGGAACTTTGTGGTATCGATCTCACTTGCGTTCTCGCCACTACAACGGACGCGAGACGCATCATGAAGAGCACCGCTGGCAGCGCCTGTTTGAAAGAAATATTCGCGTTCGAGCACAATCGAAAAAATTGCAAAGGAAAATTTCTCCTGAGTCTGGCTCTGCTGGGTATCGCTGTCGGCGGCGGAACGCTCGCCGATTCACTGCCGCCGGATGCGACCTATCGTCCCTTGCCCACATTGCCGCTCGACGTGGTCCGGCGAAATGACGAAGGCGCCAAACCCGCGGTCCAGCGCCGGCAGCAGAATCTTCTGAACGAACGCTACGATCTCGCTGATCGTCCGATGCAAGGCTTGAAGATGTCCGGCGGACGAAAAGGCGTGCAAGAAGGTGTGCGCGTGAAATTGCGCCCCGGCAGCAGCTGGGAGTCGCTGGCCAACATGTCGCCGGAGGACATCAAGGCAAAAGGATTGTTTCCGGCAGGCTTCATGCCTCTGCCGCACGTTAAGCATCTGACCGGCGGCCAGGTGTTTCCGCAAAATCAGATCGACGCCATCGGCGACGCCGAAGATCGCAACCTCAAGCGCTTCGACGTCGACTTCGATCTGCCGGATCATCTGACGCCGGAATTTCCCGCGCCGATCTTCCTGACCAATCGCCCGGATCTGGGCGATATCAGCGGCGGCAAACTGCTGACCATCCGGAATTTCTACGCGATGACCGTGGGCATATTGACGCCAGTGCAGATCGAAGGGCTGCGCCTGCTGCTGACGCCGTTTCCGCAGGAGGAGTTCAACCAGACCGAGGATCGCAAAGTGGCCGAGCAGAGCGACGGGGTCGCCTGTCTCGACTGTCATGCCAACTTTCACACCAACGGCGCATTCCATTTGACGCCGGACGTGCGGCCGCAGACGGCGCGCTTCCGGCTCGACACGACCAGTCTGCGCGGCATGTTCAACCAGCAGATCCATGGCTCGAAGCGCTCGTTGCGCTCGGTCGAAGACTTCACCGAGTTCGAACAACGCACGGCGTACTTCAACGGCGATCATGTGAGCGCCACGCGCAAAGGCGTGAACCTGCCCGACCGGCCGAATCAGGTCGCCATGATGGCGCAGATGCAGAACATGATCGACTTCCCACCGGCGCCGAAACTCACGCCGACCGGCAAGCTCGATCCCACCAAGGCCAGCGCCAAGGAGCTGGCGGGCGAACAAGTCTTCATGGGCAAGGGCCAATGCGCCGGATGTCACATCCCGCAATCGTCGTTCCTCGATCACATGATGCACGACCTGAAAACGGAGCGTTTCTACAAGGTCGGCCAGGTGTTCAACGATCAGGCGGCGATGCCGGACGGGCCGATCAAGACGTTCACTCTGCGCGGTATCAAGGACTCGCCGCCGTACCTGCACGATGGCCGTCTCATGACGCTGGCCGACACGGTGGAGTTCTTCAACCTGGTGCTGGCGCTGAAGCTCACTCAGGAAGAGAAGGATTCGCTGGTCGCGTACATGCTGGCGCTTTGAGCTACGCATTTTTCATGGAGACATCGATGCCACTATCCAAATTCTTTGTCGCCAGCAGCTGCGCGCTGCTGGCCACCACCAGCTTCGCGCAGGAGGGCGCCAATCCGGGCGGCATGTCGCCCGACACTCCCGGCAAAGAAGCGGCGCAGCCCGCCACTGAAGGATCGAACACTCAAGACAAGCTGTTCGTGCGACAGGCCGCGCTCGGCGGCCGGGCGGAAGTGGAGCTCGGCAAGATCGCGCAGAAGAAGGCGAGCAACGCGTCAGTGCGCGAGTTCGCCGATCGCATGGTGGAGGTGCATTCGAAATCCAACCAGCAGTTGCTGCGTACGGGACGAGGCTTGAATCCGGATCTGCCCAAGGACCTCGATCCCGAGCATCAGAGTGTGCGCAACGAGCTGCAGAAGGCGTCGGGTCAAAGCTTCGACATCGCGTATATCTCGGCGCAGATCCAGGATCATCAGCGCACCGCCAATCTGCTGCAGTGGCATATCAGCAATGGCCAGAACGAGGCGCTGAAAAAATATTCCATCCAGACCTTGCCCGAGGTCATGCAACACCTCGAGCACGCCCAGCAAACGTTCGCAATGCTGACCCAGGGCGCCGGCTCCGCCCGGTGACCCTGGCCAGTGTCCTGCCTGGCTCTCTCCCGATGGAGAGAGCTAGCCTGAGAGTTGATTCTCAGGCGCCGCCTGGCGCTGCTGCTCGGCCGCGTCGATTTCTTGCTCGGCTTGCAGCCAGTCGCTCAATTCGGCTCCTGGCGCGAAGCCACGCTGCTGCGCCAACTCATACGCGCGGCGCGCTATACGCGTCCAACGAGTCTGCGGGGCTTCCGGCTCCATGGGATGCGCGTCCGCGTGGACGACATCCGGTACTAAAGCTTCCGGCACGCTCTCGTCCGCGTTCGCGGGCCGGTTCATGATCGGATCGATTTTGACGATGTGTTCCGAGGTGGGTTTTCTTGCCGCTCGCATGGCGCTGCCCCCGAAAAACGGTGCGTGGACTCGACACAAAATACCAGCAACTCTCTCGCTATTCTTGTCATCAGGCCAGCGGGATGACCCGCCGCTCGTGTTCGACCTCCGTTGTATGGAAACGCCGCAGAGGTGCGCCGGATCCACTCGATCGAATTATTTCGGTGCGCGCCATGGCGGCCGCGCGATGGCCGCTGGCTCGTTGCATGGCGGAACTTTGCAGGTATGTCGGCATTGGACTCGCATCACGGCGCCAACCTCCGCAAGCCGAGCGATCGACCATGAATGCCAAAGATCATCCGCTATTTGTGTTCTCCCGGTTTGCCATCGGCGTGGCTGACAAGGTGGGCTCGGCCGGCGCGTTCTTCGCGTCGCTGTTCGTGATCGCGGTGTGGGCGATTACCGGCCCGCTGTTCGACTACTCCGATACCTGGCAGCTGTGGATCAACACGGGCACCACCATCGTCACGTTCCTGATGGTGTTCCTGATTCAGTACACGCAGAACCGTGACGCCCGCGCCATGCATCTGAAGCTCGACGAGCTGTTACGGTCGGTGCAGGGGGCCAGGACCGAAATGGCCAACCTCAACGATCTGTCCGACGAAGATCTGCGCCGCATGGAAATGGTGTTCGAGCGCCTGGCCCGATTCGCCGCACGCTCTCGGACCCCGACGCTCGCCAACGGCGGAGAAACGAAATGACCAGGACGGCGCCAGCGTTGCTGCTGAGCTGTTTCGCGCTCGCCGCCGGCTGCGGCGGAGAAAACACCAGTTCGAACGTCACTTCGCCGGGCGAGGAGCCAAAGGGCAAGACCAAGTTGCTGGAGTCCGGCGCCAACCTGCTGCAGGACAAGGCTCCGTTGGGGCAGCTGAATGCGTATCTCGACGGCTTCCATTTTTACAACGGCAACATGCAAGGGCAGATGGAGGCGCACCATTACTGCGGGCATGTCAATGAAGACCTGATTCAATGCGTGATCTTCGACGGCAACGACGAAGACGCGAAGATCATGGGCATCGAGTACATCGTCACGAGCAAGCTGTTCTCGTCCTTGCCGCCGGAGGAGAAACATCTGTGGCACAGCCATGTGCACGAGGTGCGATCCGGGGCACTGGTCGCGCCAGGTATTCCCGAAGTGGCCGAGCGCGAGCTCATGACCAAGATCGCCGGCACTTACGGCAAGACGTGGCACACCTGGCACACCGATCGCGAGCAGCCGCTGCCGATGGGATCGCCGCTGCTCATGATGGGCTTCACGGCCGACGGTCAGGCCAATCCGCGGATGATTGCGGATCGCGATCGACGGCTGAATGTTTCCGGCGCCGAGGAGCGGCAGCGGCGCGCGGATATTCCGTATGCCAGTGTCGATCCGGACGCCGACGCCTGGCGCAAGGGTATCGTCATGCAGTTGCGCATGGAACGGGTGTCGGAGGGAACTCCGCGCTGACCCCGGGGTTGAAGTCTTGTCACATGACAGGGGACTCACCACAGGAGGCCAGATGGCAACCCGCAAACGAGCCAAGAAGAAACAGTCGAGCAAGAGCAAGTCGAGCAAGAAGAAGTCCACGCGCAAGGCGGCGAAGCGAACGCTGATTGCCCCCAAAGGCGACAAGCGCTACGTGCGCCGGAGCAAGCGCGGGCGGTTCAAAGAGAGCGATGACGTGAGTCAGTCGTTATCGACGGATCGTCGCAAGCCGGCTAAACGCAAGGCGCCGCGCGGGCAGGGCGACAAAGGCGATTGATGTATTTCCCTAAAGTGGAAGCTAGCCCTCGCAGGTTAGCTTCCACGTGAGGTGTGACCGCGCGTTATTTCTTCGCGAATTTCGCTTCCAGCTTTTGCGCATCCGCCAGGTGCTGCTCCAGCGTCGGCAACGTCTTCTTCGCCAGCGCGCGCAGATCCGGATCCAGCGTCGAGTCGTTGGCCGCCGTCTGGAACAACTCGACCGTGGCTTCGTGATCCCGCACCATCTGTTGCATGAAGTCATGATTGAAGTCCCGGTCGGCCTCCTGCGCCTCGAACTTCTCCTTCATGCCCTTGTGCATCAGCCCCGGCTCCGTGGGCACTTCCAGGCCCTTGCTCTTGGCCGCGGCCATCAGTTCCTTATTGGCCTTGGTGTGGTCGGTCACCATCTTTTGCGCGAATGCTTTCACTTGGGCGTCGGTGGCCTTCTGCGCCCCAAGCTTGCCCATCTCCACCTCGGCCGCGCCCGCGGCGCCGGCCTTCTTGGCGAAATCCGCCGCTGAAATCGCATCCGCACCCAGCGCCGCCGTGCTGGCGGTGCTCAGTGCCGCGATCAGCAGCATAGTCGTGATCTTCATAGCCTACCTCGCTTAGAAATTTTCCCGATAAGAAATATTTCATCCATTCGTCGCTTCGGCATGAAGCGAACGCGCCGAGCGCGCGTCTGTTCCAATCGGCGCCCGGCGCGGGCAGGCTCAAGGGATGTTTCAAACGGGCCGGCTGTCGTCCACTTCGCCGCGCCATGCGCCCGTCTCGCGGCCGCGCGATTCGATGAACTTCTTGAAATCCTGCACGGTGTTCTCGACTCGCGAGCTGACGATGCCCACGGCGTCGCCCATGTTTTCTATCGCGCCCTCGGGCTCGTACGCCATCACCAGCCGCACGCGCGTGCGATCGGCGCCCAGTGGCTCGAAACGCACCGTGCCGGCATTTGGCGCGCCGGAAATGCTTTTCCAGGAGATGCGTTTGTCAGGCTCCTGCTCGGTGATTTCCGCATCCCACTCTTTGTCCTTGCCCCAGATCTCCGCATGCCAGTGCACGTGCGTATCGTCGAGCTGGCGCACTTCTTTCACGCCGGCCATGAAGCGCGGGAATTCCTCGAACTGAGTCCACTGGTTGTAAACCGTGCGGATCGGGCAATTCACTTCGACTGTTTTTTCCACCTGTTCCATGACGTTCTCCGGTTGCTTGCTGGTAAGCAGCGAACGCCATGCACCGAGGTGCAGTTCCTAGTCCGGGTCCTCTTTGCCGTTGGACTTCCGCTCTGGCTTCCGCGGGACTCGTAAAATCCTGCGGAAGTTCACTTGCTCGCGTTCGACGTAGTCGACCAGGGCACGATCGCGCACGTAGCCCGCCGCGTCCGGCAATGATGGGCTGCTCTCATAATTCGAACGCACGATGCGCAGTCGTGGCAGCAACGCGCGCGCCGCGCGCAGGGCCGCCAGCGACTTGGCGTCGTCCCATCTCAGCAGGTTGCTGTCCACCGCCATCGCGACGTCCAGATCTTCCAGCCACGATTCAACGAGATACATCAGATTGTCGATGGTCTCGTCGATGACGATGATGGGATCGCGGTAATCCATGGGAGTGGGCGCGGAACGTTGGAGTACTGTTGTTATATACAGGTGTTTCGGCCAGTTCAATAGGGAGTGCGCCGGCTCCGGAATGCAGTGTCGCCAGTTGCCGTCGGCCACTACCATCGGAAAGGGCCGGTGCGGCTCCACTTTTGATGAGATAGCGAATACACGAGCGGGAAGACTCGAGAGGGAGATCCAAATGACGAGAGCTAGCAGACTGGCGCTGCTCGTGGCAGCGGCGGGCCTGGCGGCCGGGGCAGCGCAGGCCGCGGAAATATTTCGAGCCCATTACGAAATCAGCGTCGCCACCCAGGGCACCGACAACAAGGTGCGCTCGACGTTCGAGACGCGGCAGGGCGAGCCATTTACGCTGGACTTGCCGCCGAACGTGGTCGCCATGCAGGTCCGCCGCCTGGCGGGAGAAATCTATGAGTTGCAGGTGACGGTGAAGCCGGCCAAGCAGCCGACGGCGCAACCCTTGTTCAGCCACACTTATCAAGGCGTTCTGGGCCGCCCGTTGGAGCTTAGGAACGCCGCTCACGCAGTCGAGGTCGATGGCGCGATTTCGGTGGTCGTGCTGAACCGCTGAGCAGGCGAGGCGCGGACTTTGCTTCCGCGAATGCGAGCCACTATCATTCCGCCGCCGCGGCCCCCTGATCCCGCACGGTTTCAGGGGCGCCGCGGTCAGTAGCCCGCCAACGGTCGAGCCTCTTCTCGATCCTGCAGCCAGCCAGTTCTCCATCAATAAGCACGCGAGCCCATGAGGACCATGGGGCGCCGCGCTCAGGGATCTCTATGGCTGGCCGTTCGTTCGAGTCGTCGCGCGCTCACTTATCTATTGGCGTGAGATGCGCCTTGCTGGGCGGCACGGCCCTCATTGTCGCCAACGCGGCGGTCGCCGAGACCGCCAGCGATGTTTCCGAACGCAACACCATCGTCGTGACCGGCGTGCGCGACAAGGGCACTGGCGCAGGCACGAAGACCGACACGCCGCTGATGAAAACGCCGCAGACCGTCACGGTGATCGATGCCGACGAGCTCGCGCGTCGCAATGCTCGCTCCATCAACCAGGCCCTCACGTACGTTGCCGGCGTTTCCCCCAATCAGCGCGGCGGCATGGTCACTCGCTACGACCAGATGTATCTGCGCGGATTCGCGCCTGGCTTTTTTCTCGACGGCATGCGACTCATCGCCGGACCGTATTCGACGCCGCAGATCGACTTCAACCGCGTCGATCACGTCGACATCGTCAAAGGCCCTGCATCGGTGCTGTACGGCAACTCGACGCCCGGCGGCCTGGTGAATCTCACCAGCAAAGTACCCGAGCCGAATGCCTTCCAACGCGTGGAGCTGTCGGTCGGCAACTACGATTCGCAGCTCGGCAACATCGACATCAATCGTCCGCTGGACGATGACGGGCGCTGGCTGTTTCGGCTGGCGAGCGGCGCGCAGCGCTTCGATGGCTTCACCTCGATGACCGAGAGCGAGCGGACGCACTTCAGCCCGATGCTCACGTTTGCGCCTTCGGCGCAGACCAGCCTGACGTTGATCGCCGCGTATCAGCACGATCCGAAAGGCGGCGGCTATTCGGGTGTGCCCGCGTTCGGCTCGGTGTTGCCCAATCCGTTCGGCCAGCTGCCGGAGGACATCAACACCGGCGATCCCGACTACGAAGTGTTCGATCGTTATCAGCGCTCGATTGCCGCGCAGTTCCGGCACGAGTTCAACGAAAGTGTTTCGCTGCGGACCAACGCTCGCTTTCAAAACACTGACCTGAGCTACCGACAGCTGTACGTCAATGGCTTTGCAACGACGGGTGCGACGGCCACTCGCAACACCGACTTCTCGACCATCACTCGCGGCGGCGGTGGCGCCGACGAGGACTTCGATACGCTCACGGCCGACACGAGCCTGTCCATCGGGTTCAGCACCGGCCCGCTCGCGCACAATGTTTTGATCGGCGTCGACTATCAGAATATCGACGGTGAGAACGTCCAGCGGTTCAACGACGGCGTCAGCAACGATCCGCTGACGAGTATTCCGAATTTGAGCCTGTTCGCGCCGACGTATGGCGGCGTGATGCCGACGCGAGATCTGACTCGCCTTTCTCCGGCGTACATCAACACCGAGACCGAGCGCGAACAGATCGGCATTTACGCGCAGGACCAGATCGAGATCGACCGGCTGCAACTCATCGCCAGCGGTCGCTACGACACCTACGAACAGGACTCGCTCAATAAGCGCAACGGCGTCACCACGCCGCTGTCACAACATGCTTTCACGATGCGGCTGGGCGCGCTGTATGAGCTGCCGATGGGCTTCGCGCCCTTCGCGAGCTATTCCGAATCGTTTGAGCCGCAGACGGGCAACACGTATCAAGGTGAAGCGTTCGATCCGGTGACCGGCCGTCAATATGAAGTGGGATTGAAGTATCAGCCCGCTAATCTCAACGCGCTGTTTACGTTCGCAGCCTACGACTTGCGACGGCAGAAGGTCGTGGTGGGACATCCGGAAGCCGGCACCAACGGTATTCCTTCGAACGCGCAGATCCAGATCGGTGAAACCAAAGTGCAGGGCGCCGAGTTGGAAGGGCGCGGCGAAGTCCTGCCGGGCTTCGAGATCGTGTTCACGGGCAGCTACACCGATGCTGAGATCACGCAGGGTTCGCCGGCGAGCGGCGTGATGCCCACGACTACGGGCACGCGGCCGCTGGGCACGCCCGTTTGGATGGCCTCGACGTTCCTCACCTATGACTTCGCCCCGCTGCGCGCGGAAGGACGATTGGGTGGTCTGACAGTTGGAGGCGGTGTGCGTTACGTCGGCGGTTCGGATGGCACGACGACGTACGCCGTCGTCAACGGCGTCACCCAGTTCACCGCGTTCACCACCGACAGCTTCGTCCTGGTCGATGCATTGGCCAGCTACGATCTCGGCCGGCTGTCCTCGGCGCTCGACGGTGCGGAGATTGCGCTGAACGTCGCCAACCTGTTCGACAAGCGCCACGTGACCGCTTGCTCGTTCAACAACAGCTGTTACTTCGGTGCGTCGCGGACGGTGCTCGGGACGCTGCGCTACGAGTGGTGACGCACGCGAAGTGAAGTGCTTATGATGGGGGCCGTCGCTGTCTCTGGCACGGAGATGACATGGCCCGCACGCTCGTCCATCGAAGCCTTGCCTCGCTCGCGCTGCTGTTGCTCGCGGTCGCGGCCGATGCGGCGAACGGGTTCTCGGTCACGCGACTGCGAGATAATGTTTTCGCAGTCTTGCGTACCGACCCGCCCGGCTTCGCGGTCGAGTCGAACTCGGGTTTCATCGAGTGCGCCGATCACGTCGTCGTGATCGACGCGCAGTCGAACGATGCGACCACGAAGAACGTCCTGAGTGAAATCCGACTGCGCACCGACAAGCCGGTGCGTTACCTGATCAACACCCACTGGCACGACGATCACATCGTCGGCAATCGCGTCTATCGCGACGCTTTTCCATCGATGAAGCTCGTCGGGCACGCCGCGTCGCTCGAGTATTTGCCCGGCCAGGGGAAGAAGAATCGCGATCAGTTTCATCGCGCCATTCCCGACGTCCTGGCGAGTTTTCGCAAGCTGTTGGAGACGGGTAAGACCAGCTCCGGGAAGCCCTTGAGCGAGGAGCAGCGGCGCAGCTTGGAAAGTGACATCCGGCTAGGCGAAGGCTATGCGACGGTGCCGGATGATTTCGTGGCGCTTCTGCCGGACATCGCAGTCAAGGATAGATACTCGATTCGCGACGCGGCTTGCGCCATCGACGTGCTGGCGTTGGGCAACGCGCACACGACCGGCGACCTGGTGGTTCATTTGCCCAAGCAAGGCATCGTTTTCGTGGGTGACATGGTTGGCTGGCCGGTGCCGTTGGTCGGCCCGGACCAGTCACGAGTGCGCGAATGGAGCGGTACGTTGACTCGCGTGCGCGAACTCAAGGCGGAGGTGGTGATTCCAGGGCATGGGCCCGTGATGCGCGATTACTCTCAGGTCGACCGCATCGTCACTCTGATGTCCACCATCGCTCGAAGGGTCGATGACGCACGCGCCGGCAGCGACTCGCTGGACGCGGCTCGCGGTCGCATCGACCTGACCGATTTGCGGCGGCAGTTCGCCGGCGATAGCGACGTCAACGGTGCTTTGTTCGATGCCTATGTGGCCGGGCCGGCCGTCACCAACGCCTGGACTTTTCGATAGAGCTGGCGCGCCACCTCGACTAAAACCAAACCCGCCGCACCGACTTCGAGCAGGATGGTGGTGTTCATCATCGCCGTATGCGCCGACAATGGCGCGACCACGTAGTGCCCGAGGCTGTCCAGCCCCAGCACGGCGTAAACGGCGAGCAGCGCTAGTCCTGGCAGCTCGCGGCCTCGGTATACCAACCACGCGCCTGCGCCTCCGACTGCAGTCATGCCCAGCCAGGCAAGGTACACCGCGCCGCGCGACCACGAAGCCGGCAGTCCGGGATAGGCGTCGAGAAACTCCGCGTTGTGTACAAAATGAATGAGACTGGCGACGGCGTACAGGCCGGTCAGAACAAACAACAGTCGGTGGGTGGAGCGATGCATGGATTTCCGCCGGCGGCGTCTTGGGAGCGCGAGTATGTAACAACGTTTGCGTGCTCGTATAGGCAGCGATGCGGCTTGAATCGGATCGGCCGTCGGCGTAGCGTCGGGCGCAACGTGAGTTCTCTCACGTAAGGAAGATCCGATGTGTTTCGGGCGCACCGCCGCCCCGATAACAACAAAGCGATCGCACCATTGGAAACAAACACGGAGTACGTTTCATGAAGAGGCATGAGGGATTGCGCTGGCTGCGATCCGGCGCAACGCGCCTGGCCGCGCCTGGATTGGTTCTCACAGCACTGGCATTGTCACCTTTACCCATCGAAGCCAAGCCCACCGCAGCGAATCTCGGCGGCGGTCTTGAACAGCTTGCGCAGCCGGTCGCGGCGGCGCGTCGGACTGTGGCGTCCGAAGTGCAGTTAGCTCATCCGGTGCAGATGGATGACGCCGGTCGCGCGCTGGTCCGCATCTCGCTCGACGGCAAGGTGCCGGCCGAATCGGTGTTACAAAGCCTTCGAAGCACTGCCGGCGTGGAAGTGATGGCCACCGACTTGAATTATCGCGCGGGCGTGGTCGAAGCCTATGTTCCCACTGCTTCGCTATTGAGCATCGCCGGGAAAAAAGGTGTGCTCGCGGTGGTGCCTTCCAGCCCGATGGTGACCAACGTCGGCCTCACCGACAGCCAGGGCATCGTTCAACATCGTGTCGACAAGATTCCCGGCATCGATGGCGCGGGCATCACCGTCGGCGTGATGTCGGATAGCTACGATACCAACGCCGCGCCGAACAGCGCCGGTGCGGATGTCGCGAGTGGCGATCTGCCCGGCTCGGGCAATCCCGCCGGCAACACGGAGCCCGTGGTCGTCCTGCAGGATTGGCCGAATGCCACGGACGAAGGCCGCGCGATGTTACAGATCGTGCATGACATGGCGCCCAAGGCCCGCCTCGGCTTCGCGACCGCCAACGGCGGCGAAGTGAACTTCGCCAACAACATTCGCGCGCTGGCCGGATTCGCTGACGCGCCGAACGCGGTGCCCGGGTTCAAGGCGGACGTGATCGTCGACGACATCATTTATCTGGCCGAGCCGTTCTTCCAGGACGGCATCGTGGCGCAGGCGGTCGACGAAGTGGCGGCTACAGGTGTTTCGTATTTCTCGTCCGCCGGTAATCGGCCCGCGACGCAGGCCTACGATTCCAAACCGCGGCTGGTTCCCGGAACCGCCTCTTCGTGGGAAGGGACGAATCTGAACTTCACCGGCGTGGATCCGGCGCTCTATGCCGGAGGCTTTCACGATTTCGATGAGGGCAGCAGCGTCGATATCGCGCAGACCATTGCGTTCACGAACGGCAGCAGGATCGTGTTTCAATGGAACGAGCCGTATGACCCGGTACCGCCCACGCCGGTGGGCGCGCCGATCGTGTCAGGTGTGAGCACCGTGCCGGCGGGCGGAACGTCGTCGTTCACGTTCACTGGAGCGGTCGGGCAGTTGGTCGAAATCTTCGTCGATGCCGACGACACGACCACGGGCACGCCGAATCCCGATCTGGTGTTCACACTGCTCGATCCGAACGGTGCCGAAGTCCAGTTCGTCGACAGTGCCACCAATCCTGAATCGTTGATTATCGAGTTGCCGATCGCCGGCACGTACACGGTGGTGGTGGACAGCTTCGCGGCGGCCCAGTTCGGCGACTATCTGTATCGCGTTCAGGAAGTGGCGGTGGTCGAGCAGGTGCTGTCCGATTACAACTTACTGTTCTTCCTGCCGGACGGTACGTTCGCCGGCTCCTTCGCGGAGCAAAACCGCTATACCAACCGTCCGGTGGAAATCGGCCAGCTGCCGGGCGCCACGCTGCAAATGGTGATCGCGCGGGCCAACACTCCTGACAAGAAGAATCGCAACGTCGCGGACCGCATTCGCTACGTCGGTTTCAGCGGCGTGAATCCGCAGGAGTACTTCAGCTATCTGGGGCCGGTGACGTACGGTCACAACTCGGCGCGAGGCGCGATGGGCGTCGCGGCGTATGCGTTCTACGCACCGTTCGTGCCGGAGGCATTCACTTCGCCCGGCCCGTCGACCATCTATTTCGACAAGAACAACAAGCGCTATCGCACGCCGGAGATCCGGCAGAAGCCCGACATGGCGGCGATGGATGGCGCGAACACTACGTTCTTCAATTCGGACTCGGCCGTCGATGCGGATACGTTCCCGAACTTCTTCGGCACCAGCGCAGCAGCGCCACATGCGGCCGCAATCGCGGCGTTGGTGCTCGATGCGGCGGGCGGACCTGGGAAAGTGAAACCGGATCGCATGCGCAAGATCCTGCAGGAGAGCGCGTTCCGTCACGACCTCGATCCCTTCTTCTCGTCGGGCTTCGCGCTGACGGGAGGCAGCCTGGTGGCGATCAACGCGTCGGCGGATCAGAACTCGATCAGCCAGTTCGATCCCAACGTGTTCACCATCACGCAGCTGGGCCTGAGAAAGTTGGCGAGCTTGTCTATCAACGGCAGCAACGCCAATACGACACAGACGCCCAAAGGCATCGTGTTCGATGAGCGCGGCGCGCCGTTGCCTGCACCGGGTCAACCGTTCGTGGTCGGTCGCACGGTGGGCTTGAGTGCATCCGATGTCACGGCCACGTTCTCGTTGCCCGCTGATCCGCCGGGAGTCGTTCCGGGACAGTGGAAGCAGCTCGATCTCGCCTTTGGCGCGGGATCGTTCCGAAGCGGCGATCTGCTGTCCTTCGGTGTCGATCGTGACGAAGCGGATGTCGCTGGCCCCAACGGGGCGGCCGGCGGCAATTCCGCCGACTTGCTGGGCGATGGCGTGCTCATCCCCTCCGGTGAGATCGCTCGTGGCGGCGCGGATTTCTTCGGCACCTACGAAGGCGGCGGTGGCTTCCGTGGCGAATTCTTCAACCTGATCGGCAGGGGCTACAGCCGCCTCGACGGCTACGGCTTCATCAATGCCGAAGCGGCGGTCAAGGCCGTGCAGAAGAAAAAGTAGCGAGAGCTCGCACGCTGTTGTAATCATGGGGCCCGCGGCTGCACGCTGCGGGCCTTTTTTTATTGCAGATCGCAGAGGGATGCGACATGCATACTCATCGACGCACTCACGCTCGTTCGGTTGTGACGCTCTCTTTGTTTCTTGCGCTCGCCGCGTCGCCGGTTCTCGCGGACGATGCCGCTGATCGCCAGGCCATCGAGTCCGCCGCTCAACAATGGACCCATGCTTTCAACTCACGCGACGCCGCCGCTCTCGCGGCTGTGTCGACGGATGATGTCCTGGTGCTCGATACTGGCAGCGGCCCGTCGCAAGCAACTCAAGCCTGGCTTCGCGCGTCAGCCCTCACTCAAGGCGGCATCAAAACCGCCAGCAAAGAAATCGTTGTTTCCGGCGACACCGCCTGGCGCGTCGCCACCGTCGCTTACAAACGTTCCGGCGCCGAGTTGCACAAAGGCCAGTCCCTCGAAATCTGGAAACGCACCCCCGCCGGCTGGAGGCTCCACCGTCAAATGTCATCGAACATTCTGGAACAAACTCTGCGCCCCTCGCCGTCGGAGCCGGTGCTCGACAAGCCGACGAACTGAATTCCGTTTGCGGGGGAGCGCAAATCACATCCATCGAGGGGAAACCGGCGGAGCGCGCGGCCATGATGGGTGGGCAATTGTGCAGCAACTTGCTGCACAAATACGAACGGCGCGCCAGTTTTCCGCGCGCTCCTCGCGCAAGAAAACGTTCCGCGCGCGTAACGCGCGTGATGTACCGCGCTCACATCCGTCGCACTCTCGTCGATGAGGTTATCGAGACTCTTACCGCGTTCTGTGCCGCGCAAGGCGATGCCAAATGATGGCCACGGAAGACGTCAGACGGATTCGCGCGAAATCGCACGTATCGATGCGTGTCTCATCAAGAATGGAAAAGCAAAGATTGAGGGTGAGGGGCCGCACTGAAGGCGGTCAATGTCGGGGCGGGCTCCGATGCATGTGATCGAGACCGCTCGACATCGCAATAGCAGAACCCCAGAAAAGAGAAAGGGGCCAACCCGAAGGTTTAGCCCCTTTTTCCGCCGTCCGCAGCCCGGCGGGGAGATGCGACGATTATAAGGGTCGAAACCGAAATTACCAGACCATGGCCAAAGTTTCGTTCTATGTCGATGGCTTCAATTTGTACCACGCCATCAGCAAGTTACAGCGTCCAGAGCTGAAGTGGCTCAATCTACGAGTGCTTGCCGCATCGTTTCTCGAAAAACATGACACACTGGTCGACGTGACTTACTTCACGGCGCCAATGGTGTGGAACGCGGACAAATATCAGCGTCATCGCGCGTACATCGCCGCCCTCATTGCGCAGCGAGTCGCCGTGGTGGAATCTCGATTCCTCAAGCGTAAGAAGTACTGCAACGGATTCTCTCGATATTGTGACTTTTATGAGGAGAAGCAAACGGACGTTGCCTTTGCCGTGCGCGTTCTGACCGACGCGCATCTTGGGCTCATGGACCGAGCGATCTTAGTCACAGCCGATAGCGATCAAATTCCGCTGGTTCGGCAACTGGTTGACTGTTTCCCAACTCTTGCCGTCCACATCGCCGCCCCGCCGGGTCGAATGCGCGAGGCTCGCGACCTATGCAACGCAGCCTCGCATCGTTCCGAGATTTCCGAGGGCAGGTTAGCGACCTGCTTATTGCCACGAAACGTGACCGATGAGTCGGGTCGAGTCGTGGCCCGATGCCCGGTCAGCTATCTGCCAAGTAAGCGTCCACAATGAAGATGCTGCCATCTGGCTGCAAGGCAGACTTTAGACGAAGTCCGCGGAAGGGAAGTTGGTGCCGGCTGCAGGAGTCGAACCCGCGACCCACGGTTTACAAAACCGTTGCTCTACCAGCTGAGCTAAGCCGGCCCCGAAGAGAGGGCGGGCATTGTAAGCCAGATCCGGGCCGGCGGGAACCTCGGATCGGGTCGGGTTTTGCGGCAGGCACGGGCCGGCGGGAATGGCCGGCTCCGCGGGGGAACTTACTCGGCCCAGCCGCCGCCGAGCGCTTTGTACAGTGTGACGGTATTGGTGAGCTTTTGCAGGCGCGCGTCGATCAGGCCCTGCTGAGCGCTGTAGAGCGAGCGCTGGGAGTCGAGGACGTCCAGATAGCTGTCGACGCCGCGCTCGAAGCGGGCTTGCGACAGCCGAAAGCTGGTGGCGGTCGCTTCGACCAGCGATTCGCGCGCGGCGAGCTGGTCGCCGAGAGTGTTGCGTTCGGCGAGTGCGTCGGCGACTTCGCGGAACGCCGTCTGAATCGCCTGCTCATATTGAGCAATCTCGATTTGACGACCGACGTGAGCTGCATCGAGGTTGGCGCGATTCGCGCCGCCAGCGAAGAGGGGCACGCTGACCTGCGGGACGAAGCTCCACGCCCCGGAGCCGTCCTCGAACAAGCCTTCGAGATCGCTGCTACTGCTGCCGGCCGAGCCCGTGAGCGTGATGCGTGGATAGAACGCGGCGCGCGCTGCCCCGATGTTGAAGTTGGCGGCTTTGAGCTCGTGTTCTGCTTGCAGAATGTCGGGTCGACGGCTCAGCAGATCGGAAGGCAATCCCGCGGGCAACTCGGCGACTGCGCTCACTGTATCGCTCAGCACAGTCGGCGTCAGATGCTCGGGCACGGCAGCGCCGAGCAATAACACGAGAGCATTGCGATCCTGTGCGATCAACCTCGTGTAAGTCGCCACATCGACCCGCGCCGTGTCGACGCTGGTCTGAATCTGGCGCAGCGTGAGCTCGGAGGCGCTGCCAAGCTCGAAGCGACGTTTGGTCAGCTCGTAACTTTGAGTCTGGCTTTGGAGCGTCTGTCGCGCGAGTGCGAGCTGTTCCAGATCCGCGCCCCAGGTGAGATAAGCATTCGCGACGGCGGCGATGAGACTGATCTGCGTCGCTTTGCGCGCTTCGCTGGTCGCAAGGAACTGCTCGAGCGCCTCTCCGTTCAGGCTGCGTACCCGCCCGAACAGATCCAGCTCGTAGGCGGTCCCTCCGATGTTGGCGCTGTACTGGTGCGTAGTCGTGGTCTCGCCGGTTTGTGACACGCCTGCGGGTACGCGATTCGCATTCGCGCTGCCCACCGCATCGAGCTGCGGAAAACTCTCCGACCGCTGAATGCGATACTGCGCGCGAGCCTGGTCGATGTTGAGAATTGCGACGCGCAGGTCACGATTGTTGGTCAGCGCCAGCTCCATCAGCTCGCGCAACTTTGGATCGGCATAGAACTCGCGCCAATCGATATCCGCGATCGTCGAAGTAGAGGCGCTGCCTGCATCCGGATACTCGGCAGCTACTGGCGCCGCCGGCTGCTCATAACGAGGCGCCATCGTGCAGCCGGCCAGCCAGGTCGCAGCCACCGTGCCGATCAAAAATTTTGCGTAGCTCATTTCAATGTCTCCGCGGGCGAGGCGAGGGCCAGGTTCGCATCGGTCGGCGATGCCGGCTGCCGTGCAAACAGTTTCATCACGACCACGAACAGCAAGGGCACGAAGAAGATCGCGAGCACCGTGCCGGAGATCATGCCGCCGATCACCGCCGCGCCAAGGGCGCTGCGTGCGCCGGCGCCGGCGCCGGTGCTGAGCATTAGCGGCAGAGCCCCGAGCACGACGGCGAGCGAGGTCATGAGAATGGGGCGCAAACGCATGCGGGCCGCCATGACCGCCGCAATCATGAGGTCAGTGCCGCGCGCATACAGGTCCTTCGCGAACTCGACGATCAGAATGGCGTTCTTGGACGCAAGTCCGATGGTCGTGAGCAGGCCGACCTGGAAATAAACATCGTTCATCTTCCACATCAGCATGGCCGCGATGAGCGCGCCAAGCACGCCGAGCGGCACTACGAGAATCACCGCCAACGGAATGGCCCAGCTCTCATACAGCGCCGCCAGGCACAGGAAGACGACCGCGATGGAGAGCGTATAGAGCAGCAGCGTCTGCGAGCCGGCTTCGCGTTCCTGCAGCGACACGCCAGTCCATTCGAAGCCAATGCCCGGAGGCAGTTGCTTCGCATGTTTTTCCACGATGTCCATGGCTTCGCCGCTCGAGGCGGCGCCCGGCAGCGCCATGCCGAGGATCTCCATCGAGGGAACGCCGTTGTATCGTTCCAGTCGCGGCGAGCCGGAGGTCCACTCGGTGCTCGAGAACGCACTGAACGGCGCCATGTCGCCGGTCGCATTGCGCACGTACCAACGATCGATGTCCTCGGGCAACATGCGATACGGCGCGTCGGCCTGCATGAAAACCTTCTTCACGCGGCCGCGATCGATGAAGTCGTTCACGTACACGCTGCCCCACGCGCTGGAGAAGGTGTCGTTGATATCGGCGAGCGACACGCCCATCGCGCCAGCCTTGTGCGTGTCGATGACGAGGCGCAGCTCGGGTGTATCTTCCTGTCCGTTGGGGCGCACGCCGACGAGCTTCGGCTCCTGACTGAGCGCTCCGAGCAGTTGATTGCGAGCCTGCATGAGCGCGTCGTGCCCGAGGTTGGCGCGATCCTGCAGCATCAGATCGAACCCGCTTGCGTTGCCCAGCTCGGCGACGGCCGGCGGCGCGAATGCGAACACCGAGGCGTCCTGAATGGTCGCGAAAAACTGCGAGGCCTTGGCGATAACCGCGCCGATCTGCTGATCGTCACGCGTGCGCTCGTCCCACGGCCGCAGTTTGATGAAGGCCATGCCGGCATTCTGGCCACCGCCGGCGAAGCTGAAGCCTGCGACCGTCAGCACGGATTCCACCGCGTCCTTTTGATCCTCCAGCACGTGCCGCTCGACTTGTTTGATTACCTCCAGCGTGCGGTCCTGAGTCGCGCCGGGCGGCAGCTGGACGATGGCGAACACGGTGCCCTGATCTTCTTCGGGCAGGAAACCGGTGGGAATTTTCGTGAAGGCGAGAGCCACGAAGCCGACGAGAACGGCGTACGCGATCAGGTAACGGCGGCGGCGGCCGAGCATGCCGTGCACGGCGCCTTCATAACGGCTGGTGCCGCGATCCAGCCAGCGATTGAACGCGCCGAAGAAACCAGTGGTGGCGCGCGCGTGCGAAGGATCCACCGGCTGGAGCAGGGTGGCGCACAGCGCCGGCGTCAGCACGATCGCCACCAGCACCGACAGCGTCATCGCTGCGACGATGGTGATCGAGAACTGACGATAGATGACGCCGGTCGAGCCGCTGAAGAACGCCATCGGCACGAACACGGCGGCGAGCACCAGCGCGACGCCGATCAGAGCGCCGGTGATCTGGCTCATGGATTTGCGCGTCGCCTCGCGTGGCGACAGATGTTCCTCCGCCATCACGCGTTCGACGTTTTCCACGACTACGATGGCATCGTCCACCAGCAGGCCGATGGCGAGCACCATCGCGAGCATCGTCAGTGTATTGATGGAATAGCCGAACGCGGCCAGCACGCCGAACGTACCCAGCAGCACCACCGGCACCGCGATGGTCGGAATCAGCGTGGCGCGGAAGTTCTGCAGGAACAGGTACATCACCAGGAACACCAGCACGATGGCTTCGACCAGGGTCTTGACCACTTCCTCGATGGAAATGCGGACGAACGGCGTGGTGTCGTACGGTTTCACGACTTCCAGGCCCGGCGGGAAGAACGGCTTCAGCTGCTCGAGCTCGGCGTCGATGGCTTCGATGGTGTCGAGCGCGTTGGCGCCCGTCGCGAGCTTGATGGCGAGGGCCGCGGTCGGTTTGCCGTTGTAACGGCCCTGGCTGTCATAGGCTTCGCTGCCCAGCTCGATGCGAGCAACATCGCGCAGTCGAACCTGCGACCCGTCGGTCTGAGTTCGAAGCAGGATGTCCTCGAACTGCTCGGCCGTGCGCAAACGTGTCTGTGCCGTGATCGTGGCGTTGAGCTGCTGACCGGTCACGGCGGGCAGGCCGCCCAACTGCCCGGCGGAAACCTGCGCGTTCTGCGCTTGAATGGCGTTTCTCACATCCAGCGCGGTGAGGCGATAGTTGTTGAGCTTGCTCGGGTCGAGCCAGATGCGCATGGAATATTGGGCGCCGAACAGCTGCGTGTCGCCCACGCCTTCGACGCGGCTGAGCGCTTCCTGCATGTTGGCGGCGACGTAGTCGTTCAGATCGGCCGCGCTCATGCTGCCGTCCTTGGAAACGAACGCCAGCACGCTCACGAAGTTCGTCACCGCCTTGGCGACAGTGAGGCCCTGGCGTTGCACTTCCTCGGGCAGCGAAGCTGTCGCGAGCGACAGCTTGTTCTGTACCTGCACCTGTGCCGTGTCCGGATCGGCGCCGTTCTCGAACGTCAAGGTGAGGGTCACGAGGCCCGACGATTCGCTGGTCGAGGACATGTACGCCAGGCGATCCAGGCCTTTCATCTTCTGCTCGATCACCTGCGTGACCGTGTCTTCCAGGGTCTTGGCCGAGGCCCCAGGATAATTGGCGGTGATGGAGATCGCGGGCGGCGCGATGTTTGGATACTGCGCGATGGGAAGCGTGGTGACCGCCAGCGTGCCGGCGAGCATCACGACGATCGCGATCACCCATGCGAACACGGGACGGTCGATAAAAAAGCGGGCCATGACGATTCTCGATGGAGGGCCGGGTTACATCGCGACGGAAGAGGCGAGCTGCTCGCCCCCCGCGGCGGACTGGTGAGGAATGGCTTCGACCAGCGCGCCGGGCCGGGCCTTTTGCTGGCCTGACACGACCAATACGTCGCCCGGCTGCAAGCCGCTCGTGACCAGCCACTGGTTGCCGATGGTCCGATCGGTGAGCAGCTCGCGCTGCTGCAGTTTGCCGTCGCTGCCCACCACATATGCGAAGGGCTTGCCGGAAGCATCGCGGCCGACCGCTTGTTGAGGCACGAGCAGCGCCTGCGGGATCGTGGCTTCTTCGATGATGGCCCTGACGTACAGATTGGGCAGCAGCTCGCCCTTGGGGTTTGGGAACTCGGCGCGCAATGTCACCGAGCCAGTGTTTGGATCCACCGTGACATCCGAGAACTGCAGCTTTCCTTCCAAGGGATAGCTGGCGCCGTCGTCGAATACCAGCTTTACTTTTGCCGTCGCGTTGCCGAGTTGGCCTTGCGCGATCGCGCGCTGCAATCGCAGTACTGTGTTACTCGACTGCGACACGTCCACATACATCGGATCGAGTTGTTGAACGGTGGCGAGGGCGGCGCTTTGATTGGCTGTCACCAGCGCGCCCGCGGTCACGGAAGATTTGCCGATGCGGCCGGAGATGGGCGATGTAACGCGCGTGTATGCGAGATCGATGCGAGCGCTCGTGAGAGCCGCGCGAGCGGACGCAACTTCCGAGTCAGCTTGTA
Organism: Steroidobacter sp.; assembly: GCF_036402275.1. Lineage (NCBI taxonomy): Bacteria > Pseudomonadati > Pseudomonadota > Gammaproteobacteria > Steroidobacterales > Steroidobacteraceae > Steroidobacter > Steroidobacter sp. The sequence goes on along the minus strand of NZ_DASWTF010000009.1, from coordinate 147,259 downwards.
ACAGCGCGGCCTCCGCATCATCCGCATCCTGCCGGCTGACTGCGTTGATGGCGATCAGCTCGCGATAACGCTCGGCCTTCAGGCGCGTGGTGTGCTGATTGGCCTGAGCTTTGGCGAGCGCTGCTTCGGCGCTGTCCACTGCAGCTTGATACGTGGCTGGATCGATCTGGTACAGCAGATCGCCCGCTTTCACGGAGCTGCCTTCCACGAACTTACGCGCTTGCAAAATCCCCGTGACCTGCGGCCGGACATCTGCAACGAGCACCGCGCTCGTGCGGCCCGGCAATTCCGTCGTCAGAACGACGGGCTGCGGCTGCACGACCATCGTGCTCACCTTGGGTGTTCCTTGAGCACCGGGGGGTGGGCCCATCGGCGGCTTGCCGCAAGCAGTCAACACAGCGATGCACGTGAGGCCGAGGGTCGTTGCGGCGAGAGGGACGCGGAAAGGGCGGTTCATGGTGGGCTCCCGGGTTCTTTTAAATCGCGATCAAAAGCGTACTGTACGGTTCAGTTTAGAATTGACAGCCGGCGCGAGTCAAGTAAAAATGAACACATGGGTACAGTTTTGTGACGGGATTGCGATGAAAGTCCGCACCGACGCCAAGCGCGACGAGATCCTGGAAATCGCCCGCGGGGTGTTTCTGGAGTTGGGCTATGAGCGCGCCTCGATGGCCGAGATCTCGACCCGCGTGGGTGGCTCGAAGGCGACCTTGTACGGCTACTTTCCATCCAAGGACGCGTTGTTCCTCGCGATCGTCAATCGGTTGGCCGAGCAGTACGTGCTGCCGGCCACCGAACGGTTGGAGCAGAGCCTGGATGAGGATCCGCGCGTGGCGCTACAGCGCTTCGGCGAGCAGTTTCTGACGTTCATATCCGATGCAGAAGCCGTGGCCGCGTATCGAGTTGTCGTCAGCGAGGCGGCGCACTCGGATATTGGCGAGTCGTTTTATGAATCGGGGCCGAAGCGCACGGTGGAGTCGGTGGCTCGATATCTCGAGGGCGCGATGGATCGCAAACATCTGCGTCGCGCCGATCCAGCCATCGCCGCTCAACACCTGCTGGCGCTGCTGGCGCATGGCGAGCCATGGCATCAATATTTTCTGCGCAAGGCGCCCAGTCCCACCCGCGCTCAGATCAAGCGCATTGTGGAACGCGCGTTGGATGTGTTCCTGAATGGTTACAAATCCTGAGCGCGCGACGGCGTCAGGCGATAGCGGAAGGCGTACACATCCGTGCTGCCCACCCGCGCCTCCGGGCGTTGGCTGGAGATCAAGAGGCGAGAGGGATCCGACCAGTCCAGCATAGGGCCGTATGTATTCTGGTTCGCCGCATTGACGCTAGCGGGCAGCACGGTGCCGGCGTCGTAAGCGCCGTCGCGCACAGAGGCGTAGGCGAGAGTGATCCTATCGGTCTCGAGATTCGGTGCGCGAGCGAAGACGACGGTGACGTTGTCGGCGAGAAACGTTGCGTCGAATTCGTCCGCGGCGGTGTTGATGGAGCCGGGTAGCGGCACGGCTGGCGCGAAGGAGTTGTCTTCGAGCCGACGAGCGACGAACAGATTGAAGCGTTGAGCGCCGTGGCCGTTGGTGGAAAAGAGCAGGGCGTTGCCATCGGGCGAGAGCATCGGAGCCCACTCATTACCGGAGCTGTTGACGTTCAGGTGCTCGACGGCGCCGAACCCTTGCGAGAGAACGGGCACCCGATAAAGATCGTCGCCTCCCAACCCACCGGGACGATTCGAGCAAAAATAAATGAAGCGGCCATCGGCGGAGAACGCGGGATCGAAGTCCCGCTGTGGCGAATTGAATGGCGCCGGAAGCGGAGCGTCCCAGCCGGTCGCGGTTCGCTTCGAGATCCAGATGTCATATTCGCCCGGCCCGCCGGCGCGGTTGCGGGCGAACCAGACGGCGGTCTGGCCGTCCGGGCTCAGCGTCAATCTCACATCGGACGCTTCGGTCGAAACGATGCCGGGCGCAAACAGTTCGGCAGCGCCGACGACTTCCATGTCGGCAGGCACGGCGTCCGTCGAGCACAGGACGGGTAGCGAGAGCATGCAGCGAGTCGCGAGCTCGGTGAAAACGCTGTCCATGAAGATCAGACTTTCCTTGTCAGCTCGCTGACCCAGTTCGTTTCCCACGTGCGGCCACCGTCGGCCGACGATGCTTGTTCCCAATGCGCCGAGCCAGCCGTCAGCTTGGACCACTGCGAGCGAATCTTGATCGGCTTGCCGTTGTAAACATCGTCGCCGAGGAGCGTTCCGATGCCGTCTTTGAAGCTGCCACGCATCGGCGAGCCAATCCGTGTGGGACTGCGGCCGTCGAGCCACCAGCTCAACCACTCGCGTGTGTTGCTGTCGTAGGCGCGAAGGCTCAGGCCGCAGTACGTGCCGCCGGGCGCATGAAATACGTTGTCGCCGACATTGCCGAATCCGCCGAGCACAGCCCGGTTGACCAGGGTGTTGTCGAATTCTTCCCACTGCGTGCTGCCGACCAGACGTTGTTTGAGACGACGATTGCGCACCTGCCATGTGCCAACGAGGGAATCGAAGTCGCGCGGCGCCGAGTCGATGCGAGCCAAGGGCGAAGCTTTGGAATTCGTGCGCGTGAAGTAGTTGCGCCAGTTGACCTCCCAGGTCTTGCCGCCATCCGTGGAAAAGGATTGTTCCCAATGGGGTCGCTTGCTGTGAATGTCCTGCCAACGGAAGCGCACCGTGATGGGCTGGCCCTTGAACACGTCCTTACCGATGAAGGTACCGACGTCGCCAGCGAAACTGCCATACACGGGCGGATCGATGCGCGAAGGATTGCGGCCATCGAGCCACCAGATCGCCCATTGTCGGGTCGCTGGATCGAACGCGCGCAGCGTGAGCCCACGATAAATACCGTCAGGCAGTTCGACGATGTTGTCGTCCAGCGTGCCGAGGCCATTCAGCGTGAGCCACAGCGCGCTCTTGCCGTTGAATTCCTGCCACTCGTTGCTGCCGGCCAGCCGATCTTTGAGGCGGCGGTGCCAGACATCCCAATCGCCGATCAGCCAGTCCCAGTCATGAGCGTGACTGGCCAGGTCGCGAGTGCTCGCAAACGCCGGCCCGCAGGCAACTCCGACGCCCGCCATGGCCATGCCGATCATGACTTCGCGTCGAGTGGGTGCATTCCATGTCGAAGGTCGCTTGCTGGTCATGATCGGGACATCCTCGTGTTGTCAGTGCGAGGATGTTGGCAAGACGCGAGCGCTGTTGACCACGCGAAGATGGGGCCTATACCCTAAGTCAAACTTATGGTCGCGGATCATCGCTTTCCCTCGCTTGCTTCGATTCGCGCCTTCGAGGCGGCGGCACGTCATGGCAGTTTCGCCAAGGCCGCGCAGGAGCTCGACACGACCGCGGCGTCCGTCAGCTATCACGTGCGTCAGCTGGAGAAACAGATCGGCGTGAGTCTGTTCCTGCGTCACCCGCACAAGGTGGAGCTCACCGAGCCCGGCGTGTTGATCGCGAACGAGGCGATGAATGCGTTCGCGGCCCTCCGCGCCAGCTTCATCAAAGCGGCCGATCTCGATCAATCGCGTCTGTCCATCACGACGTTGCCGACCATTGGCACGAGTTGGCTCACGCCACGGCTCGGGCGCTTTCGGGCCAGGCATCCGGACATTCAATTCGAGCTGGATTTATCGGCCGAAGCGCAGGACCTGACCGCGGGGCGCTTCGATGCTGCCATTCGCAACGGTCACGGTCGCTGGCCGGGGCTGCGAGCCACGAGGCTTTTTCCAAGCATCTTCATGCCGCTGTGTACGCCCGCCATGAAGTCGGTTGCCGCGAAGCTGGCCGATCCGCGTCGCGCGATGGAGGTGCCGTTGCTCGGTCGCGCCGATTGGTGGTTGTTGTGGTACCGAGCGTTGGGTTTCGAGGAAGTACCCGCGCTGGCCAGCATCCGCACCACTCTAGTCGCCGAATATCTCGACATCACCCAAGCGCTCGCCGGCCACGGAGTGGCGATCGGCTCGCCCATCCTGTTCAAGAATGAAATCGACGCCGGCAGGCTGGTGCCCGCGCACGAACTGGTCGCGACCGATGGCAGAGCGTTCTGGTTCACGGTGCCAGTGGTCCGGCAGGGCAGTCGCAAGATCATCCAGTTTCGCGACTGGATCGGCGACGAGGCGGCCGCGGCCCGCGAGTCCGCCGCGGAATTCATTCGCAGGGCGCGCGTCACTTAGCTCCATAAACGAGCTGCCCGCGGACTTCTGACGGGACCCCCCGCCTGTTGCTGGCCGGCCGGTGACCTGGGCTATACTCAGACAATTGTGCCTCCCTCGGAGCAGTAGATGGCGTCACCCGTGTCCTCTCTTCCGGCCAGCCACGTGACCGGCATCACCGAAACCCAGAAGTCCGCGCTCACGCTGCTCGCCAGCCTGTTCTTCATGTGGGGCTTCATCACCGTCATCAACAACACGTTGCTGCCTCATCTGCGCTCCGTGTTCGATCTGACTTACACGCAGACCACCTGGATCGAATCGGTGTGGTTCATCGCGTACTTCGTGGCGTCCATTCCGGCGGCCAAGCTCATCGAACGCATCGGGTACAAGTACTCGATGGTGGTGGGCCTGCTGATCATGGCGGTCGGCGCGCTGCTCATGATTCCCGCCGCGCGCATTCCTTCTTATGGCGTGGTGCTCACGGCGCTCTTCATCATCGCCGCCGGCATCACTCTGCTGCAGGTGGCGGCGAATCCTTACGTCGCCGTCATCGGTCCGCCGCAAAGTGCGTCGTCGCGACTGAACCTCGTGCAGGCGTTCAACTCCATGGGCACGACGCTCGCGCCACTGTTCGGCGGATATTTGATTCTGAGCCGCAGCGCTTCCGGTAACGTAGAAGGTGGCGCGGCCGCGTTGACGATGGAGCAGCGCCTAGCCGATGCGCAATCGGTGCAGCTGCCTTATTTCATCGTCGCCATGGTCCTGGTGGTGCTGGCGATCGTCATCGCCCGTTACAAACTGCCGGACCTCGATGCCGCCACGCGCCGACTCGACGCGGAGGAGCGCAAGAATCATTCGTTGTGGAAGCATCGCAATCTGCTGCTGGGAATTCCCGCGATCTTTATTTATCTGATCGCCGAGATCGGCGTCAGCAATCTGTTCATCAACTTCGTGTCCTCGCCCGACATCGGCAACATGTCGCATGCGCAGGCGTCGAACTATCTGTTCCTGCTCTGGGGCGGCATGATGGTGGGCCGCTTCGTCGGCAGCCAGCTCATGCGCTCGTTCGCGGCCGAGAACGTGCTGGCCTGGGCCAGCGTCGGCGCATTCGTGGTGATGATGATCACGGTGCTCGCGAGCGGCAAGCTGGCGATGTGGAGTTTGATCTCGGTGGGCCTGTTCCACTCGATCATGTTTCCGACCATTTTCACGCTCGGCATTCGCGGCCTGGGGCCGCTGACCGAAGAAGGCTCGGGCTTGCTGATCATGGCGATCGCCGGTGGCGCGCTCGTAGTCGTGCAGGGGCGCTTGGCCGATATGTTCGGCTTGCAGGCGTCGTTCCTGCTCACGGCGGTGTGCGAGCTGTATGTGCTGTTCTATGCGCTGTGGGGCTGCAAAGTCACATCAGCCGAACCGGAGCAGCATCTGACTGCGCCAGCGGAGCGCTGATCCGTCAGCTCCTCATTGCCGCAAGCACGGACGCTGCGGCCGCGCTGCCGATCGATTAGACCGGATTGAACCGGCCAGCGGGCCGATGCCATGCTTCGCGCCCAGGGTTTACAGGGGGCAAGCAGCCAATGATCGACCATCTTGGCATTTCCGTGCCGGATTACACGGCTTCCAAGGATTTTTATCTCAAGGCGCTGGCGCCGCTGGGCATTGGCGTGGTCATGAACGTGCCCAAGGAGCGCAGCGGGCGGCCGAGCGATTTCACGGGTTTCGGTGCCGACAACAAGCCCTTCTTCTGGATCGGGCAAGGCGTCGCGCCGCAAGGCATGCACTTATGTTTCACCGCGAAGACTCGCGCCGAGGTGGATGCGTTTTATAAAGCAGCCATCGCCGCAGGCGCGCGTGACAATGGACCGCCCGGCATTCGCGCTCACTATCATCCCAACTACTACGGCGCGTTCGTCATCGACATCAACGGTGTGAACCTCGAAGCCGTGTGTCATAGTTCCGTGTCCTCTAATGCAGGAGAAAACAAATGAGGCATTCATTGCTTTGGTCCTCGCGTCGCGCGGTGCAGATCTCTGCGCTGGCGATGCTTACCGCGCTGTCAGCTTGCTCGAAGCAAGAGCCGGCGACGCAGACGCCGCCCGTTGCCGAGACGACTCAGCCCGCGGCCGCGGATCCGTTGGTCGCCAGCGTCGAAGGCGAGTGGCGCAGCGCGGACGACAAGAGCCGTGATGTATACCGTCATCCGAAGGAAGCGCTGGAGTTCTGGGGGCTCGCGCCGGGAATGACGATTCTCGAAGTGCAGCCGGGCGGCGGCTGGTGGAGCGACATCCTCGCGCCGTATGCAAAAGCGACCGGCGGTCAGTACTACGCGACCGCGGCCGATCTGAACAATCCGGAGCTGTCCGAGGCCGCGCGTCAGGGACGCAAGGATTTCGAAGCTCGCTTCGCGGCGAAGCCCGATGTGTATGGCACGGTGCAGTTCGTGAACTTCGGTCCCAAGTCGGCTCCGCTGCCGGAGAACACGTTCGACTTCGCGCTGAGCGCACGCTCGTTCCATGGTTGGATGGGCAATGGCCTCACCGACAAAGTCCTGAAGGACTTGTACGGTGCGCTCAAGCCGGGCGGCATTCTCGCCATCGAGCAGCATCGCGCCAATCCGGGCGAGCAGGATCCGAAAGCCGCGAGCGGTTATGTCACCGAGGCCTACGTGATCGAGCAGGCGCAGAAGGCCGGCTTCGAGCTGGTGGAGCGCTCGGAGATCAATGCGAATCCCAAGGACACCAAGGATCACCCGTTCGGTGTCTGGACGCTGCCGCCCACCAAGCGCACCCGGCCCTATAGCGAAGGCGCGGATGCGCACGATCCGAACTTCGATCGCAGCAAGTACGACGCGATCGGCGAATCGGATCGCATGACGCTCAAGTTCCGCAAGCCCCAGTCTTCGACGACTTGACGGCGACGACCGGATCCCGGGCTCGGGGCGGCTGGTGACCGTCGGTCACCGAGCCGCTCCGAGAACGCGCCGGCCCGGCCGAAACCGGGTTGGATAAGATCGCCCGCTACTACAACAGTGGGGATCATCGATGAGTGGACGATGCAACGGGCGACCCACGCCCGTGGTCTGGGCGGTGTTGGGTGCGGTCCTCACCGCTCAGTCAGCCTCGGCGGCGGATAATTCGGCCGCCTATCGGGATATCACCTTCACCGCGACCGAAGGCACGTGGATGAGCCTGGACGTGAGTCCCGACGGCAAGACCATCGCGTTCGATCTGCTCAACGACATTTATGTGATGCCCGCGGCGGGCGGCCCTGCCACCGCGATTCACTCCGGCCCCGCCACGCAGCGCAGTCCACAGTTCAGCCCGGACGGCAAATCGCTGGTGTATCTCAGCGACCAGACCGGCGCCGACAACATCTGGATCTCGGCGCTCGACGGCTCGAACGCGCGCCAGCTCAGCAAGGAAACATTGGCGATGATCACCGGTCCGGCGTGGGCGCACGACGGTCGCTCCATCGTGGCCACCAAGACCAACGCCAGCACCTATGAGATGAAGATGTCGGAGCTGCGCCGCTTTTTCCTGGATGGCGCGCCGGAACAGGTCGTGGTGCCGAAGCCAGAGAGCGGCAAGGATGTGCAGGAGCCGCGTCTGTCGCCCGATGGTCGCTACGCGTACTACACCCAGCGCACGGACGTTGGCGATCATTACGTGTACTTGAACACGGGCTTGAGCAATTTCGTGATTCGTCGTCACGATCTGCAGACGGGCGAGAGCGTCGATCTCATCGGCGGGTTCGGCAGCGCGACCACGCCGGAAGTATCGCCGGATGGTAAGAGCGTGGCCTTCATTCGTCGCGTCGGCGCGAAGACGGTGCTGTTCCGTTACGACGTCGCCGCGGGCACTCAGCATCCGATCTATCAAGAGCTGGATCGCGATCTGCAAGCCGACTATATCCCGCAGGAACATTACTATCCCGCGTTCGGCTGGTTTCCAGACAATCGGCACATCGCCATCTGGGGCAAAGGCCAATTGCTCAAGATCGACACGCAGTCCGGCAGCGCGACGCAGATTCCATTTCAGGCGCCCGCGAGCCATCGCATTCACAAGGCGTTGCGCACCAAGCTCGATGCCGCTCCGAGCGAGGTCGACGTTCGCATTTTCAGGCAGCTCACCGTGTCGCCCGGCGGCGAGTTGGTGTTTCGTGCGCTCGGGAAGTTGTGGCGGCAGGATCTGGCCGGCCAACGTGCGCCACAGCGACTGACTCGGTCCGCGCAATCGGAGAACGATCCCGCCTGGTCGCCCGATGGCAGACAGCTTGCGTTCATCGAGTGGGATGACGAGAAGGGCTCGTCTCTCAAGGTGCGTGCTGCCAGCGGCGCCAAGGAGAGAACCGTCGCGACCAGCCGCGGCGTCATTCGCCAGCCGCTGTTCTCGCGTGATGGTAAGCGCATTGCTTATCGCATCATGGAGCCCGATGGCGCGATGGGCGGCGCGGCCGACCGTGTCGGCATCTACATCGTGAACGCCGATGGTAGCGAAGAGAGGTTTCTAACCGAGGGAACTGGGCTCGCACAGTTCTCACCCGACGACCAGCGAATTTATTTCTTCGGTTCGCCGGACTACGCCGGTCGCAAAGTCGTGCAGTTACGCAGTATCGGCGTCGATGGCAAGGATGCTCGCGATCACGCCTATGCCGAGACGGCGGACACGGGCGACTTCACGCTGAGCCCCGATGGGCAATGGCTGGCATTCAAAGAGTTCAATCAGCTCTATGTCATGCCGTACAAAGAGAGCGGCGAGCCGCTCCTCGTCACCGCCGTAGCAAACAACACCGCTCGACGCCTGACCACCGCGGGTGGTTTCGAGATGGCGTGGACGCCCGACTCCTCCAAGCTGCTTTGGACGCTGGGCCGCGATCTGTTCGTGACAGCGCCGCGCGATAAAGGAGTGGTCGAAAAGCCCCAGCGTGCGCTGACGTTGACGGCGGAGACGGATGTTCCTGAAGGCACGATCGCATTCGTCAACGCTCGCATCATCCCGATGACCGATGAGACCGTCATCGAGCGCGGCGCCGTGATCGTCGAGCGCAATCGAATCAAAGCCGTCGGTCCGATGGACAGCGTCGCCGTGCCTCGCGGCGCGAAGGTGATCGATCTCGGCGGCAAGACGCTCATGCCAGGAATGTTCGACGCGCACGGTCACATCGACTGTTGCTACATGACGGGCGTTACGCCAGTGAAGCGCCCGACGCACTACGCCGCGTTGGCTTATGGCGTAACGACCAACTTCGATCCGTACTCGAGCGAGCTGACGAGCTACGAAGCCACCGAGATGACTCTCGCAGGCGAGCTGGTGGGGCCGCGCTGGTTGAGCACGGGGTATGTGATCTACGGCCGCTCCGGCAAGCCGGATCGCGTGTACGACCCTATCGCCAGCCTGGAGGATGCACGCAACATCGTGCGCCGAAAGAAAGCGATCGGCGGCAACATCCTGAAGAGCTACAAGCTGACCACGCGCGAGCAGAAGCAGTGGCTATTGCAGGCTGCGGCCGAAGGCGGCCTGATGGTCGATGCCGAGGGCGCCGGACATTTCTACGACAACGTCAGCATGATCCTCGACGGGCACACCAACCTCGAGCACAACCTGCCGGTGGCGACGTATTACGACGACCTGCTGCAGCTCTTCAAGAACTCGGCCATGTCGAGCACGCCGACGCTCATAGTCACGTTCGGCGAGTTGTTCGGCGAGAACTACATCTATCAAAACCAGGAGCCGTGGAAGGAGAGCAAGGTCCGCACGTATATCCCGGGCGTCAATAACGCGTACAACCCCATCAAGGGAGCGGGCGACGCACCGCTATACGTGCGTGGCATGCAATCAATCCACTACGCGGATGAGTTGTACGACATTGGTTTCCGTTCGGTGGGCCGCTCGATCAAGCGGCTCGACGATGCGGGCGTCACCATCAACGTCGGTTCGCACGGCCAGGCGTCCGGCATCGCCATTCACTGGGAAATGCAGTTGCTCGCCGAAGGCGGCATGTCGCCGATGCGGATACTGCGCGCGGCGACCATCAACGGCGCGCATACGTACGGATTGGATCATCAGCTCGGCTCCATCGAGCCGGGCAAGCTCGCCGATCTGATCGTGCTGGATCGCGATCCGCTCGCCGACATTCGCAACACCAACAGCGTCCGCTACACCATGGTGAACGGCCGGCTGTACGACGCCGAGAGCATGAACGAGATCGGCAATTACAACCGGCCGCGCACGCGGTTCTATTGGGAGCTCGGCGATCACCACGGCGTCGACTGGAGTCCCGCCTGGAGCGGTCACCGCCACTGAGACATTCGAGCCGCGCCTGAACGGCGGGCGCGGCGTTTTACGGAATCTGGCAATCGGGCAATCCGCGCTCGGAAATATGTCGTGCGCGCGCCCTTTCTATGAAAGCCGTCGCTGTTCGCACTACGCGTTCACGCTATGTTCTGTTCACACGGGAAGGGTAGCGGCGTGTGAACCAGGAACAATTCGAAGCGCTGGTCGAACGGCTGGAACAAGAATCCGAGCAGCGGCCGGAGTGGTACCGCGCCAAGCTCGGCGCCATGGCGCTACTCGGCTATGGCTACATCGCCGGCATGCTCGTCCTGCTGCTCGCAGTGCTCGCGTTGCTGATCCTGATGCTCACACGGCGCTCCGGCGCAGTCATCGCGGTCAAGCTGGGCATCGTGCTCGTGCCGCTGATCTGGGCCGTCGTGCGGGCAATGGCGGTGAGGCTGGAACCGCCGTCAGGCATGGAGTTGCGGCGGGAAGTGGCGCCAGAGTTGTTTGCGTGTATCGAGGAGGTGCGCAAGCAGGCCGGCGCTCCGTTCGCTCACAAAGTCCTCATCACCGACGATTTCAACGCAGCCGTCGTTCAGCATCCGCGGCTCGGCATCTTCGGTTGGCCGCGCAATTATCTGATCGTTGGATTGCCGCTCATGCAGGCGCTCGATCTGCATGAATTCCGCTCCGTGCTGGCTCACGAGTTCGGTCATCTGTCCGGCGCGCACGGTAAGTTCGGCGCGTGGATCTATCGGCTGCGCACGGGCTGGGCGCGACTGACCCAGGCGTTGGAGCAGGACGATCATTGGGGCAAGGTGCTGTTCGTGCCGTTCTTCAAATGGTACGCGCCCGCGTTCGCCGCGCTGTCCTTCGTGCAGGCGCGGCGGCAGGAATACGAAGCCGATCGGATGGCCGCCGCGGTATCCGGCGAGAAGACGGCAGCGGACGCGCTGATTCGCGTCCATTTGCAGGGCAGCTTCCTGAATCGTCACTACTGGCGACGCATCCTCCAGGAGGCGGACACCAAGGCCGAACCCGATGCGCGTCCGTTCGCCATGCTGCGTACCGCATTCGCGGAGCATCGTCTCGACGAACGCGCAAAAGTCACATTGGAAACAGCATTGAAGCGCCGCACCGGATGTGACGATACGCATCCGTCGTTGAGCGATCGATTGCGCGCGCTGCAGGCTCAGCCGAAACTGCCGGCGCCGATCAAGACGAGCGCGGCCGATGCATTGTTGGGGCCGCTGGCCGAGGCGCTCGCTTTCGAATTCGACACGCAATGGCGGCAGAGCGTGACGGCTTGGTGGCAGGGACGGCATCAATACGCCAATGCGTCGCGCACCAAGCTTGCAGCGCTGGCAAGCGCGGAGAGCGAGCTATCCGTCGACGATGCATTCAGCCGCGCCGAGCTTACGGAAGAGCTGGGCGACGAGGCTTCGGCGCGCGAGCAATTGGAAACATTGGCGAAGCGCGCGCCCGATCATGCGCCCACTCAGTTCGCCCTCGGGCGCATACGGCTGGCGAACGACGACGAGTCCGGTATCGAGCTGCTGAGAACGGCGATGCGACTGGATACAGGCGCCGAGCAGTCGGCGTGCATGCTCATCGTCGAATATTTGCAGCGGCACGGGCGCAACGAGGAAGCGCGCCAGCACATCGATCATCTGCGTAACGCAGGCGAGCGAGATCACGCGGCTCGCAAGGAACGTGGCGAGCTTCGCGTCACCGACAAGCTCTCGCCGCATGGTCTGGACGCGCAGCAGGTCGAGGCGCTGGTTCGTCAGTTACAACCATTCGGCGAGTTGCGGCGGGTCTATCTCGCTCGCAAGCAAACGATCCATTATCAGGAGCATCCGCTCTATATCCTGGCGTTCGAGCGACGCGCGCGTTGGTGGAAGTTCGAATCCAGCGGCGCTCTCCAGGCGATCACGCATCGGCTGAGTCAGGAGGTCGCTTATCCCGGCGAGACCCTGATCATCTCTCTGGATGGCGACAACAAAGCCTTTCGGAAGAAGTTTCGCGCGGTCGCCGACGCCGAGCTCGAGTTGCAGTCGTAACAACTCCTATCTCAATCGTGGATAGTCAGCACCGGCGCCGGGCATCGCACTACGGTTTATAACCTACGTTTACTTGCACTGCTTCTCACGTAATTCGGCAGAAACGCATGCAACTCCGCGCCGCGTCGCGGCGTTTAACTCCGCGATGTGAGGCGCGGCATCGATGAGGGAGATTTCCTCTCGTGATTCTCGCGAAGGACCTCATAGATCAGTCAACGGCGCCACTCGAGGAGACAACACATGCCGAACGAGCGTAATAATCCGCAGGACAAGGAACGCAATCAGCAATTGGGCGACGACGCCAACCGTAATCAGCAGCAACAGAACTCACCGGGTGGCCGGCAGCAGGGCCAGAACCCATCGCGTCAGGATCAGCAGGTTCGCCAGGATCAGCAGGGCGGCGGCTCGCGCTCCGGCCAGCAAAGCCAGCAGAGCGGGCAGCGTCATCAGCCCGGCCAGCAATCCGGCCAAGGTCAGATGCGTTCGCCGCAGCAAGGTGGCGGCAGCCGCACGGAAGAGAAGCAGGACATCCGTCAGCCGGGAGACCGGGACCGTAACCGCTGAGGGGTTGAAGCTCGCCGTCCTGATGGGGCCGCTGGCAAAGGCACAAGCGACGGCCCCATCTCGATGGCGAGTCAGTCTTTTTTGAGCCAGACCCAAGCCAGCCGAGTAATCGGCTGGCTTTCTTTTTTGCGCTCAGACTTCGTAGTCGAGCACCCATCGATCGGACACGCGCGCGCCGACGAACTGCTTCACGGGCACGTGCACCGGATGATCGGCGTACTCATTCAAAGCCGCGCGGTCCTTGAACTCGCTATACAGACCCAGGTCCACGGGCGAGCCTTCGGCGAAGTTGAGACCGACTTCCAGGCTCAACAGGCCGGGAATCTTGCCGCGCATGCTCTCCAGCTCCTGCTTGACCCGGGCAGCATCGGCCTTGTTCTTGAGCCGCCACAGGACGATGTGCTTGATCATGCTCTCGCTCCACTCTTCGCATCGGTCACCAATCGGAAGCCCAATAGTAACAACACGGACCAGCAGACCGTGAGCACGACGGGGATCCGCTCCAAGCCCCAGTTCTGCGCGATCAGTCCGCACAGCGCCGGCAAGGCGGCGAGTCCGACCGCCGCGATTGAGATCTGAAAGCCCACGGCATTGGCGGTGTGTTGAGGACCGACGCGCGCCGGCGTCGTTGCGATCAGCGACGGGAAGATGGGACCGGACGCGAAGCCCACCAATGCGATGGCCGCCGTATCGACGATCGGGTGGATGTTCGATGCGAGCGCCAGCATGCCGACCAGCGCGGTGACGATGCAGAGCTTGATGATGGCATCCGGACTGATATCCGCTGGCAGGAATGCATAACCGAGGCGACTGGCGAACAGGCCGCCCCAGTACAGCGTGACGGCGGTTCCCGCAGAAGCGGTGGCGATGTCCCGAGCCTCGTACAACAGCGAGAAAACCCACGCGCCGGTGGCCGCTTCGCATCCCGTATAGAACAAGAACACCAGCAGCGACAGCTGCACCTTGCCGAGCCGCAATGTTTCCAACAAGCGCGCGGGGCGATGATGCTCCTCATGTGCGGGCACCGGCGGTGGCCAATACCTGCGCGACAACACGAAGGCGACGGCCAGCACGATCTCGACGCCCACGATGATTCGATAGCCGAGCTGCCAGTCGCGACCCGTCGTGAGCACGGCCGTCATCAAAGCGGGCCCGGCCGCTGCGCCAACTCCATAGAACGCATGGAGCACATTCACCAGACGCGCTGAATAGCGCGTGGCCGCGTGCGTATTGATCGCCGCATCGATGGAACCCGCGCCGAAGCCGGTCAGCAGACCTAGCGTCACCAGCACGATCCAGGAGGGCGCCATCGTATAACCGAACAAACTGATCGCGGTGATCGCGCACGAGAGCGCGAGCAGGTCGCCGATGCTCAGCCGTCGCAAGATCACACCGGTCGCGGTGCTCGCCATCACCGAACCGACCGTCACGGTGATGAACAACGGACCCAGCGCGTCCTGAGACAGTTGGAAATGATCGCGAATCGCCGGCCACGCGACGCCGATGACGGCATCGGGTAAGCCGAGCGCGATGAAACCGACGAAGCTCAGTACGAGCAGCAGCGTGCTGGGTCGTGACATGCGGCGAGGAATCAGCGGGTCGCGAACTGACGGCGATACGTGGCCGGGCTGGTTCCGGCGACGCGGCGGAAGTGGCGTCGAAACGTTTCCTGCGACTTGAAGCCAACCGCTTCGGCCACGTGCGGCAGAGAATGACGGCCCGCTTGCAGCAGATCCTTCGCCAGCGCCACGCGCTCACGAATGAGCCATTCGTAGGGCCCGAAGCCCACCGTGTCCTGAAATTGTCGTTGCAGCGTTCGAGGGCTCATCGAGGCGCGCCGAGCCAATGTTCTCAACGTGTGAGCCTGCGCCGGATGCGAGCGGACCCAGTCGATCAGCTTGGACAGCCGGTTGCGCTCGTCCTGAGGCATGGGGCGCGGCAGGTATTGCGCCTGGCCGCCTTCACGATGGGGCGGAATCACCAGCCGTTGCGCCACCTGGTTCGCGATCCTGGCGCCGTAATCCCTTCGCACGAGGTGTAGCAGCATGTCCAATCCAGCAGCGGAGCCGGCCGAGGTGAGCACCTGGCCGGAATCGATGTAAAGCGAGTTGGGTTCCACGGTCACGCCAGGATAACGTTTGCTGAGACGTTCCGCGTACCTCCAATGCGTCGTGACCGTGCGGCCTTCGAGCACTCCGGCCGCGGCGAGCACGAACACGCCCGAGCAAATCGTGCAAAGACGAGCGCCCCGCTCATACGCTGCGCGAATCTTTTTCAGCAGCGCAGGTGGAGGAATCTCGTCTGCATTCCGCCAACCCGGAATCACAATCGTGTCCGCCTCGTCGAGCAGGGCCAGCGAGTTGGGCACCCGCACCTCGATGCCCCCGGCGGCGCGTAGCGGACCGCGCTCGGCGGAGCACACCGCGAATTCGTACCACTCGACGCCGAGTTCCGGTCGGTCCAATGCGAACAGCTCGACGACACAGCCGAACTCGAACGTGCACAGCCCGTCATAGGCGACGGCGACGACCAGATGACGCCTGGAGCGAGGTTTTTTGTTCATGGCGCGATGTTACCGATCTATGGCGTCGACGCCAGTGGGGGCGTGAGGGGCGTTTGCGCACAATGGCTCCACCAACCGCGCCCTGGAGGCACTCATGACAACCGCTGTAACCGCCGTCGCTCCCGCTGCCAGCGAACGCGCTCTGAAGCATTTCGAATCGGCGCTGGAGTTCGAGACGGATTGCTGGGACGTTCACGACGCTATGTCCAACGGCAAAGCGGATTTCGTGCTGCTTGACGTGCGCAGTCACGCGCTCTATGAAAAGGGCCATGTGCCGGGCGCTGTGAGCCTGCCGCATGGGAAGATCATCGAAGGCACGCTGCGGGACTATCCGGCGCAGACGATATTCGTGGTGTACTGTGCCGGCCCCCATTGCAACGGTGCGCATCGTGGCGCGATCCGACTGGCGCGGCTCGGCCGGCCGGTGAAGTTGATGATCGGGGGAGTCACCGGCTGGCTGGATGAAGGCTTCACTTTGGAGACGGGCAAACAATGATTCGTCCTGCATTGGCTTCGGACGCGCCGCAACTGTTGACGCTGATGCGAGGGCTGGCGCGCTTCGAAGGCTATGACGACCGGTTCGCCGTGACAGTCGAGGCGCTGATCGAGCGCGGCTTCTCGGCGAACCGCCCGCCGGAGTTCACTGCATGGGTCGCCGAGCTCGACGGAGCGCTGGTGGGTTATGCAGTGATCTACGTGATTCCCTATACGTTCGATCTGCGCCCGACCGTGGTCTTGAAAGAACTGTTCATCGACGAAGCTGCTCGTGGACGCAACTTCGGCCACGGCCTGATGAACGCTGTGATCGAGCACGCGCGCTCACTGAATGCGCGCTTGATCCGCTGGCAGGTGCTGCCGGACAACGCCGCAGCCAAAAATTTCTATCGACAGCACAACGGCAACGTGGACGCCGATTGGGAAGATTGGTTCATCGATCTTGATCGATGATGCGTCTGTCTCGCAGACGCGCCTCGCGGGGCGTCGAACCGAAGCTGCGCTTGAAAGCGCGAGAGAACTGACTCGCTGATGCGAATCCAGTGGCCAACGCCACTTCCAGGATCGACAAGGACGTTTCGCGCAACAGCTGCCGTGAGCGGCCGAGCCTCACGGCCAGGTAGTGTTCGTGAACGCCGCGACCCAACTCACTATGAAAAGAGCGCTCCAGCTGCCTGAGTGACACGCCCGCGAGATGCGCGAGCCGTTCGCGATCGAGCGGCGCTTCAATATGCGCCTCCATCGCCTTGAGCGCCTTGAGCAGCTTGGAGTCGCTCACACCGAGCCGGAAGCGCAGATCCATCCGTTGCGGTCGCGCGCCTTCGCGGACGTGAGTGTGCAGGAACCAATCGCTGACGGCGGCGGCTAGTTCATGGCCATGATCGCGCGTGATGAGCGCCGCCATCATGTCGAGCCCCGCGACGCCGCCGGAACAGGTGACGCGGTCGCCGTCGAATTCAAACAATGAACGCGTCAGCTGCACCTCGGGATACGCTTCGTGCAGCGCCGGCAAATGTTCCCAATGCACCGTGCAGCGGCGGCCGGAGAGCAGGCCGGCTTTGGCGAGGATCACAGGCCCGCCGGAGATGCCTCCTATCGTGACACCGCGACTCGCGAGTTTCTTCAACCACGCGAAGGTGCGCCGATCGTTGAACGTCGCCGGATTGCCGCCGGCGCACACGAGAAGCAAATCGAGCGAGCCGACCTCGGCGCCGAACTTGAAATCCGGCAGCACCGCCGCGCCATTGGAAGCGAGCGCGGGCTTGTCGGCCGGCGCGGCATTCCACCATCGGTACAGAGTTTTGCCGGCCAGCTGATTGGCGGCCCGCAACGGCTCCACTGCGGCGGCGTAGCTGATCAGCGAGAAACCCGGGATGAGCAGGAAGCCGACCGACTCCACCGGCGGCCCGATACCGGGCAATTCCTTGGGCCTGGGCATGCGGCGCTCGGGCAAACCATGATGGCGTTAACTGTATAGAGCATGTCGCAAATGATCAATTGGCGGCGGGGCCGGCGCCTAAGATGAGACCGATCGCGGGCGGTGCGTCGTCGAGCTGTATGCGTTATTCCATCTTCAGTCTGATGCGCCAGGCGCTGCAGGGTCATTGCCAGTGGACCCCTGCATGGCGCGATGCAGCTCCGAAACCCGCTTATGACGTGATCGTCGTGGGTGGCGGTGGCCACGGACTGGCCACCGCGCATTACCTGGCCAAGGTGCACGGAATCACCAAGGTCGCCGTGCTCGAGAAAGGCTGGATCGGCTCGGGCAACGCCGGTCGTAACACCACCATCATCCGCTCCAACTATCTGTTGCCGGGCAATCTGCCGTTTTACGAGTTGTCCATGCAGCTGTGGGAACGGCTGGAGCAGGATCTGAACTACAACGCGATGGTGAGCCAGCGCGGTGTGCTGAATCTCTACCATTCCGACGCACAGCGCGACGCTTACGCCCGGCGAGGCAACGCGATGCGCATGCACGGTATCGACGCCGAGCTGCTGGATATGAACGCGGTCCGGCGCATGGCGCCCTTTCTCGATTTCGAGAACGGACGCTTTCCCATTCGAGGCGGGTTGTTACAAAAGCGCGGCGGCACGGCGCGGCATGACGCTGTCGTATGGGGATACGCGCGGGCGGCGAGTGAGCGTGGCGTCGATATCATTCAGAACTGCGAAGTGACGGGCTTCGTTCAACAGGCAGGCCGCGTCACCGGCGTGACGACGACGCGGGGTGAAATCAAAGCAGAGAAGGTCGGCCTCGCGGTCGCGGGCAACACCTCCAGGCTGGCCGGCGCGGCGGGCCTGCGTCTGCCCATCGAAAGTCACGTTCTGCAGGCGTTCGTTTCCGAGTCCATCAAGCCTCGCATTCCCGGAGTGATCACGTTCGGCGCCGGTCATTTCTACGTGAGCCAGTCGGACAAGGGCGGACTGGTTTTCGGCGGCGATATCGACGGTTACAACTCGTATGCTCAGCGCGGCAATCTGCCCGTCATGGAAGATGTCTGCGAAGGCGGCATGGCGATCATGCCCTCGCTGGGGCGCGTGCGCGTACTGCGCTCCTGGGGCGGCGTCATGGATATGTCGATGGATGGCTCGCCCATCATCGATGTCACTTCGCGGCCCGGACTTTATTTGAACACTGGCTGGTGCTACGGCGGCTTCAAGGCGACGCCGGCATCGGGCTGGTGCTTCGCTCATCTGCTGGCGCGCGATGAGACGCATGAAACGGCGCGGGACTATCGCCTCGATCGCTTCGTCACCGGCCATCTCATCGACGAAAAAGGTCAGGGCGCGCAGCCCAATTTGCACTGATGCGTATTCAATGTCCGTTTTGCGGAGAGCGCGAGTCGAGCGAGTTCACCTATCTCGGGGATGCGAGCTCGCGCCGTCCGGACCCGAACGCACCGGAGCAATTCTTCGAAGCCGTGTATCTGCGGGACAACCCAGCGGGCCGCCATACGGAGCTGTGGTATCACGGATTCGGCTGTCGCAGTTGGTTGCGTGTTACGCGCGACACACGCACGCATGAGATATCGAGCGTAGAGATGTGCATGGAGGCAGTCAGCGCATGAGCGCAGTTGTCTCCAGTCAATCGCCTCGGCTCAGTCACGGTGGTCTCATCGACCGTCAGCGGACATTGTCGTTCGACTTCGACGGCGTGAAATACACGGGCTACGGTGGCGATACTCTCGCGTCGGCCTTGTTGGCCAACGGCGTGAAGCTGGTCGGGCGATCTTTCAAATATCACCGGCCTCGCGGCATTCTCACCGCGGGCTCAGACGAGCCAAATGCACTCGTCGAGTTGCGCACTGGCGCGCGGCGCGAACCCAACACGCGCGCCACGGTGGCGGAATTATTCGATGGCTTGCGGGCGCGCAGTCAGAATCGCTGGCCGTCGCTGACATTCGATGTGGGCGCCATCAATTCGTTGTTTTCGCCCATCCTGGTCGCCGGCTTTTACTACAAGACGTTCATGTGGCCGGCGGCATTCTGGGAAAAGCTGTACGAGCCGTTGATTCGCCGCGCAGCGGGATTGGGCCGCGCGAGCGAAGCAGAAGATCCCGATTCATACGAGAAGGCGCATGCCTTTTGTGACGTCCTGATCGTCGGTGGTGGCGCAGCTGGACTGGCTGCCGCATTGTCGGCCGGACGGTCGGGCGCGCGCGTGATCCTGTGCGATGAGGACTTCATGTTGGGCGGCCGTCTGAATGGCGATCGCCGCGAGATCGACGGCGGCAGCGGTGTCGAATGGGTGCGGCGAACCGTGGCCGAGCTGGAGTCTTTTTCAGAGGTGCGAGTGATGCGTCGGACCACGGTGTTCGGCGTCTACGACGGCAACACCTTTGGCGCGGTAGAGCGAGTGTCGGATCATTTGCGAGTGCCGCAGCCGCATCAGCCGCGCCAGCGGTTGTGGAAGATCGTCGCCAAGCGCGTGGTGCTCGCGACTGGCGCGATCGAGCGGCCCATTGTTTTCGGTGGCAACGATCGACCGGGCGTGATGATGGCTTCCGCCGCGCGCACATATCTGAATCGTTATGGTGTGTTGGTGGGACGCCGGCCCGTGGTGTTCACTGCTTCCGACGACGGCTGGAGCACCGCGTTCGACCTGGCTGAAGCTGGCGCGGCCGTGCAAGCAGTCGTCGATACACGAAGTCATGTGCCAGCCTCGATACTGACGACGGCAAAGAAAGCAGGCATCAACACGCTGCTTGGCGCGCAGATCATCGGCACGCGCGGCGGCAACGAATTGACTGGAGTGAATGTTCAAAGACACGACGGCGGGTTCGAACGTATCAAAGCGGATGTGCTTTGCATGTCCGGCGGGTGGAACCCGAACATCGCTTTATCCACCCACCTGGGCAGTCGGCCGCGCTGGAACGACGGACTGTCACTATTTCTGCCGGGCGAGTTGAAAGGTGCGATCGCGGCTGGCGCCGCAGGTGGATCGTTTTCTCTCGCCGCGGCGCTCCGGGAAGGCGCGGCGGCTGGCGCCGAAGCTGTGCAGGCAACGGGCTTTCAAACATCGCCCTGGTTGCTGCCGGAGGTCGACGACGAGCCCACGGGCGTCACGCCTTGCTGGTACGTCGCGGCGTCCAAGGGCAAGGCCTTCATCGATTTTCAAAACGATGTCACTCGTGATGACGTTGCGCTCGCGGCCCGCGAAGGGTTCAGCTCCGTGGAGCACTTGAAGCGCTACACGACGTTGGGCATGGGCACCGATCAAGGCCGCACTTCCAACATCAATGGCCTCGCCATCCTCGCATCGGTCACTGGCCGCTCGATTCCTGAAGTGGGCACGACGGTGTTTCGCCCGCCGTACACGCCGGTCTCGTTCGGCGCGTTGGTCGGGCATCACCGCGCCGCCGAGTTCAGGCCCACTCGGCTGACTTCCAGTTACTACTGGGCCGCCGACGCGGGGGCTACCTTTGTGGAGGCAGGCCAATGGCTGCGGGCGCAGTGGTTTGCGAAGCGTGATGAGACGGACTGGCTGCAAACCGTCGTTCGCGAAGTGAAGTCAGTGCGATCGAGCGTCGGTATGTGCGATGTCTCGACACTGGGCAAGATCGACATCCAAGGCCGGGATGCCGCCACGTTTCTGGATCGCGTGTATATCAATCTGTTCTCGACGTTGCCGGTCGGCAAGACTCGCTACGGGATCATGTTGCGCGAAGACGGCTTCGTCATGGACGACGGCACCACCGCTCACATCGCGCCGGGTCACTACGTCATGTCGACCACGACGGCGAACGCCGGCAAGGTGATGCAGCACCTGGAGCATGCGCGGCAGGTGATCTGGCCGGACCTGGATGTGCAGATCGTGTCGGTGACCGAGCAATGGTCGCAATACGCCGTGGCCGGTCCCAACTCGCGTCGCGTACTCGAGAAGTTGCTGGAGGGCGCGCTCGATATTTCCAACGAAGCGTTTCCTTATCTGGCCTGCGCGGAGTTTTCCTGGCGCGGCCTACCGGTTCGATTGTTCCGAGTTTCCTTCTCGGGCGAGCTGGCCTACGAGCTCGCCGTGCCGGCGCGTTACGGCGAGGCCGTCATTCGCGCACTCATGAACGCCGGTAAGGAATGGGACATCGTTGCCTATGGCACAGAAGCGCTCGGCGTGATGCGCATCGAAAAAGGTCACGTGGCCGGCAATGAGCTCAACGGCATGACGACCGCCGCGGACCTCGGCATGGGCCGCATGATGTCGACCAAAAAAGATTTCATCGGTCGCGTGCTCGCGGGGCGCCCCGGCCTGGTGGATCCGAACCGGCCCACGCTGGTCGGCGTGAAGCCAATCGATCGAACCCGTCGGCTGTGCGCTGGCGCGCATTTCCTTTCCCTCGGCGCCAAGGTGGCGTTGAGCAACGATCAAGGCTATGTCACGTCGGTCGCATTCTCGCCGATGCTGGGTCACTGGATCGGTTTGGGTCTGCTGGCGCGTGGTCAGCAACGGATCGGCGAGCGCGTGCGCGCTTACGATCCGCTGCGCGGGGGCGAAACGGAAGTCGAAGTCGTCTCGCCGGTGTTCTTCGATCCCGAAGGGTCAAGGTTGAAGGGCTGAGCGCATGACAAAGTTACAAACAGAAAGGGCGCCGCTGCTGGACCGGGAATTCGAGTCCTCCGAGTTGATGCCGCTCGCGCCGTTCATCGACCTGCCGCTCATTCCTTCGGTGGGGCGCGGCGTCGTCGTGCATGATCGCGACGGACTGGGGATTGCGTCAGTTCTGGTGAGGCGAGGTCAGTCCGATGCATTCGCCCGCCAGGTGAAGCAGCAGTTCGGCATCGAGCTTACGGCGGGGTCGCGCCGTGCATGCGCCGGCGATATTGCATTCATCGCGACCGGGCCGGGCTCGTGGTTCGCGACCAGTGAAGGCGCGGCGAATGTGTTCGCCGCCTCGCTGGCGGAAGCCATTGGGGAATGCGCTGCGATTTCCGATCAGAGCGACGGTCAGGCGGTATTGCGTGTGTCCGGTCCCAAGGTTCGCGAAGCGCTATGCAAACTGGTGCCCATCGACCTGCACGCGCGAGCATTCAGGATCGGCGATGTCGCCGTGACCGTCGCCGCCCATATCGGGGCCACGGTGTGGCGCCTCGACGATGACGCGCACGGCAACGCGGTGTTCGAGATTGCGGTTTATCGCAGTCTGGCGGACAGCTTGTGGACCGCATTGTCGGAGAGCGCCGCGGAGTTCGGCTTCAAAGTGAACGGTCGCCCTTAATAGAAGAGGTGAGCACGGGCGCTGGTCAAAGCGCCCGCTTGCTCCTACTCTTGCTCTATGCCCGGCATCAGCATCAGAGCAGTCATTCTCGCCAGTCTCGCGGTTCTCGGCGTGGACATTGTCTCCAGCCTGTTGCTCACGCAGATGTTCGGTGGCCCCGGCTTCGGTTCGGGACTGTCGGAGGATGAGATCCGGCGCGCATACCAAGTGCTGCTTCAGGACGTGCGCTATCTTTCCTTCGGGCTGATCCTGGGCACCGCTTCGACCGTGCTCGGCGGCTATCTTGCCGCGCGGCTGGCTCGCAGCGTGCCTTACTACAATGCGCTGGCGTTCGGCGTGCTCGGCCTGCTGATCAGCGCGATCGGCGCGGGCGACGTGCCGACCTGGTTCAAGCTCGTCGGTCTGGTGTTGACGCTGCCCGCCGCGCTGATCGGCGGTCACATCGCCAAGCTGCGCATGAGCCGACCGGTGTCATGACCCGCTGCCGTACGGGCGTGTGATGATTTCCAGGTAGTGCCCGTTCGGGTCGTTCCAATACAGGCCGCGGCCGCCGTCGTTGCGATTGATCTGTTTGGGCCGCGAGTGCATCGGGTCGGCCCAATATTCCAGCGAGCGCTGCTTGATGCGCGCGAAAATGCTGTCGAACTCGCTCTCGCTCACCAGGAACGCGTAGTGCTCGATGGGCATGGCTTCGTTCGAGTCCTGGTAGTCGAGCGTCACGCCATTGTCGAGCGTGACGGTCCAGAACGGGCCGAAGCGCACGGGCTCGCGCAGCCCCAGAATGTCGGTAAGGAAAATTGCTGACGCCCGCGCGTCGCGGGCCGGCACGATGGTGTGATTGAGCTGAATGGCCATGAACTGCTCCGTCCGTGCTGGGTGCTGGACATTCTATGTCATTCCCCGAGCACGCCCTGATGTCGCAGAAAATTGAGCACGTCCTGCTCAATGGCGCGTTCTTGCTGGTCGTTGAATTTGCCGTGCGCTCCGCCAGGCACCACGTGCAAGGCGCTGCGCGCGCCGGCGGCGTCGAGCTTTTGTTTCAAGTTGAGCGACTCTTGCAGCGGCACGACCGGATCCGCATCGCCGTGAACGATAAAGATCGGCGGCAAGCTCGCACGCACATACGAAACAGGTGACATTCTCTTGCGCATCGCCGGGGCGTCGGCGCGTTCGCCGATCCAACGGGCGATGGAAGAGTGCGGCGCTTGAATGAAACCGCCGCTTGGGTTCGGCGCGGGCCAGGTGTCGAGGTCGGTGGGGCCGTAGAAATCGACGATGGCGGCGACAGGTGGTGGCTCGCGGCACTCGGGTAAATCGATGTCGTTGTCATTCGTGAGCATGCCGGCCATGAGCGCGAGGTGACCGCCGGCCGACGAGCCGGTGACTACGATGCGCTTGGTGTCGAAGCCGAAGCGATCCGCGTGCTTGCCAACCCAGGAAATCACACAGCGTACGTCTTGCACCGCTGCCGGGGCGGTGGCGATGCCGGCCAATCGATATTGCACGGTCACGACGGAGAAACCGGCGTCGAGATAGGCCGAGAAACCTTTCCAGCCTTCGGGGCGGGCGCCTTTCCACCACGCGCCGCCGTGGACATGAATCCACACTGGCGTTGGGCCATGGCTCGGCGCGGGTGTGTAGACGTCGAGGTGCAGGTCGTGACCGCCCGGGGACATATAGGTGAGGTCGCGATGTTCGGCGACGGAGGGCGGGGCGTCGGAAGCAGCGCCGGGCGTGGTGGTCAGGACCGCGCCCATCAGCAAGGCGAGCCGGGCTATCAGGCCGGCTCGGTTCGAGTCATCCAGCATGTGCATGTCTCCGTCGGTCGTGAGCCAGGTTCATACCAGAGGCCGGCCAAGAGGTATACTTGTTTTCTTTAGACAGGACTACTACAGTGTCAGTCCAGCGCCGGTGACGGCCGCATAACTAGGTTTCCGGGGGATCGGTGACAGGCTTTCGAGAGTGCAGGTTGGGACTGCTGTTCATCGCCGGCGTCATCGGCTGCGGGGCAGTGGCCGCCAAAGAGATCCGGGTCGGGGACCAGGCGGCTTACGCGACGGCGGTGAAGCAGGCGCAGCCGGGCGACGTTATTGCGCTCGCCGACGGCGAGTGGCGCGACTTCCAAATCCTGTTCGAAGGGCGGGGCACGGCTGACCGGCCCATCACGCTCACCGCGCAGACCAAGGGACGCGTGCTCATTACCGGCAAGTCGAACCTGCGGCTTGCGGGTGAGTATCTGGTTGTGTCCGGGCTGGTGTTTCGCGACGGGCATACGCCCACCGGCGATGTGATTTCTTTTCGGCGCGATTCGAAACGGCCGGCCAGCCATTCGCGCGTCACCGAAGTCGTTATCGACGCTTTCAATCCGCCGGAGCGGAGCCGGCAGGACCTGTGGGTGTCGATGTATGGGCAATCCAATCGAGTCGATCACTCGCAGTTCGTCGGCAAGACCAACGCGGGCGTCACGCTCGCGGTGATTCGCGACGCGCCGGTCGCAGATCGGCATCGGATCGATCACAACTACTTCGGTTTTCGACCGCCGCTCGGGTCGAACGGTGGCGAGACTATTCGCATCGGGACCAGCGAGCAGTCGCTGAGCGCGTCGCACAGCGTCGTCGAGCGCAACTACTTCGAACATTGCGACGGCGAAGTGGAGATCGTTTCCAATAAGTCCGGCGGCAATACCTTCCGAGGCAACACTTTCTTCGAGTCGCAGGGCTCGCTGGTGCTTCGGCACGGCAACGACAATCTGGTCGAAGGCAATGTTTTCTTCGGCAACGGCCGGCCGCATACCGGCGGCATTCGCGTGATCAATGCGCGGCAGACGGTTCGCGGCAATTACATGGAAGGCGTGTCTGGTACGGGGTTCGCGAGTGCGCTGGCAGTGATGAATGGTGTGCCGAATTCGGTGATCAATCGTTATCACCAGGTGTCCGGGGCGAGGATCGAGAACAATACGATCATCGATGCCGCGCGCATCACGTTGGGCGCGGGCGCGGATGCAGAGCGTTCGGCGTCGCCGGTCGACAGTCGCTTTGAGCGGAACCTGATTGTCGGTGGGACCGACCAGGATCCATTCCTGGTGGAGACCGATCTCTCTGGGATCGCGTTCTCTGGCAACGCGCAGAGCAAAGTCGCCAAGCCTGTGTTGCCGGCTGGGATCGCGCGGCAATCCATTGAGCTAGCTCGCGGCAGCAACGGCCTGCTATATCCAACCGATCCCGCGCTCGCGAGCATCGGCGCGCCGCGCTCACTCATGCCGGTTCGCAAAGAAGAGACTGGCGTCACCTGGTACGCGAAGCCGACCAAGGGCGGCGTCGATTTCAGCGGCGGGCAAACGCATCGCGTGACATCCAGCGCCGCCTTCACCAGCGCGGTCGCAGCCGCAAAGAGTGGCGACACGATTCAGCTCGCCGCCGGCGAGTATGCAGTGGACGCGCCGCTGATTATCGACCGCGCGCTGACCATTGCTGGCGCAGGCGGCGAGCTGTCAGCTGAAGCTGCGACCATCCGGCTCAAGTCGCCGTCCTTATTTGTTTTGAAGCGAGGAGGGGCGCTGCGCCTGCAGGGGCTCAAGGTCTCGGGCGCGGCGGCGCCGGCGCAGGATGGCAATGTGGTCATCAACTTGGATGCGGAGAGCGTGCCGGCGCATTACGCGATTGAAATCCTCAACAGCGAGTTCGTCGCTCTGAATCGCGCGGCGGCTTTCGATGTGGTGGCCGTGAGCGCGCGGTCGTTCGGGCAGCGGCTGGAGATAAGAGACAGCACGTTTACTAATGTCTCCGGCGCAGTCCTCGCCGTGAAGGGGCGCGAGGAAAGCGAGCCGCTCTATGCGCTGGAAACCATAGAAATCTCTGGCGCCAGCTTCAACAACGTCGGCCGTGTCGCCGACGTATTCCGCGGCGGGCGCGACGAAAGCACCTTCGGGCCACGCTTCACGATGACGAACTCCACCGTGATGAACAGTGGCAAGGACTCCGCCATGTCGCTACGCCTCTCGGGCGTATTGTTCACGCGCATTGACGGAAATCGATTCAGCGACAGTGGCGGCATCGAAGTCACTCATGGCGTGGGCTTTCCGCAGACCGCCATCGTCGACAACACCTTCGACAATACCGCCGCCCCAGTCGTACGCGAGTTGTACGCTAAAGGTCCGCCGCGCGTCGCATTAGAAGGAAACGTGATGGGAGCAGCGAAGTGAACGTGCGTTCAAGAATCATCCTCGGCACGCTGATCTCGCTCACCCTCGCCAACGCACAAGGCGCGGAGCGCGCCACTGGCCCAGTACTAATCTCCGCATCGAGCGCATCGCAGATCGGCGCGCAATCTCAGCAGTATCCCTTGTTCCAACAGGAGCTGGAGCGAGCGCGCAACGAAGTGGAAGCCGCGATCCAGGCTGGCATCGACGTGCCGACGCCGAAAGATCCAGGCGGCGGCTACACGCACGAACAACACAAGCGCAACTACAAGTCGATCTACCAAGCCGGCCTGCTCTACCGCATCACCGGCGAACAAAAGTACGCCGACTTCGTGCGGCGCCTGCTGCTCGCGTATGTGGACCTCTGTCCCAAGCTCGGTCCACATCCAGCAGCCGCCAACCAAACTGCCGGCCGCCTGTTCTGGCAAAGCCTCAACGACAGCGTGTGGCTCGTGCACGCAGCTCAAGGTTACGACGCCGTTCGCGACGTAGTGTCTGCCCAGGATCGCCAGGTCATCGACGAGAAGGTCTTCAGAGTCATGGCGAAGTTCCTGTCCGACGACTCGCCGGAAGTATTCAACCGCATTCACAACCACGCGACCTGGGCAAACGCCGCCGTCGGCATGACCGGTTACGTGCTGCGCGAACGCGAGCTGGTCGACAAAGCGCTGCTCGGTCTCGACAGGAGCGGCAAAGCCGGTTTCTTGAAACAGCTCGATCTGCTGTTTTCTCCCGACGGCTACTACACCGAAGGCCCGTACTACCAGCGCTACGCCTTGTTGCCGTTCGTGATCTTCGCGCAAGCCATTCAAAACAATCAGCCCGAGCGCAAGATCTTCGAGTACCGCGACGGCATCGTGCTCAAGGCAATCAGAACGACCGTCCAGCTGACCTACGACGGCTATTTCTTTCCGCTCAACGACGCGATGCCGGACAAGAGCCTGAAGACCGACGAGCTCTATCAAGCTGTCGCCACCGCGTATCAAGTGACCGGCGACCCAGCACTGCTCTCCATTGCGCAATGGCAGGGCCGCGTGGTGTTGGCTCCGGAAGGATTCGCAGTCGCGCGAGACATTGCGGCCGGCAAGGCCAAGCCATTCGCGTTCGCGTCACAACTGTTGCGCGACGGGCCGCAGGGCGATCAGGGCGCGCTGGCCATCCTGCGCGCGCCGTCCCAAACGCTGGTGATGAAGAACACGGCCCAAGGAATGGGCCATGGTCACTTCGACAAGCTCAACTGGCTTCTTTATGACAGCGGCAACGCCATCGTCACCGACTATGGCTCGGCGCGATTTCTAAACATTCAGGCCAAGGAGGGCGGCCGTTACCTGCGCGAGAACGAAAGCTGGGCCAAGCAAACCATCGCGCACAACACGCTCGTGGTGAATGAGCGCAGTCACTTCGATTGCAACCTCAAGACGGCCGAGCAGAACGCGCCCAAGCAATTGTTCTTCGCCGGACAGGGCGCCACGCAGCTGAGCACGGCCGAGATGTCGCGTGCCTATCCCGGCGTCACTTTCCGCCGCACCCTCGCGCAACTGACGATCCCGGGCTACGAATCCCCACTCGTCATCGACGTCCTGCGAGCGAAGAGCGAAACGCCCGCGCAGTTCGATCTGCCGCTTCACTACAGCGGTCACCTGATCGACGTGGCGATGACAGTCAAGTCCAACGTCGCTGCGCGCCCAGTACTCGGGCGCGATCATGGATATCAGCACCTGTGGGTCGATGCGGTCGGTGCGCCGAGCAGCGAAAAGAATTACGTCACATGGCTGAACGACGGTCGCTTCTACACCTACCGCACGGTGCCACCGTCCGGAGCGGAGATGATCTTCGCCGAGAGTGGAGCCAATGACCCGAGCTTCAACCTTCGCCGCGAGCCCGTGCTGATTCAACGTGTGGCCAATGCAACTAACGTCACCTTTGTCAGCCTGCTCGAGCCGCACGGCCGACACGATGGCGCAAATGAAATGACGGTTGGAAGTCAGAGCGGCGTACGAGCTTTGCGCCACACGCGCACGGCGGACTCCGAAGTCGTGCACATCGAGCTGGAGAACGGTAAGAGCGTCATCCTCGCCATCGCCGACGCGGCCGATGGCAACGCCACTCACAGCGTGAACATCGCCGGCCGAGCCCTGACCTGGCAGGGTCATGTCGGTCGCTTCGATCTGTGACGAGGACGAGCATGAAACTTTCGGGCATTCGCTGGTTCGTCATCGGTCTGATCGCGCTCGCGACGGTGATCAACTATATCGACCGCAACGCGCTCGCAGTGATGTGGCCGGCGGTGTCGGAAGACATCGGCGCGGACAAAACGGACTACGCACTGTTCGTCACCGTGTTCATGATTGCGTACGCCATCGGGCAATCGTTGTTCGGTCGCGTGTTCGACGTGATCGGCACGCGCCTGGGCTTCGCGGTGTCGATTATCGTCTGGTCCGCATCCATCGCCCTACACATGTTCGTGCGCTCCAGCGGTTTGCTGACGGTGCTGAGATTCACGCTCGGCATCAGCGAGGCGGGCAACTGGCCCGGCGCAACTAAAGCGAGCGCGACTTGGTTCCCGACACGTGAGCGCGCGCTGGCGCAAGGAATCTTCAATTCCGGAGCGGCGCTCGGTGCAATCGTGTCCGCGCCGCTGGTAGCGATGTTGTATGCGCAGTTCGGGTGGCGCACCACGTTCCTGCTGATTGGCCTGCTCGGCATTCTCTGGTTGTTGCCATGGATGTGGTTCTACCGCGCCGATCCCAAAGAACATCCCTGGCTCTCCGAAGCGGAGCGCCGTCACATCATCGGCGATGATCGCGCCCACGGAGGCGATGTGACATCGGCCAGCCCAAGCTGGGGCGAACTGCTGCGCCATCGTCAGAGCTGGGCCGTGATCCTGAGCCGGTTCTTCCTCGATCCTATCTGGTGGCTATTCGTTTCCTGGCTGCCGATCTATCTCGCGGAGACCTTCGGCTTCGACGTGAAACAGATCGGCGCGTTCGCGTGGGTGCCGTTCGTCGGCGCGATGCTCGGCAGCTTGATCGGCGGTTGGATCGCGGGCGTGCTGATCCGTCGCGGCTGGTCCATCAACTCGACGCGTAAGACCGTCATCTCGGCGGGCGGGATCATCATGATGCCGCCACTGCTGCTGACCATGAGCGCGTCGGATCCGATGTACGCGGTGCTGCTAATCGCCGTGATCCTGTTCGGCTTCCAGGTCGCGATCAACAACATCCAAACATTGCCTAGCGATTTCTTCGGCGGCGGCGCCGTCGGTTCGCTGGCGGGAATCGGCGGCACGGCGGCGGTCGCCGGCACGCTCGTCACCACGTGGCTGGTGCCCGTGATGACCGTCAATT
The DNA here is from genome assembly GCF_036402275.1 of Steroidobacter sp. Lineage (NCBI taxonomy): Bacteria > Pseudomonadati > Pseudomonadota > Gammaproteobacteria > Steroidobacterales > Steroidobacteraceae > Steroidobacter > Steroidobacter sp. Next base: position 116,856 of record NZ_DASWTF010000009.1, on the reverse strand, counting down.
CCTATGCACCGATATTCGCATTGGCAACGGCGCTAGTGCCGATGTCACTTCTTTGTCTCTGGCTGTGCGGCGGCGTGATCGAGCGCGTCGACACCAGGCGTTCCATTTCAAACACCGTGATTGGAGAGGATAGGGCATGAGTATGAGGTTGAAGGACAAGCTGGCCATCGTGACGGGCGGTGGTCGCGATATCGGCCGGTCCGTGTCGCTGCGGCTGGCCAGTGAAGGCGCCAAGGTGGTCGTGAACTACAACAATGACGAGGCGAGCGCGCGACGCACGGTGGACGAGATTCTGTCGAAGGGCGGAACCGCGATCCTGCATCGGGCCGATGTGACGCGCTCAGCTGCTGTGGCTGGCCTGATCGCCGCCGCTCGCGAGACGTTCGGTGATCGCATCGACGTCCTGGTGAACCTGGCTGGCGGCATGGTCGCCCGCAAGCCGCTCGAGGACATGGACGAGGCGTTCCTCGACCAGGTCATGAACCTGAACTTCAAATCGGCATTCCTGGTGACCAAGGCGGCCCGTCCGTTCATGGCGAGCGGCGCCTCGATCATCAACTTTTCCTCACAGGCAGGCCGCGACGGCGGCGGTCCTGGCGCCAGTGCCTATGCATCTTCTAAAGGCGCATTGATGACTTTCACGCGCGCGCTGGCCAAGGAGCTCGGGCCGCAGGGCATTCGAGTGAATGCCTTGTGCCCGGGCCTGATCGGCACTTCGTTTCACGACACTTTCTCCAAGCCCGAAGGCCGCAAAGCCGTGGCCGGCAACACCCCGCTCCGGCGCGAAGGCAATCCCGACGAAGTCGCGGCGGCTGTGGCTTTCCTGGCTTCCAACGACGCTTCGTTCCTCACCGGCGTGAACATGGATGTGAACGGCGGCCTGTTCTTCTCGTAGTGTCATACCAGTTTACCGGATAAAACAGACCACAATGGTATTAACATGTGGTCTGAAGACTGGTATATATAACGACATGCCGGCGTCGCGGACGACGCCGGCGACAAACTCAACAAGGTCCGGGGGGATGCTATGAATAAGCGTCAGCGCAGCGCGCGCGTCGTTGGCTCGAAGGTTCGTTATTGGCTGCTGATGGCGGCCAGCCCGCTTCTCGCGCACTCCGGCCTTGCCGCGGAAGATCAGAGCACCGCGTCCGCTTCCGAACTGGAAGAAGTGGTCGTCACCGGCATCCGCGCTTCCATTCAGTCCTCCATCGAATCCAAGCGCGAAGCACCTGTCGTCTCCGACGTGCTTTCGGCCGATGACATCGGCGATCTGCCCGCGCTCTCAATCGGCGAAGCCATCGAGACCATCGCCGGCGCGGCGACTCATCGTGAGAAGGGCGGCGCATCTGAAATTGCCGTGCGCGGCCTGGGTCCATTCCTCGGCGCGACGACGTTCAACGGCCGCGAAGCGACCAACGGTAGCGGCGATCGCTCGGTGAACTTCAGCATGTTTCCTTCCGAGCTGATCAACACCGTGGCAATTTATAAATCGCAGCAGGCCAACTTCGTGGAAGGCGGCGTCGCCGGCATCATCGATATGCAGACAGTGCGGCCGCTGACGTTCGGACGGCAACGCTTGCAGGGCGAAGTGCGCGGCATCTATCAGGGCTACGACGATCGCCTGGAAGATGGCAACGATCTCGGCTGGCGCGGCACGCTCAATTACATCGATCAGTTCGATATCGGCTCGTTGGGCCAGATCGGCGTTTCCATCGGCGTGCAGCGGGGCCAGAGCAACAATCCCGAAGAGATGTACAGCGCCAGCTCGACTTGGGCTGCGTGTCGCGGCGATCAGCCGGTCGCGACGACGTCGAATTGCGCGCAAGTCACGCCCGAATCGTTTGCTACCGGCGCAACGCCTCCGGGCACGCCGTACTATTTGACGACAGGCAGCCGCGCGTTCACGCAGTTCAACGAGCACGACGATCGCGAAGCCGCGTTCGTGGCCATCGAATGGCAACCCGTCGACGACGTGGTGGTGAATCTCGACTACCAGAATTCGACGTATGAATTCACCGAAGAGCGCAACACGCTGAATCTTTCCGAAACCATGCGCGGCTACGGCTCGTCGGCCGTGTTCGACGATCGCGGCGTGCTGCTCTCGTACAGCGGCAACAGCACGCTGGAAAGCACGCCTTTGTATCGCAACCAGATCGAAGAATACGAAGGCGGCGGTTTGAACGTCGCCTGGGATGTGACCGATCGCCTCAACGTCGCGCTCGACTACGGCGTCTCCGACACGTATCGCTCGCGCATGGATCGCGAAGTACGCCTGCGTTCGAATGCCACTGACATTTATGGCCAGCCGGTAGCCGGCGTCATCAATGGCCAGCGCGTGGGCTACACGTTCGACGCAACGTCGGGTTACTTTCCGACCATCACCATCGATCCGCGCTTCGACGTGAACGACGCCGATAACTTCAGCGCCGCCGCTCGCCTGCGTCGCACGGAGCAGGTTCGTAACGACGAGATCGAAGCCGGGCGCCTGGATTTCACGCTGCAGATGGCTGACACGGGCATCACTCAGTTGCAGGTAGGCTCGCGACTGGCCGAGCACAAGTTCTACGACATCAATCAGGACCGTCGCGAGTACAACATCACCGCGGCGGCGGATATCGCGGCCGCGAACCTGGCTTGCCGCAACTCACGATTCCCGCAGGATGATTTCCTTTCGGATGTCGATGGCGGTCAGCCGATCTCCTCGTGGGCGACGTTCGATGCGTTGTGTCTGTTCAACAGCTTCCTGGGCACGCAGGATCCGGGCAGGACCGACGATACTCGTGATATCGGCAATCGCGACGTCACCGAGGAAAGCAAGGCCGCGTATGTCATGGCCACTTTCGCCACCGAGGTCGGAGCGCTTCCATTGAGCGGTAACTTCGGCGTGCGCTACGTCGAAACCGATGTGGAGTCGATCGGTCTGCGCAGCGCGCTCGATGTCGTCACCAACCCGGACGGCAGCATCCGGCTGGTGGACAGCGGCGAGTTTCAATCTCAGCGCTTCGAGAGCGGCACGGAGAAGTGGCTGCCGAGCTTCAATATCGCGGCCGACGTGTCCGATCGCCTGAAGGTGCGCCTCGGTCTGTTCCGCGCCATGTCGCGCCCCGATCCGGAAGATCTCGGCGCGGGTCGGACCTTCGATGTCGATCCGACCGTTTCGTACGCCACGGTGGCGGAAGCGATTCAGAACGTCACTGCGACCGGCAATCCGGCGCTCGAGCCGCTGATGTCGTGGAATATCGACCTGTCGACGGAGTTCTACCTCAACAGCGACTCGCTGTTCAGCGCCGGCTTGTTCTACAAGCAGTTCCAGGGCGGCTTCGAAAACGTCGTGGTCAACGAGACGTATGTCATCGGCGGCCAGAATGTAACGGTGCCCGTAGTGCTGACTCAAACGTCGGATGACGAGAGCGAGATCTATGGCGTCGAGCTGACCGGCGCGTATCGTTTCTCCATGCTGCCGGCGCCGTTCGACGGCTTGGGCGTGAAGGCGAGCTACAGCTACGCCGAGTCCACGTTCGAGACCGAGGATCTGCGCCTGGGCGATCAGCAGGATGCGTTCACCGGCGTCATTCAGCCGGGTCTAATCGATCCGGTCGACATCTTCGGCCTGTCCAAGCACGTGGCCTCGGGTTCCGTGTACTACGAGATCGGTCCGGTGAGCCTGCAGTTGATCGGCAAGTACCGATCGAGCTACTTCCAGCAGTTCGTCGGCGCGGCGGCCCAGAACCGCGTGGTGCGCAACGCGACCGTCATCGATTTCCGCGCCAGCTATCGGGTGACCGAGAGTCTGAGCCTGTCGCTCGAAGGCTCGAACTTGAACAACGAGGCGCGCGTCGAGGACATGCCCATCCCGGGCAGCGTCCGAGAGGTCCACGTGTACGGGCCGCGCTACTACCTGGGCGCCCGCTATAGGTTCTAAGGCGGTGGGTGTCTCAGTTTGCTAAAGTTGGTATAGATAGAGGTATGAACCACCGGACATCCAAAGGCCCACATGGCTGACCACCGCCTGTTCCAGGACATCGCCGACCAGATCACCGCGCTGATTCGCGAGGGGGTGTTTCCGCCCGGCTCGCGGCTGCCCGGCGAGCGTGAGCTGGGCGAGCGTTTCGGAGTCAGCCGCGTGACCATCCGGGAGGCGGAGATTGCCCTGCAAGCGCAGGGCAAGGTGAAGATCCGCGCCGGCGCCGGGGTGTATGTCGCTGACGACGCCAACAATCAGGGTCAGAAATTGCCCGAGGTCAGCGCCTTCGAGCTGACCGAGGCGCGCTCGCTGTTCGAGCCCGAGGCTGCGGCGTTGGCAGCCTCCATCATCACCGAGCCGACGCTGGCGAAGCTCGACGACCTGTTGCAGGCCATGGCCAAGGACGGGCCGGGTGACGATGAGAAATCGACCGAAGCCGATCGCGAATTCCACATGACCATCGCGGCGGCGTCCGGCAATCGCGCCATCATTCACGTCATCGAGACGCTGTGGCGGTTGCGACTGGAGCTGCCGGAAGTCCGCAAGGTGCACGAGTCGGTTTGCAAGCACGACGGCAAGTCGCGACATGCCGAGCACGCGCGCATCGTCGAAGCGCTGCGCAAGCGCGATCCACAGGCGGCCCGCAAATCCATGCGCGAGCATTTCCATCGCCTGCTCGAAGAAATGCTGGACGCCAATGAGAAGCGCGAGATCATGGAGTTGCGGCAGAAGTCCGCCGCAAGCCGTGCGCGTTTCCTGGTGAGCTCGCGAATCGGCTGATCCCACATCGACAAAGTAGAGAGGGGCAATATAGGTAGATCAGCCGTAGTGTCCCGCGGCTCGGCTTTGTATCGTGGCTGCGTATCCTTCGAACAAACCGAGGAGATGGCCATGCCACGCTATATGGTCGAACGCACCTTTCCCGAAGGACTGGGTTTGCCCGCCAACGCCGAGGGCGCCAAGGCGTCCGCGAACGTCGTCTCTAACAACGCCCAGGAAGGAGTGACCTGGATACATTCCTACGTCACGCCGGATCGCAAAAAAACCTACTGCATCTACGACGGACCCTCGCCCGAGGCCATTCGCACGGTGGCGGGCCGCAACGGCATTCCGGTGGATCGAATCACCGAAGTTCGGGTGCTCGATCCTTATTTCCTGTACTGACGGTTCTCACGGGAATTCAGTTTCTTTGCCAGGAAGCCTGGGTGGCCCCGTCGTGGAGCCCCCATGATGACGTGATCGCGCGCGGCGTTATGATGCCCCGACGAGTACGGATCGACGGCGTCGGCACGGCGGGCCCCGGCAATGAAGCTGTTGGAGCGGGATGAGCTGCTGACTTCGTTACAGGTGCTGCTGCGCAATGCCGCCGCGGGCCAGGGCGCCTTGTTGTTTCTGGAAGGCGAGGCCGGCATCGGCAAGACCTCGTTGTTGAAAAGCTTCGCCGATTCTCAGCGCGCACATCAACCTGTTTACTGGGGCGCCTGCGACGCGTTGCAGGCACCGCGGCCGCTCGGCCCATTGTTCGACATCGCAGCGCAGATCGAAGGCGAGTTGCAGACCGCGCTTCGAGACAACGAGCGTTTGCGGATCTTCAGCAGTTTTCTGAATGCGCTGGTGCGGCCGCCCGCGCTGATCGTGCTCGAGGATTTGCATTGGGCGGACGAGGCGACGCTCGATTTCGTGCGCTACGTGGGCCGGCGCATCGGCCGCACTCATTCCCTGTTGATTGCGAGTTTTCGCAGTGACGAGATTGGCCCTTCACATCCGTTGCGGCTGGTGCTGGGCGACCTGGCGACCAGTGGCGCGAAACGACTTTCGCCAGCGCCGCTGTCGGTGAGCGCGATTCGCGAGCTCGTCGGCGCTCGCGATATCGATCCGGTGGAGTTACAGCAAAGGACCGGCGGCAATCCTTTTTTTGTCACCGAAGTTGTCGCGGCTGGCGGCACTCGCGTCCCTGCGACTGTGCGCGACGCCGTTCTTGCGCGCGCAGCTCGCCTGCATCCGTCGGCGCGCGCCGTGCTCGATGCGGCGGCTGTTGCGGGTCCTCGCGTAGAGCCATGGTTGTTACAGGATCTGACGGCGGCCGAGAGTGGCGCGATCGATGAATGTCTCGCCACCGGTGTGTTGTGTTCGCAAAACGGCGTGTTCACGTTTCGTCACGAACTGGCTCGCGAGGCGGTGCTCGATGCTATGACGCCGACGCAGGCGATGAGTCTGCATCGCATGGTGTTGGAGGCGCTGCAATCCCGTTCGGGGCCAGCTTCGGATCTCGCGCGGCTTGCGCATCATGCCGAAGGGGCTGCGTTGGATGACGCTGTGCTGAAGCTCGCGCCCGCGGCGGCTCGTGAAGCGGCAGCGAAGGGTGCACATCGACAAGCTGCTCAGCAGTTTGCTCGAGCGCTGCGTTTCGCCACAGCATCGCAGGCTTTGCGCGCGATGCTGCTCGACGACTATGCGTCGGAGTGTCAGCTCGCGGCGATGGTCAACGACGCCATCGAAGCGCGACGGAGCGCGGTGAAGCTGTGGCATGACCTGGGCGATCGAAACAGACAAGCGATTTCACTGGCCAGGCTGGCGCATGCGCTGGTGGTCTCGGGAAAGAACGCCGAAGGCGAGGCGACCCTGCGTGAAGCTGTGGCGCTAGTCGAAAGCGATGCGAACGGCGCTTCTGTCGCCGTCAGGCGCTGGGCGGCTCACTTGCGAATGCTCGATCGGGACGTGGAGCAGGCCATACAGGAAGGTGAGCGCGCCAAGGCGGTGGCTGAACGCCTCGGCGATCGGGAGTCCATCGTTCATTGCCTCAATACCATTGGATCGTCGCTGATCTTGGCAGGGCGTGTCGAACAAGGTTGCGAACAATTGGAGCGTAGCCGTGCGCTCGCGGAGGAGATGCGCTCCGACTCGTGGATCGCCAATGCCTATGTGAATCTGGGATCGGCGTGCGGCGAAGTTTATCGCTTCGACCTCGCCGACAATTATCTGCGCCGGGGCATCGAGTTCTGTAACGAACGCGACATCGATTTTTCGCGGCTGTATCAATTGTCGTGGCAGGCGCTGGTGTGGATGTATCGAGGCCGTTGGACGGAAGCGTCCGGAGCAGCGCATGTGGTGCTTGCCGACCGGAGGTCGCCAGTGATTGCACGCATCACTGCGCTGATCGCGCTGGGTCGCGTGCGAGCGCGTCGTGGCGATTCCGCAGTGTGGGAAGCGTTACACGAGGCGCAGGAGTTGGCTGGCAACACCGGTACGTTGCAGCGAGTTGCACTCATGCAAGCGGCCCGCGCGGAGGCTGCGTGGTTGGAGGGTCGGGCCGCGGAGGCGGCAAGCGAGGCGTCCGCCGGTCTCGAGCTCGCGCTTCGCAAACGACATCGTTGGTTCGCGTCGGAGTTGTTGTTCTGGTGCTGGCAAGGCGACGGGTCACTGCCTGGAGGCATGCCGGAGTTTTGCGCGAATCAGCCGTTCGCGATGGAAATTTCCGGCCGCTGGCAGGAGGCTGCGGCTACCTGGCGCGAGTTGAAATGTCCCTTCGAGGCGGCGCGCGCCATGATGGAAGGGGATGAATCGGCGCAGCGCGAAGCACTCGGCGTGTTCGAAACGTTCGGTGCGCGACCCATGATCGAACGCCTGCGTTTCAAGCTGCGCTCCGCTGGCGTGCGAGGCTTGCAGCGAGGACCGCGTGATAGCACGCAAAATAATCTGGCCGGGCTGACCACCAAGGAAGTGGAAGTCCTCGGCCTGCTCTCGCAAGGCTTGCGCAACAAAGAAATCGGTCAGCGTCTGCACCGATCCTCACGCACCGTCGATCACCACCTCGCGGCGATCTTCAGCAAGTTGGACGTTTCGACACGCGCAGAGGCGGTGAGTGCGGCGTACCGCCTCGGAATCATTTCAACGAAGACGCCTTGATCACTCGGGCGGTTTCTTCGGCTGCGTCGTTGTCTTGCCAGCCGGCAAGTCGTCTCGCGAAGTGTCGCGACGTTCGCACTCCGCTTTCTCGATACCACGGAGCTTGGAACAATCCGGCCGGCTGCCGGTCGTGCCGACGCCGCGCATGGCCGGCGGCACACGATCCTGCTGAACCTGTTTTTTCTGCGCGACGTTCGTCCTTGTATTCGCATTGTCGGTCCGTGCCGAATCCGGCGGCCGCACGGTTTCCTGTGCCGGCCGCACGGTTTGCTGAGCTGGCTGCGTGGTTTGCTGAGCTGGTCGCGGCGGGTTGGCCGTGTTCTGGGCAGACGTTGTCGTAATCCCTGCAGCGGCCAGGGCCACAAGCACATGAACAGAGCTGCGCATCACTCGTCCTCCCTGCATCGATGCATGGGTAACGGATCGCATCGAGGCCGGTTCCGGCGGGCTGCGCTGACAGGAAAAACCCGCTGCCGAGGCTCCCGTCTGTGCCACTTTTTTTACCCCGATCTGCATCTGTTATGCAGCACAGTCCGCCCCTACCATGCCTCCCGTAACGAGGAGAAATGCGATGCGGATTGCCAAACCTCTGCTGCTGGTGACGACGCCTCTGGGCGTGGTGGGCGCGATTTACGAGGCGTATAGGCTGGCGGGTGGGCTGGTGCTGCTGATGGTGGCGCTCATGTCTCTGATCGCGGTCGCGGTCGGCACGCTGGTGATGACCATCCGTCGCGAGGCCGCAGCCGAGCGGGCCAAGGCAACTGCGATTACATCGGAGCAATCATGAAAGCACTCATCATTCTTACCCTGGTCGCCATCGTCATCAGCCTGGGCCACGCCCTGTTCTCCATGACCGGCGGGCCCACCGATTCCAAGAGCATGGTGCGCGCGTTGAGCATTCGCGTCGGTCTGTCTGTGGCGTTGTTTGCCTTCCTGATGATCGGCTGGTACTTAGGTCTGGTCGAACCTCATTGATAGCGGGCGCATGAAGCTGTACCAGGAGCTGGCCGCCGATCTCACATCGCTGATCCGCCAGGGCACGCTCCAGGCGGGCGAGCGGATTCCATCGGTGCGCGAGTTGTGTCGCGAGCGGGGCGTCAGCCCCGCGACGGCGATGCGCGCTTACGATGTGCTGGAAGCGAATGGCCTGGTCGAGAGCCGGCAGCGTTCCGGATATTTCGTCAGCAATCGCTGGCAGCAGGCTCCAAACGAGCCGCGGGCGTCGCGGCCCTCGTCGCGCTCCACGCAGGTGGATGTGAGCGATCTCGTGTTCGATATTCTCGAAGCCTCGCGTGATCGCGATGTCGTACCGTTGGGGTCGGCGTTCCCGAGCCCGACGCTGTTCCCCTGGGCCAAGCTGGCGAGACACCTTGGCAGCAGCGCACGTAACGTGGATCCCTGGAGCACGGTGGAGAGTCTGCCGCCGGGCAGTCCCGAGTTACGTCGGCAGATCGCCCGACGCTATTTGCAATTCGGCTCGCGCGTTCCCGCCGACGAAATCGTCATCACCTCTGGTGCGCTGGAAGCGCTGAATCTTTGCCTGCAAACCGTCACACGACCGGGTGACACCATCGCGATCGAGGCGCCCGCGTTTTACGCGTGTCTCCAAGCCATCGAAATGTGGGGCTTGCGCGCGGTGGAGATTCCCACTCACCCGCGCGAAGGCATCGATCTCGGTGCGCTCGATCAGGCCATTACCAAGCACAACGTGCGCGCCTGCTGGTTCATGACCACGTTCCAGAATCCGCTCGGCGCGTCGCTGCCGGAAGAGAAGAAACGCGACTTGGTGGAGTTGCTGGCCGAACGCGAGATCCCGTTGATCGAGGATGATGTCTACGCCGAACTGCACTTCGGCAAGCAGCGGCCGAAGCCGGCCAAAGCGTTCGATCGCAAGGGGCTGGTGCTGAACTGCGGCTCATTTTCCAAGAGTCTCGCGCCCGGCTATCGATTGGGCTGGACGGCCGCGGGCAAATTCGCTTCAGCGGTTCAACGCCGTAAAGTCACGACCTCGCTCGCCACCAGCGTGCCCATTCAGAACGGCATCGCGCAGATGTTGCGTAACGAAGGCTACGATCGCCATCTGGACAAACTGCGCCAGGCGCTCCAGTCGCAACAGGGCGCGGCGCTGGCTTCCATCAAAAAGCATTTCCCGCCCGGCTTTCGAGTTGCCACGCCGGAGGGCGGCTACTTTCTGTGGATCGAGTTGCCCCAGCAGATCGATGCGCTCGAAGTGCATCGGCGCGCCATCGAGGCTCACATCAGCATCGCTCCGGGGCCGATGTTCTCGGCTCGTCGGCAGTTCCGCCACTGCGTGCGGTTGAACTACGGCCACCCCTGGACCGCTCAGGTCGAGGACGCCGTCGCCGAGTTGGGGCGGATCATCCGGACGCTGGCCTGAAAAATTTTTTGCCGGCCGTGTCGAAACAGCCGACCCGGCTCCGACTTGCTCCTGAAAGCACCCCGCGTGGGGCGCTAGAATCACCCAACACAGGAGTCAAGCGTATGAAATTCATGCTGATGATGAACACCCCGGCCGGCGGCGAGTACCAGATCATGAGCTGGCCGAAGCAGGACATCGAGGCGCACATCGCGTTCATGATGGACTTCAACAAGCAGCTCTCGGCCAGCGGCGAACTGGTGGATTGCCAGGGTCTTTCGGCGCCGTCGCAGGCCAAGCTGGTGCGCGCGGGCAAGGATCGCAAGCCGGTCACCGACGGTGTGTTCGCCGAGTCCAAGGAATTCCTGGCGGGTTATTGGATCGTCGATGTTCCCAGCGCGGCGCGTGCCTATGAGCTCGCGGCTCAGATTTCGCTGGCGCCGGGCATCGGGGGCGAGCCGTTGTACATGTCCGTCGAGGTGCGTCAGGTCGGCGTCGCGCCGAAAGACTAGTGATCCACTCACTCGATCGAAGCACCGAGCACTTGTTGCGCGAATTGGCGCCACAGGTGCTCGGCGCCGTGATGCGCCGGTATCGCAATCTCAGCGCCGGCGAAGATGCCGTGCAGGAGGCGCTGATTGCAGCGGCGACTCAGTGGCCCAGCGAAGGCGTGCCAAACAATCCTCGGGGTTGGTTGTTGCAGGTCGCGCTTCGTCGCATGACGGATCATGTTCGCAGCGAGATCTCGCGTCGCAATCGCGAGGCGGTGGCAATGGAAGATGCGCCATTAGCGGTCGCGCCGACGATGTACAGCGAGCCGGAGATCGACCCGGACGACACGCTGGTGCTGTTGTTCATGTGCTGTCATCCGTCGTTGTCGCCGCCTTCCGCGATTGCTTTGACGTTGCGAGCGGTGGGTGGACTCACCACCGGCGAAATCGCCAAGGCGTTTCTCGTGCCCGAGGCGACCATGGCGCAGCGGATCAGTCGCGCCAAGCAGAGCGTGAAGACCTCGGGTGCGCCGTTCGAGATGCCCGAAGCTTCCGAGCGGGGTGCGAGGCTCGACTCGGTGCTGCATGTGTTGTATTTGATTTTCAACGAAGGTTACACGAGCAGCTCGGGCGCGGACTTGCAACGCACGGACTTGTCGAGTGAGGCGATCCGGCTCACTAGGCTGCTACACAAGTTGCTGCCCGATAACGCCGAGGTGCTCGGGCTACTCGCCCTGATGCTCCTCACCGATGCACGTCGCGCAGCCCGTAGCGGACCGAATGGAGAGTTGATTCCGCTCGATGAGCAGGATCGCAGCTTATGGGATCGGTCCGTGATTGCTGAAGGTACTGCGTTGGTGAGCGCGGCCTTCGCGCGTGGTTCAGTGGGCGAATATCAGCTGCAGGCGGCTATCGCGGCGTTACACGATGAAGCGCCTCGCCTGGAAGACACGGACTGGCCGCAGATCCTCGCGTTGTATGGCGTGTTGCTCCAAATGTCCGATAACCCGATGGTGGCGATGAATCATGCGATCGCCGCGGCGATGGTGCATGGGCCGGCGAAAGGATTGGAGCTGCTCGCTCCGTTGGAGCAGGACGAACGGCTGCGCGACAATCATCGCCTCGATGCAGTTCGCGCCCACTTGCTCGAGCGCGCAGGCGATCGCGACGCGGCCGTCAAGCTATATCAAGCCGCGGCGGCCAAGACCAGCAGCATTCCCGAAAAGAACTATTTGATGCTGAGGGCCGCTCGAGTGCGGGATCGCAAGTAGGCCATGCGGCTGCTGATAGTCCTGCTACTGCTCGTGCTCATGATCGGCGGTGCGATCTACGGTGTTCGCAGTGGCGCCATCGATGTACCTCCGGATTGGAATCCGTGGGCGACGCTGGACGTGAATGCTGAGCCGAACTTCTTGACGCGTTACAAGCTCGGGCGGTTGTCGAAAAGCTCCGAGCTGTGTCAGCAGGTGCTGGCGACAACGAACATCGAGTACGAACGAGTGGACAATCGCATGACCGGGCCGGCGTGCGGTTTCTTCAACGCCGTGCGCATACAGAAAACATCGAGCGGTGTGAATAAGCCGTTTTCTCTGAGCTGTAGAGCCGCTGTCTCGCTGGCGCTGTGGGAGCGACACGTGTTGACGCCGGCGGCGGAAAAGCATTTCGGACAGAAGGTCGCCACGTTGGAACACTTCGGCAGCTATTCCTGTCGCAACGTCTATGGCCGCGCGAACGCGACGCGAAGTCAGCATGCAACTGCGGAGGCGTTGGATGTCGCCGGCTTCGTGCTGGAAGACGGGGAACGAATACGCGTGTTGAAAGACTGGAGCGCGGGCGGCGCGCATGCCGCGTTTCTACGAGACGTCCGAACCGGCGCGTGCCGATTCTTCGACGGCGTGCTGAGCCCAGACTACAACGCCGCGCACCGCGACCACTTTCACTTCGACCGCGGGCCGTATCGAGTCTGCCGTTAGCTCACTTCATGTAAGGATCCCAAAAGCCCGACGCCGGCTCGATCTGCTGAACCACGTCCACCCACGTGCCGGACGGATCCACCATGCCGAAACGACGCTGTCCCCACGGCTCGTCGCGCAATTCATAAGCGATGCGTGCACCCGCCTGCCGCACCTTTTCAAACTCCGTCGCCGCGTCGCTGACCTGCAAGGTGAAGAACATGCCTTGACCGTTGAACTTTTCGGGTCCGGGCGGGCTGGACGGATGGTCGGGCGACATGAATGCAATGGCCAGCACCGGATTGGCCCGGGACGCCAGGTAGATGAACCAGGACGATTCGAACACCACTTCGAAACCGAAATGCCGCACATAGAAGTCGCGGCAGTCGGCGATGGCGTCGGTGACGATCACCGGGTAGGCGGACTCCAGTTGCATGGCGCGTTCCTCGACAGTGAAAACGCCAGCATGCGCTCAGCGCGGCGAGTGGTATTGAAAAAATGCGTCGTCGGGACGGAGTTGGCCAGGAGAGACGCCGGCGAGGCGGGTGAAGTCGCGGGTCATGTGCGCTTGATCGGAGAAACCCGCGTCGTGCGCGACGGCGGTCAACGAGCGCTCGGCCGAGTGAACGATGAGGTCAGCCGCATGTCTCAGTCGCGCAATCATGCAAAAGAGTTTCAGCGGCATGCCCACGGTCTGCAGGAACGTGCGTTCCATCTGCCGGCGGCTCTTGCCGAAACGCGAGGCGACATCATCGATCCGCACCAGTCCATGTCGAGCCGAGACATGCTCGATCACGCGATCGACGTAGCTCGTGACTGGCGGCGCATGACATAACAGCACACTCAGAATTACATCGAGCTCATCGAACAGCGCATCGGTGGCGATGCGCGTAGCGATGCGGTCCGATGGAAATTCCATCAGCGTGCGCAAGTCCTCGCGAGCATCGGTGATCTCATCGGCGGCGGCGCGAATGAAGTGGCGGCTCTGCCCCGGTTGAAACCGAATGCCCAGGTAATGCCTGCCGGGAGAGCAGGGAATATTCGTCGGCGCGGTCGTGGTGCCGTAGACCCACGATTTGTACTCTCTCGCGGTGACCTCGATCACGAGATCGATGCAACCATCCGGCAACGCGGTGTACACCGACGCGGCGTTATTCAAGCTGAGCCAGTACTGACTGACGAAGCGCGCCAGGCCGACGGCGGGGCGTCGAACACAGAAGCTGCTGGGCGGAGTCGTCATGCCGCCACTCTAAACCGGCATCATCTGCAACCGCCACCACTTGGGTAGCAGTTCGCGCACTTCGCGGCGCGCGAAGCGATCGTCGATCAGATACACGACGCCTCGATCGTTGCGGGTCCGAATGACGCGTCCTGCGGCCTGAATCACCTTTTGCAGACCTGGATAAAGGTACGTGTACGCGTAGCCGGCCTCGAACAGCTGGTCCATCCGCAAGCGCATCTGCTCGCTCACATCGTTGAGTTGCGGTAGCCCCAGCGTGGCGATGAATGCACCGATCATGCGTTCCCCCGGCAGATCGATGCCTTCACCGAACGCGCCGCCCAGCACGGCCAGCGCGATACAGCGTCCGTCCGGCTCGAAGTCGTCGAGAAATTGTTTGCGCTCGCTCTCGGACATATTCCGATGTTGCAGCCGGTTGGGAATGTGCGGAGCCACGCGGTCCAGCTCCTCGGCGATGCGCGCCAGGTAATCGAAGCTGCTCGCGAACACGAAGTAGTTGCCCGGCGTGCGCTCGAACTGTCGCACGATGACTTCGACCATCGGAGTAATGGAATCGTCCCGGTGCCGATAGCGCGTGGAAATATGCCTTGCGACGCGCACTTCGAGCTGATCCGGCGAGAACGGGGATTCGACGTCCAGCCAGCGAGTAGTCTCCGGCAGGCCCAGTAAATCTAGATAAAAGTCCCGCGGCGTCAGCGTGGCTGAAAACAGCACGACACTACGCGTGTTGTCGAAGCGCAGTTTCAGGAATGGAGCGGGCACCACGTTCCTGATGGAAAAGGTCGCATGCTCCGGGTTCGCGATTTCGAATAACGAATGGTCGGACAACTCCGCCATCAGACTATTGAACGCCAGCGCGTCGAAAAACAGCTGCTGCACGGGCTCGGGCGCCGGCACCGCCTGGTCGGCGAGCTCGCTCTGATGCGTTATATAAGTATCCAGCGCCTTCAACAGAGTCTTCGGCACACTGTCATAGACCTGATACGCCTCTTCCTGGGCGTCCGCGATGCGCTGAAATTCTTTGCTCAGCCGCTCGATGACGCCTCGGAGCATGGGCGGCGCTTTCTTTCGGGCGCGCCGCAGACCTTCAGCATCGATCGAGGCCGAGTACATGCGTCGCGCGCGCTCGATCAAGTTGTGCGCTTCGTCCACCAGTACGCCGACGCGCCAGCCTTGCTCCTGGGCGAGGCCGTAAAGAAAGGCGCTTTGATCGAAGTAATAGTTGTAGTCGCCGATGATCACGTCGCTCCAGCGCGCCAGCTCCTGTGACAGGAAATACGGGCACACGCTGTGTTCGGCCGCGACACTGTCGATCACAGAACGAGTCATCGTGCCGCGTTCGAGTGCGGCGGCGCGCGCGGCAGGGAGCCGGTCGTAGAATCTTTTAGCGAGCGGACACGACTCGCCATGGCACGCGGCGTCACGATGTTTGCAGACCTTCTCGCGCGCGGTGATTTCCAGCACTCGCAATTTGATGTCGGGCGGAGCCAGTGCGCGTAACGCATCCAGCGCGAGCTGCCGGCCCGTGGTCTTGGCCGTGAGATAGAAAATGCGATCGATCTTCTGCGCTCCCATGGCTTTGAGCATGGGGAAGAGCGTGCCCATGGTTTTGCCGACGCCCGTCGGAGCTTGCGCCAGCAGGTGCTCACCCAGCACGGCCGCTCGATACACGCTTTCCGCCAGCTGACGTTGCGCCGGATAAAAATCGAACGGAAAACTCAGCGCTTGCAGCGCCTGGTCGCGTGCCTGCCGATGCGCCAGCTCCGAGCGGGCCCAGACTGCATACTGCGAACAGTGTTCTTCGAAAAATGCTTGCAGAGTCTCGGCGCGGAAATCCTGCGCCAGCACCGTTTCCTCTTCGCTGTCCACATCGAAGTACACCAGCGCCACGCGGAGCTCGGGCAACTGCTGTTCACGACACAGCATTGCGCCATACATCTTCGCCTGCGCCCAATGCAGGGCACGATGATTGTCCGGCATGCGGGCGAGCACGCCGCGATAGGTCTTGCATTCGTCCAGCCGCCGTTGCTGGTTGTCATAACCGTCAGCGCGCCCCCTCACGTGCAAGCCATCGTGAACGCCTTCAAGGGCCTTTTCGACTTCGTACTCGCGTCCGCGACGGGCCGCCACGATGCTGTGTCCAGCGATGCCTTCGCGAGCGCTGGGAGCGGGCGTGAAGCGCAAGTCGAGATCGCCGCGCTTCGCGGTGAACTGGCACAATACTCGCACGGCCACCGACACACTGGCGGGCGCGGTGCTGCAGGAGGCCGGCGCGGGCGCCGGTGTCGGGGATTTCCCGGTCGACATGGGGGATACGGAATGTCTGTGGTTATATACAGTATCATCCTCGCCGAGCGGTAGCACTGTCATTTGACAGTCAGCAGTCCCCGTTTATCTTGACTGCTGACAGGCCGAGCGCCTGCAAAGGAAAACCACGTGCCCAACGGCATTCAGATTCGTCGCCTGCAAGTCATAGGCGACAGGGAAATTCAAGGCTTGAGCGAAGTACTGATCGACTGCGTCGAGGGCGGCGCGTCGGTGAGTTTCATGCTGCCCATGACTCGGGAGAAGGCGCGAGCTTTCTGGTCGAAAGCGGCAGAAAGTGTCGCGCGCGGCGAGCGCATGGTCTTGGCGGCGGAGGACAATTCGGGCGTCATTCTCGGCACGGTGCAATTGATCACGGACCAGCCGGAGAACCAACCGCACCGAGCTGACATCGCGAAAATGCTGGTGCATCGGCGCGCGCGTCGGCTCGGTCTTGGTGCTGCGTTATTGACGGCGGCCGAGGAGGCCGCGTTGAACGCTGGCAAGACAGTGCTGGTGCTCGACACGGCGAGCGACGACGCCGAGCGGCTCTATCGGCGTCAAGGCTGGCAGTACTGCGGTCGGATTCCGGACTACGCGCTCATGCCCGATGGCGCGTTCTGCGCGACTCACATCTTCTTCAAGATGCTCGCACCTCGGCCCAGTTGAGCGTCTCGCGGCGTTCCGATCGAACCTGCCGCAGCCTGTCATACACAAATATCGTGTACCGGGAACCTTTGAAGGTTCCCGACCGTTCTCGCCGTCATGCCAATTATTAAGCTGCGGCCGGGGCTCGCCTGACGCCGTGGCAACGGCCCAGCGGAATCCAGCAGCGACATGCGCAAACGTTTCGAGAAAGAGACGCACGACGGTTGGTATGTGTTCATTGCGGCGAGCATGCTCGCCATCTTCGTGGTCGACTTGCAGACGCGAGTCGGCGTGGCCACCTGGCTGTTCTATCTCATCCCGCTCGGCGCCTGCATCTTCCTGACCCGGCCTGGCGCGCCGCTGCTGGTGGCGGGGCTCTCGACGCTGCTGATCGTCGTCGATTTCTTTTTCTCCGCGGCGGGCGAGTCGCCGCAGATTGCGATGCTGAATCGCACGTTCGTAACCGTCGTGATCTGGGCTTTCGCTCTTCAGACGCGTTTTGCCATCACCACTCGCCAATCTTTGCGCAAACAGGACTGGATGCGCCTCGCGCAGTCCACGCTGTCACAGCGCGTGCTCGGTGAGCTCACACTGACCGACGTTGGCGATCGTATCGCTACGTTCGTGAGTGAATATCTCGGCGCCAGCATCGGCGCACTGTATGCGCGTCAAGACGCGACTGTCGCGGTTCGCATCGGCGGTTACGCATTGCCGGCAGACCATCCGGCGCGCGCCAGCATCGCAACCAATGAAGGGTTGGTGGGCCAGGTGATGAAAGATCGCAAACCCATCCACCTGCGCTCCATTCCGGCCGGCGAGCTGGAAATCACCGGTGCGCTCGGCACGATACGGCCCAAGTCGCTCATCGTCAGTCCCGTGATTGCCGATGGCGAATCGGTGGGCGCGCTGGAGTTGGGCTTCGTCGAAACCATCGGCCGCGCCGACGTGGAATTATTGGAACTGCTGAGCGAATCCATGGGCGTCGCGATTCGTACAGCGCGCCTGCGCAGCGAGCGAGAAGAACTGCTGCGCGCCACTCAGCAGCAAGCCGAAGAGCTGCAGACCCAACAAGAAGAGCTCCGCGTCACCAATGAAGAGCTGGAGCAACATAGCAACATGCTCCGCGACAGTCAGGCTCGCCTGGAGGCGCAACAAGCAGAGCTGGAGCAGAGCAATGTGCAACTGGAAGAGCACATGCAAATGCTCGCGCATCAGAACGACGATCTGGACGCCGCGCGTCGCGAGCTCATCGGCAAGGCGTCGGAGCTGGAGCGCTCGAACCAGTTCAAATCCGAGTTCCTCGCGAACATGTCGCATGAGCTGCGCACTCCGCTCAACAGCTCGTTGATTCTCGCCAAGCTGCTTGCCGACAACGCGCAGGGCAACCTCACCGAGGAACAGGTGAAGTTTGCCCGTAACATATATTCGGCGGGCAACGATCTGCTGGAGCTCATCAACGACATCCTCGATCTGTCCAAGATCGAGGCGCGGCAGATCGATCTGAAGCGCGAAACCGTCGGGCTGCAGTCCTTGCTCGACAACATGGCCCAGATGTTCCGGCCCATCGCAAGCCAGAAGCGCGTCGAGTTGCAGCTCACGCTGGCGCCAGACACTCCCGCGGAGTTGGAGACGGACTCGCAACGACTCCGGCAAATCCTGCGCAACCTGCTGTCGAATGCGCTCAAGTTCACCATGCAGGGCCGGGTCGTTCTGAAGATTTTCACCAGAGCGGGCACCGGTGACATTGCGTTCGCGGTCGAGGACACAGGCATCGGGATCTCGCCCGACAAGCAGCAAATCATTTTCGAGCCCTTCCGTCAGGCCGACGGCACCACCAACCGCCGCTTCGGCGGAACGGGCTTGGGCTTATCTATCTCGCGAGAGCTTGCGGCGATGCTGGGCGGACGCATCGAACTCCACAGCGAGCCCGGCGTCGGCAGCACGTTCACACTGATTTTGCCGCGGGCCATGCCGGAGCAGCCGGAAAAGCCCGAGCGCGTCGTCGCGCCTGCGCCGATCAGCGCATCCGTTCGCAGTCGGCGAGCGGAACCAGTGACTCAACCCCCACCGGCACGAGCTAACAATTCCCGCTTGCTGCTGATCGTGGAAGATGATCCGTCCTTCTCGCAGACCATTGCGACGCTCGCGGCGGGGTTGAATTTCGAATGCATGATCGCGCACACCGCGGACGAAGGTATCGAGCTGGCGTTGAAACATCGCCCGACCGCCATCGTGCTCGACATCCGTTTGCCGGATCACACCGGTCTCACCGTGCTCGATCGCCTCAAGCACGACCCGGCGACGCGACACATCCCAGTGCAGGTCATCTCCGGCGACGATTACACGCATGTGGCATTGGAAATGGGCGCGGCCAATGTCATGAGAAAGCCGGTGGAGCGGGAACAGCTGCTCGACGCTCTCGCCAGCCTGGCTCACAAAGCACACGACGCCACTCGCGCGGTGCTGATCGTCGAAGACAACGCCATGCAACGCGACAGCATCGAGCGCTTGTTGCAATCCGAGCAGGTCGAGACGGTCGCGGTCGCCTCCGCCAGGGACGCGCTGGAAAAACTTCGCGCCTCGACTTTCGATTGCATGGTGCTCGACCTGGCGCTGCCCGACGCTTCGGGCTTCGAGCTGCTGGAACGGATGGCGACCAACGAGTCGTATTCGTTCCCGCCGGTGATCGTGTACACCGGGCGCACGTTGTCGGCGAATGAAGAGCAGCAACTGCTGCGTTATTCCAAGTCCATCATCATCAAGGGCACGCGCTCCCCGGAACGCCTGCTGGATGAAGTGACGCTGTTCCTGCACCGGGTGGAATCGTCGCTGCCGGCGGAGCAACAGCGCATGTTGCGAGTCGCGCGCAGCCGTGAGGCAGTGTTCGAGAAGCGTCGCATCCTGCTGGTGGAAGACGACGTGCGTAACGTGTTTGCGATTACGCGGGTGCTCGAACCGCACGGCGCGATCCTGGACATCGCACGCAACGGCCGTGAAGCATTGGATGCGCTGGAGCGCAATCCAGACGTCGATCTGGTGCTGATGGACATCATGATGCCCGAGATGGACGGCTTCGAGGCGACGCGGGCGATTCGCGCCGACCGGCGCTGGGCGAATCTGCCCATCATCGCGCTCACCGCCAAGGCCATGCCCGACGACCGGAAAAAATGTCTGCAGGCTGGCGCCAACGACTACATCACCAAGCCCATCGACATTGAAAAACTGCTGTCGCTGCTGCGCATCTGGATGCCGGCGCGGCGAGGAGCGCCGCGTTGAGGCTGGAAATCTCAGAGCCCGAGATTCGCCAGCTGCTGGAGATCGTCTACCAGCGCTATCACTATGACTTTCGCCAATATGCCGGCGCCTCGCTGAAGCGGCGGCTGCAACAGGCGCTGACGCACTTCCATTGCGCCAGCCTCGCCGAGCTGCAGGAGCGGTTGAGCGACGATCAGAGTGCGTTCCCGCAGCTGCTCGAATATCTCACGGTGCAGGTCAGCGATTTGTTTCGCGACCCGGAATTCTTCCTGGCGCTGAGACGACAGGTGACTCCGTTGCTCGCCACGTATCCGTCGCTGAAGATCTGGATCGCCGGCTGCAGCACGGGCGAGGAGGCGTATTCGTTCGCGATCCTGCTGGCGGAGGAGGGTTTGCTCGACCGTACCAGGATCTACGCCACCGACATCAACGACGGCAGCCTGCGCAAGGCGCAGAAGGGTGTCTATCCGCTCGACCGGATGAGACAGTTCACGATGAACCATCGTGCGGCCGGCGGGCATGGGTCGTTGTCCGACTACTACCACGCGGCTCATGACAGCGCCGTGATGTCGCCGGGGTTGAAACAGCACATCACCTTCGCCGACCACAGCCTGGCGACCGATAGCATTTTTTCCGAGGTGCAGCTGGTGTCGTGTCGTAACGTGCTGATCTACTTCGATCGCACTCTGCAGGACCGCGCGCTCGGCCTGTTCAACGACGCGCTGTGCCGTCGCGGCTTTTTGTGTCTCGGCACCAAGGAGTCAGTGCGTTTCTCGGCCTACGGACACCGATTCCAGGAGCTGAGTCCCGAACAGAAGATCTATCGGAGGGTCGACTGATGGCCGCGCCGCTCGCTGTCGTGATCGGCGGCTCGGCGGGATCGCTCGAGGTGCTCCGCCCGGTCGTGCGCGCACTGCCACCGGTGATCGATTGTCCTGTCGTCGTGGTCATTCACTTGCCGTCGCATTCCAGCGGGCTGGCGGAGTTGCTGGGCGCGGATACTCCACTCACTGTCAAACAGGCGGAAGACAAGGAGCCGCTCAGCGCCGGCGTCATCTACATCGCGCCGCCGAGCTATCACTTGTTGATCGAGTCGGGCGCTACGTTCGCGCTCTCGGTCGATCCGCCGGTGCACTACTCGCGGCCAGCGATCGATGTATTGTTCGAAAGCGCGTGCGATGTTTATGGCCCGAACCTCATCGGTGTGCTGCTGAGCGGCGCAAGCGAGGATGGTGCCGCCGGTTTACAAGAGATCCACGCGGCGGGTGGCACGACCATTGTGCAATCCCCGCTTTCAGCCGAGGTCGCCATCATGCCGGCGGCGGCTTTGGCGTTGTTTCAGCCTACGTATCTATGGTCGCCGAACGAGTTAGCTTCAGGATTGAGCCAGTTGTTGAGCGGGAGGTCAGCATGACCGAGCGCTCGCGCATTCTGCTGGTCGATGACATCGAGGAGAATCTGGTCGCGCTCGAAGCGCTGCTGCGTCGGGACGATGCGGACATCGTCACCGCGCGCTCCGGCACCGAAGCGCTGGAGCTGGTGCTGCAGCATGAGTTCGCGCTGGCCTTCATCGACGTGCAAATGCCGGAGATGAACGGCTTCGAGCTGGCCGAATACATGCGCGGCGCCGAACGTTCCAAATATATTCCGATCATCTTTTTGACCGCGGGCACGGGCGACGCGAACCGCGTGTTCCGCGGCTATGAGTCGGGCGCGGTGGACTTCCTGTTCAAGCCGGTGGATCCCACCGTCCTGCGCCACAAGTCCGACACCTTCATCGGCCTGGACCAGCAGCGCAAGAAGCTGGCCCGGCAATACGAGCAGTTGCAGGAGAGCGAAGCGTTATTGCGCGAGGCCGTGCAGGCTCGCGAGGACGTGCTGGCGGTGGTGTCGCACGACATTCGTAACTTCCTGCAAGCCATCAAGAGCGGCGTGCAGATGCTGAACAAACCGCCGGAGAAATTGGGGCCCGACGCCAGGGCCGCGATTCACGGCCGGTTGTCCAGCACGGTGGATCTGATGAGCCGCGTCATCGCCGACCTGCTGGACATGGCGAGCATTCGCTCCGGTCGTATCGAGGTGAAGCCGGAGCCCGAGATCGCTTTGCAGCTGATCAACGAGGCGGTGGCGGTGCATGAGCCGCTGGCGGTTCAGAAGGGCATCACGCTGCTGAGCGAATGTGAGATGCCCACCGCGGTGGTGGTGTGCGACCGCGAGCGCATTCTGCAAGTGTTCGCGAATCTGCTGGGCAACGCCATCAAATTCTGCCGTCACGGCGATCGGATCAAGGTTTGTCTGCGCCGAAGCGAGGATGGCATTCAGGCGTCGGTGATCGATACCGGGCCGGGTATTGCCAGCAGCGATCTGCCGCTGGTGTTCGATGCTTATTTTTCGGGCGCCAAGAATCGCCGCAACGGCACGGGCCTCGGTTTGTATATCACCAAGCGCATCGTCGAGGCGCACGACGGGCGCATCTGGATCGAGAGCGAGCCGGGCAAAGGCACGGCCGTGCACTTTACCCTCCCGCTCTCGCCGTCGACCGAAACTACCAGTTGAACAGCGTGCCGTCTTCGAGCCGGTTGACGGGCAGGCTGGCCGGCCGATAGGGATACTTCGCGGCCAACGTTTCGTCGATGTCCACGCCGTGGCCGGGCGCCGTGCCCGGATGCAGCTCGCCTTTCGAGAACGTGTACGCGTGCGGGAACACTGCGTCGGTTTCGGCGGTGTGACGCATGTACTCCTGAATGCCGAAGTTCGGCACCCACAGATCGAAGTGCAGAGCCGCGCCCATGCACACCGGCGACAGATCGGTCGCGCCGTGGAAGCCGGTGCGCACGTTGTTCAACTCGGCGAGATGAGCAATACGGCGCACGTGGCTGATGCCGCCCGCGTGCACGATGGTCGTGCGGATGTAGTCGATCAACTGCTCATCGATGAGCTGCTTCGCATCCCACACCGAGTTGAACACTTCGCCGACCGCGAGCGGGGTCGTGGTGTGCTGACGAATCGTCCGGAAGCCGGCCTGGTTTTCCGCGGGCGTGCAGTCTTCCAGCCAGAAGGGACGGAATTCTTCGAGATCCTTGCCGAGGCGACCGGCCTCGAGCGGCGTGAGGCGGTGATGCACGTCGTGCAGCAGGTGCACGTCCCAACCCAGCGCGTCGCGAGCGGCAGCAAACAACTTCGGCACCGTCGGCATGTACTTGATCGTCGACCAGACATTCTCGGTCGGTCGGGCCGCGTCGGCAGGTTCGTAAAACATCTTGTCCTTGGAGACGCCATACGTCGACGCCAGCCCCGGTACACCGCTCTGCAGGCGAATCGCCTTATAGCCTTCTTCCTTGTACTTCTTGGCCTGGGCGATGGTCTCGTCGATGGTGTTGCCATTCGCGTGGCCGTACACCATCACGCCGGTGCGGCTCGCACCGCCGAGCAGTTCGTAGAGCGGCATGTTGGCGTTCTTGGCCTTGATGTCCCACAGCGCGACGTCGACCGCGGCGATCGCGGTCATCGTGACCGGGCCGGTGCGCCAGTACGCGCCGCGATAGAAGAACTGCCAGATATCCTCGATCTGTCGCGCATCGCGCCCGATCAGGCACGGCAGGATGTGATCGTTCAGGTAGCTTGCGACCGCCAGCTCGCGGCCGTTGAGGGTGGCGTCACCCAGGCCGTAAACACCGCTCTTGGTGGTGATTTTCAGCGTGACGAAATTGCGGCCCGGGCAGGTGATGATGACGCGGGCGTCGACGATGGTATGCATGGTCCAGGGAGGGTCCAGGGTAAGGCATCAGAACATTGGTCATGCCACTTTGGCTTGACCAGTCCAGGATGTCAACGGCGGCGTTCGCCAAACCGCGATTGTCTCACGCGGCCTGCCGCGGACCAGTCCGTTTATTTGCTGGCCGCGTAGCGCTTGCGCTGTTCGGCAATCTGCTGACGGGCCCGCTCGAGCTCCTGAACTTCGGTGGCCTTGAGCAGCGCGTCGATCACGCGCGTCAGGTGCTCTCGCATGGCGGCCCGAGCTCCCTCCGCATCGCGTTGGCGAAGCGCCTTCAGGATGGCGGTGTGCTCGTCGATCCGGGGCTTGACGCCGCTGGCGCGCACCTTGGTGCTGAGGGAACGACTTTGCGGCGAGCGGGTGCGCGCCTCCCAGAGCATTTTCACGGCCGCGATCATGCCGCTGTTCTGAGTGGCCGCCGCGATCACCTCGTGAAAGCGCCGGTCGGCGTCTTCGCTGAGCACCACGTCGTGCTCGTTTTCCGTGCGCATTTCGTCGAGAAGCGAGCTCAATTCTGCGAGCTGCGCGTCATCGATGCGAGCAGCGGCGAGTGCGCATACCTCGCCTTCGATCGAGCGCCGCGCTTCGAGCAATTCAAAGGGACCGATGTCGGTGGCGCCGGCCTTGCCGCCCGGCGGCTCGGTGTTGGTGACATAAACCCCGGAGCCCACGCGCACTTCCACCAGCCGGTCGAGCTCCAGGGCGATGATTGCTTCGCGAATGGTGGGGCGGGAGACCGAAAAGGTCTGCGCCAGCTCGCGCTCCGAGGGCAATCGTTGTCCGACCTTGTATTGACCGCGCGCGATGTCGCTCGCCAGCTTCTGCGCGATGCGCTCGTACAGTCGCTGTGAATCTGCGGGCATTGGCGTCGTGGCGGACCTGAGGATTGGAGAGGCCCGATTATTGCTGGCTTGACCAATTGCCACAAGCCGAGGCTTCGGGAAAAACGGCCTCATGGCTGGGCGCAAAGGTTGCTCGGAGGACATGTGTCAGGACATTGGTCATGCCTGAGTTGACAAGTGGTCAGGCCAATTTAAGCCGTGGTCGTTGGTATGCTTGCCGGCGTTGCTCGCACCTGGGATCACGATGGATCTTGGCATTCTGGAAACCGGCGCACCGCCGGCCGATCTGAAAGATCGTTTTGGCTCGTATGGGGACATGTTCCGGCTCATGTTGGGACCGGACTACGGTTATTCGTACTACGACGTTCGAGCCGGCCGGCTACCCGAGATCGGGCGGCACGAGGCCTGGCTCATCACCGGCTCCGCCTCGGGCGTGTACGACGGCGATCCGTGGATCGAGCCGCTCAAAGGCTTCATCCGGCAATTGTCGGGGCAGGCGCCGCTGGTCGGCATTTGTTTCGGCCACCAGATCATGGCGGAGGCCTACGGCGGTCGAGTGACCAAGTCCCCGAAAGGGTGGGGCGCGGGCCTGCACAGTTACAACATTAAACGTCACGCCTCGTGGATGAATTCGGATCGCGAGCCCAGCCTGAGTATTCCGGTATCGCACCAGGATCAGATCGTCGATCTGCCGCAGGACGCGACCGTGCTGGCGGCCAGCGATTTCACGCCTTACGCGGTGCTGGAATATCCGCAGCGGCGCGCGATTTCGTTTCAGGGCCATCCGGAGTTCTCGCCGGAGTATGCGACCGCGCTGATCGATCTGCGTCGAGGCACGCGTTATCAGCAGGATTTCGCCGATGCCGCCGCGGCTTCGTTGCAAAAGCCGAACGACGCGCGGCGCGTGGCGGGCTGGATTCGTAACTTTCTTAGCGAGAAGCGCTGACGGCGGACGCGCGCCAGGCGACCGTTACTTTCAATCCACCCAAGTCGGAGCGCGTGAGTGTGATGGCGCCGCGCGTGGCGTCGACGAGGTCGTTGGCAATGGCCAGCCCGAGGCCGTGACCCGAGCCGGCTTCGTCGAGTCGTCCGCCTCGCATCAATGCCTCGGCAACTTTCTCCGGTCCGATGCCCGGGCCATCGTCTTCCACCAGCAATACGCCGCCTTCGCTGGCCTCGCCTGTGACGCGCACTCGTCGGCGCGCGTAACGAGCCGCGTTTTCGATCAAGGCACCGGCAATCTCCAGCAGATCTTCGCTGGCGACGGGCAGGCGCAGCTCTTCCGGAATGTTGACTTCGAACACAAGTCTCGCGCCGAACTCGGTTTTTTCCACCACGCCGACCAGCGATTCGATCACGGGCAATGCGACCGTGACATCGCCGCTCGGCGCTGCACGAATGGCCGCCGCGCGGCTGCGGGCCAGCTCGCCTTCGATCGCCGAAGTGGCCGCGGCGATGGCTTGATCGAGGCCATCGGCCGCTTCGGTCGCGCCTGCTTCTCGTGCGCGCCGGCTCTGCGCCGACAGCGCCGCTAGCGGTGTTTTGAGACCATGAGCGAGATCGGCGGCGCGTCGACGCGCGCGACTCAGATCTTTTTCGCGAGCGTCTGCCAGCTCGTTGATTGCAAGCGTCAGCGGCTCGATCTCTGCGACGTGAGCTGCCGCCATTCGTTCGCGAGGATTGCGCTTCAAGGTTTCGACTTCGTTGCGCACGTGACGCAGTGGGCGCAAGCCCAGTTCGACCTGCACCCACGCGGCGGCGGACAAGATGAGCCACAGGATGGCTAGGAACATCGCGAGCTCGTGACCGAACTCTTCGCGCGCTTCATGCAGTGACTTTTGTTCGTGCGCGAGCTGGATCAATACATCGGCGCCGCTGCGCTCGGGCCGGATGATGCGTTCGACCAGCAGGATCTGCTGGTTGAAAGGCCCGTCGACGATCCGGTTTTTCCATTCCAGCGAGTTGGCGTCGACCGGCGCCGGCAGGTGCTGATCCCACAGCGAGCGCGAGCTCGATGCGCCCCGGTCGGTCGACACTTGCCAGTACAGACCGCTGGCGGGTTCGAAGAAACGTGCGTCGCCCGGTTCGTGCTCCAGCGCCGGTGAACCGTCCGGCGCTATCGACAGTGCGGCGGCGAGCTGCAGGCCTTCACGAATCAGGTCGGCTTCGATACGCCGTTCCACGTGCCGCTCGAACAGCAGCGTCATCGCCACCCAAGCGGCGGCGAGAGCGAGGAAGATCGCGATTGCGGCGCCCAGCAACAGCCGAACGCGCAGGGATCGTGGCATCACCCACCGTCACCTGCGAGCAAATAGCCGAAGCCGCGCCGGGTCTCGATCACCTGCGGGCCGATCTTGCGACGCAGACGGACCACCAGCGCTTCGATGGCGTTGGAGTCGCCGGGCTCGTCTGCCCCATACAAATGCTCGGCGAGCTCGCCGGCCGAGACGGCGCGGCCGGATTGGTGAGCGAGATAGTCGAGGAAACGAAATTCCAATTGTGACAAACGAATCGGCCGGCCCGCGTACGTCGCGGACATGCGATGGGTATCGAGCACCAGCCGGCCCACTTCGATGGTCGACGACGCGCGGCCCGCGGCGCGCCGGACGAGGCCGCGAATACGAGCGATCAGCTCGCCCATTTCGAAGGGCTTGCCGAGATAATCGTCCGCGCCGGCTTCGATGCCCGCAACTTTCTCCGTCCAATCGTTGCGGGCCGACAGGATCAACACGGGGAACGTGCGCTGAGCGCCGCGCCAGCGTTTCAGCACCGACAAGCCGTCGATGCGCGGCAGGCCGAGATCGAGCACGGCGACGTCGTAATCTTCGACGCTGCCCTTGTACCAGGCGTCCTCGCCCTCGGTGGAAATGTCGACGACGAAGCCGGCGCTGGACAAGGCTTGCGCCACGTCCTGAGCCACCGCCGCTTCATCCTCGATCACCAGCGCACGCAATCAATCGTCCTCGATGTTCAGCACCTTGCCGGTGCGCGCGTCTATTTTCACTTCGCGCACGCGGCCGGTGCCAGTGAGTATTTTTATTTCGTAGACCAGCGCCTTTTTTTCGTCCTCGAGCTCGACTTCGATCACGTCGCCTTGCACCTGCTGGTTGGCGATTTCGAGGATTTTCACCAGCGGCAGCACTTCGCCGCGCTGTAGGGCTTCGCGCACCACGTTGTGCTCGTTCTTCTTGTCCCGCTTGTCGGCCAGGCCCGTGGACATGCCTAGCGACAGGCTGCTGAGCAGCAGGATCGAGAGGGCGGAATATCTGGATTTCATGGCCTTACTGTGACTGCCACGACCTAGGGAAGCTCGGATTAAGCGACTCCCCTGAGCTGGCAAATTTACTACTGGTTGAAATGCTTCGCCGATCGAAGCACTCGACGCTGAGTGTTGACAATTAACCAGAGATTCCCTGACGCCAAGCTGACGCTGGGCGACGGACTGCCGTCAGCGCGCCGCACGTAGATTACGTCGCCATGGCGCCCACGGTGCGTGCGGGCGCCAGTTTTCAGCCGATTTTACACAGGAGAAGTGACATGACTATTGGAACGCGTTCGAGCGGCGTCCGCGCCGTGCTGTTTGCCACCGTGGTGACCTTGGCCGGCGTCGCGGGCGCTTCGGCCTGGGCGCAGAACGCCGAGAAGGTGGTCGACGTGCCGGCCAACGCGCTGAGCGCCGGCGAGATCGAAAGCCGTCTCACGGCGCAAGGGATCAAGGTCAAGGAAATCGAAATGCGCGATTTGCTGGCCGAGGTCGAGGGTTACGACGCGCAGGGCCGTGAAATCGAAGTGATGATCGACCGCCGCAGCGGCGAAATTCTGTCGCACAAGTTCGATCGTTGATCGCCGGTCGATCGAGCCGGCGCCGTCCCTCCTCGCAACAGGAGGGACGGCGATTTGTTACCAAATCAGGGCGAGGACAAGCCCAAAGTAATCTGCTTGGCCGCGTTCGCATGCACGACGGTGAGCGCCGCCATATTCACGATCCGGCGCACTGTCACAGACGGCGTCAGGATGTGCACCGGCGCGGCGCAGCCGAGCAGAATGGGGCCGATGGCCACGTTCTGACCCGCGGCGGTCTTGAGCAGGTTGTAAGCGATATTCGCCGAATCCAGGTTCGGCAGCACCAGCAGGTTGGCCGAGCCTTTCAGCGTCGTCTCGGGCAGCGCGGCCTTGCGAGTCGCTTCATCGAGCGCCGAATCGCCATGCATCTCACCATCGATTTCCAGTTCGGGCGCGCGGGCTCGCACGAGCTCCAGCACCTTGCGCATTTTCAGCGCCGACGGTGCGTCGCTGGTGCCGAAGTTCGAATGTGAGATCAGCGCGACTTTCGGCTCGATGCCGAACTTGCGCACGCCTTCCGCCGCCATCAACGTGATTTCCGCCAGCTGTTCCGCCGTCGGATCCAGATTCACGTGAGTATCGACGATGAACAGCTGACGGCCTGGCAGCACCAGGGCGCTCATCGCTCCGTACACGCTGGTGTTCGGCTGTCTGCCGAGCACGCGATCGACGTATTTGAGATGTCGGCCGCTGCTACTGATGGTGCCGCAGATCATGCCGTCGCCTTCGCCCTTCTTCAGGAGCATCGCCGCGATCAGCGTCGTGCGTCGACGCATCTCGAGCTTCGCGTACTGCGCAGTGACGCCCTGCCGACCCATCAGGCGACGATAGTCGTCCCAATATTCGCGATAACGCGGATCGTTCTCCGGGTCCACGTTGGTGAAGTGCTCGTCGCGCTTCAAGCGCAGGCCGTATTTCTGAATGCGTTTGTCGATGACTGCGCGACGACCGATCAGGATCGGCCGGCCCAGCTTCTCGTCGACCAGGATCTGCGCGGCGCGCAGCACGCGCTCTTCTTCACCCTCGGCGAAGATGATGCGCGCATGCTCCGGAGCGACGCGACGCGCGGCTGCGAATACCGGCTGCATGAACGTGCCGCTGTGATAAACGAACTGTTGCAGCTTCTGGCCGTAAGCATCGAAATCCTGAATGGGACGCGAAGCCACGCCGCTGTCCATCGCAGCCTTCGCGACGGCGGGCGCGATCTTCACGATCAGGCGCGGATCGAAAGGCTTCGGAATGATGTACTGCGGACCGAACGTCAGGTTTTCCGTGTTGTAGGCGCTCGCCACGATGTCGTTCTGTTCCTGGCGCGCCAGATCGGCGATGGCATGCACGGCTGCGATTTCCATCGAGCGCGTGATCGTCGTGGCTCCGACATCGAGCGCGCCCCGGAATATGTACGGGAAGCACAGCACGTTGTTCACCTGATTCGGGTAGTCCGTGCGGCCGGTGGCCATCACGGCGTCGCTGCGAACCGCCGCGACTTCTTCCGGCAGAATCTCGGGCGTCGGGTTGGCCAGCGCCAGAATCAGCGGCTTCGACTTCATCGTCGCGACCATCTGCGGCTTGAGCACGCCGCCGGCGGACAAGCCCAGGAATATGTCGGCATCGACGATGATTTCCGCCAGCGTGCGCTTGTCGGTGGGCTGCGCGAAACGTTCCTTCTCGGGATCCATCAATTCCTTGCGGCCGGTGTAAACCACGCCCGCAAGATCGGTGAGCCACACGTTTTCGCGTGGCAAGCCGATGTCGACCAGCAGATCGACGCAGGCGAGCGCCGCGGCGCCCGCGCCACTGACCGCGAGCTTGACCGACTTGATGTCCTTGCCGACCACTTGCAAGCCGTTGAGCACGGCGGCCGCGACGATGATGGCGGTGCCATGCTGATCGTCATGGAACACCGGGATTTTCATGCGCTCACGCAGGCGGCGCTCGATGATGAAGCACTCCGGCGCCTTGATGTCTTCGAGGTTGATGCCGCCGAAGGTGGGCTCGAGCGCGGCGATCACGTCGACCAGCCGGTCCGGATCGGTCACATCGAGCTCGATATCGAACACGTCGATGCCGGCGAACTTCTTGAACAGCACCGCCTTGCCTTCCATCACCGGCTTGGAGGCGAGCGGACCGATGGCGCCGAGGCCGAGCACGGCCGTGCCGTTGCTGATGACGGCCACCAGATTGCCGCGCGCGGTGTAACGAAATGCCGCCAGCGGATCGGCGGCGATGGCTTCGCAGGCCGCGGCCACGCCGGGGGAGTAGGCCAACGCAAGGTCGCGCTGGTTGGTCAGTTGCTTGGTGGCCGTGATGGCCAGCTTTCCGGGCGTGGGGCGCTCGTGATAGTCGAGGGCCGCCTGGCGCAGATTGTCCCGCGCGTTAGCTGACAAGGAGCTGTCTTGACTCATTGAACGTGGCTAAAGGATCGACCGTGAAATGGGGGCGTCACTGTATTCGATTCGCGGCATTCGTGCATGAAACTTGCGCAAAAGGGACTGGAGCCGACTGCCGCGAGCGCCTATCCTATGCCCGCCTACCGATAAGTAGGTGAATCAGCATTTGAGTAATCACACGGACAATGACCCACTCCTGTGACTTTGTGGCGCCGATCCGGCGGTCGAAAGAGGTCAAGGCAGTCTGTACGGCCTTGCGTGCCCTGGTGGAGCGTGGCGCGCTGCGCGGTTTCCAGGAAGGCAAGTTGCGCGTCGGCCGCATGCCTCTGGACATCGAATGGCCGGACGGACGCGTCAGTCGTCTGCGGATCGATATCGAAGCCGCGACCCTGACCTTTACTGCCTTGCTCGAAGCCGGCGCGGGCTCTGCGATCTATAGAGATTTGAAAAACCTGCTGCGCGCGGCGCAGGCGACAGGACGCGATCAAGTGCGCCCGGACGCGGGCCGTGCCGACGCTATCCGGATCGATCCCGAGAGGGCCATGCTGCGCATGACGGAGCAGGCCGGCACGGTGTCGCTGTCGATCATCGTGACTCGCGGCGAATATGAATACTGCACGCGACGCTTGATCGAGCTGGCGCGCGAGGCCCTGGCATTGGCGCCGGAGCCAATGCCGCTTGCCCAAAACTATCAGCCCGTGGTCGTGAACTAGAAGGACTTGCCGTCCACCGGCGTGCGCTTGACGCTCGCCAGGTCGAAGTTGTCCAGGCAACGCACGTTGATGGCGGCCATCTTGCCGCCGTCCGGCTTGGCGCCGACGCCGAACGGCGCGCAGCCGCAACGTTTGCAGAAGTGATGATCGATCACGTGCTTGTTGAACGTGTACTTGCTCAAGCTGGCTTCCCCGGACTTCAACCTGAACTGCTCGTGCGGCACGAACGTCAGCAAGTATCCCTTGCGACTGCAGTGTGAGCAGTTGCATTCGATGACTTCTTCGAACGCGCCTTCGAACTCGAACGCGACGTCCCCGCAATGACAGCTGCCTGAATATTTCACGGCGGTCCCTCCTTTTTCAGTTGTTGGCTAAAGCTGCACGGGTCGTTGAAAGATCTTGGTCGGCGAATAGTCCGTCACCGTCATGACGCGATCTTCGATTTCGCCGACCAGCCGGCCGTGCTCGGCGGCGGTGCGTTTCTTGATGTCGGCCCATTCCTTGTCGGCCATGAACCTGGCCCAGCGATCCTTCAGCGTGGCCTGATCCGGCCATTGCAGCAGGTACACGAACTCGGTGCGGCCGTTCTGCTGAGTTTCCCACATGGCGACGATGTTGAAATCGTACTTGGCCATGATGCGCATGGCGTGATCGCGAAAGCGCTCGTGAAACGCCTGCTTGTTGTTTTCGAAGATCTCATAGACGCGCAGCTGATGAATGACTTCCGGACGCTCGGCTGCGTTCGCGCTCGGTAGCGCCGCTGCAAACAACAGCGCGGCCATCGATGCCAGAGCTGCGCGGCGAAAAAATTCCATAATCATCCGACCTCCTGCGCGATTCATGAGTGAGCTCGCGAAATGTTAGCTGCTTCCATGGCTCGCGTCAGGGGCCGCGCCGGTGGTGGATGTGAGCATGGCTTGCAGATTTGCGAGCGTGTCCGCTTCGGCGGCAGGCTTGTCGGTGCGCCAGCGCAGGATTCTCGGAAAGCGCAATGCGATGCCCGATTTATGTCGGCCGGACGCGGCGATGCCTTCGTACGCCAGCTCGAATACCTGCGAAGGCTCGACGGAACGGACCGGGCCGAATTTCTCCAATGTGTGCGCACGGATCCAGCGGTCCAGCTGTTCGATCTCGGGGTTGCTCAACCCAGAATACGCTTTCGCTACGGGCACGAGCTCTTGGTCGCGCCATACGCCGAAGGTGTAGTCGGTGTAAAGGTTGGAACGGCGACCTTGTCCGGGCTGCGCGTAAATCATGACGGCGTCGAAGGAATGCGGATCGATTTTCCATTTCCACCACGCGCCGCGCTGGCGGCCCGTGCCGTAGCTGGAATCCAGCGCTTTGAGCATCAGGCCTTCGACGTTGCGTTGTCGCGAATCGGCGCGTTCCGCTGCAAGGTCTTCCCACGTGGGAGCCGTGACCAACGGCGACACTTGCAGGAGCGGCGATGCTTGCGCCAGCAATCGTTCCAAGTGCTCGCGACGTTCGCGCAGCGGTGCGGATCGCAGGTCCCGGCCTTCCAGCTCCAGCAAATCATAAGCGAGAAACTCCACCGGTACAGTCGCAAGAATCGCGGCCGTCAGCTTCTTGCGTCCGATGCGCTGCTGTAACAAAGCGAACGGCTGGACGCGGCCGTCTTTCCAGGCGACCACTTCGCCGTCGAGCACGACGCCGTCCGGTAACGAGGCTGCCGCGTCGACGATTTCAGGGAACCGCTCGGTGATGCGCTCCTCGCCGCGAGACCACAGGTGACATTCGGCCGCGCGACGGATGAGCTGGCCGCGAATGCCATCCCACTTCCATTCCGCCTGCCACGCGTCGCGCTCGCCGAGCTGAGATGGATCGCCTTCGAGCGGTGAGGCGAGAAAGAACGGATAGGGAACAGCAGGATCGGTACGAGGACTTTCTGCTGCGTGCAACGCTTGCCAGAACAGCGCGCCCGGTTGCCACTCGCCCATGAGTCGGCCAGCCAGCTCGGTACGCTCGATGCCTGTGACATCGGCCAATGCACGTGTCACCAGCAGCTGCGACACGCCGACGCGCAATTCGCCCGTCAGCAGTTTGTTCAACAGGAAACATTGGCGATAAGGCAGCTCGCGCCACCAGCCGGCGATGGTTTGTCGCTGCACGTCCTCGCTGGCTTCTCGCAGTGGCAGTAGTCGTTCTTCGATCCAGTCGGCGAGCGGAGTGTCGTCGGAGCTCGCTTCGCTGTGCGCTGTGCCTGCCGTCAGCAAGGCGATGGTTTCGGCCAGATCGCCGACCGAGCTGTAAGACTCGTCGATGAGCCATTCCGGCAGCGCGGCTTCTTCGATCAACCAGCGCTTCAACAGCGCGGGACCGATGAAACGTTTCAGCCTTCGGCCCGACAATATATAGACGGCCCAGGCAGCGTCAGCGGGCGGCGCTTCGCGAAAGTAACGCGACATCGCCGCCACTTTGAGATTGGTGGACTGCGTGGTGTCGAGCTCTTCGAACAGCGCGGCGAAGGCCCTCATTGCTGCTCCTCGTCGCCATACGCAGTTTCGAGCGCGCCGGCCGCCATGCCGAGCTCGTTCAAATAGCGGGCGAGGGCGTCGGAGTAGCCGTGAGTCAGCAGGATCTTGCGCGCGCCGGTGGCCTTGAACGTATCGATGAGGCCGGGCCAATCGACATGATCCGATAGCACGAACCCACGGTCGTAGCCGCGTCGGCGACGATTGCCGCGCACGCGCATCCAGCCTGAGCAGAAGCCGCTCGAATGATCGCCGAAGCGTCGCATCCATGGCGTGCCGGCCGCGCTTGGAGGCGCGATGATCAAGGCGCCGCGGTAGTCGGTCTTGCGTTCACCGGTGACGGGCATTGTCGGGAGCATCGCGACGCCTTCTTTACGATAGACGTCGGTCAGGATGTTCACTGCGCCGTGGAGATAGATGGTCTCGTCCGTGAAAGCGCGCAGCTCCGCCAGCACGCGTTGCGCTTTGCCTAACGCATAACAAAAAAGCACGGAAGCCAGGCCCCGGTCGCGATTCGCCTGCCACCAGTGGAAGATTTCTTCCACGACTTCGCCGGTGGGCTGCCATTGATAGACGGGCAGGGCGAACGTGGCTTCGCTGATGAACACGTCGCACGGTAGCGGCTCGAACGGCTCGCAGGTCGGGTCGGGCTGACGTTTGTAATCGCCGGACACCACCCACACCTGTCCTTTGTGCTCGATGCGAACTTGCGCCGAGCCGAGGATATGACCTGCTGGGTGCAGCGAGACGGTGGTTGCACCGAGCTGCAATCGTTCGCCGTATTTCAACGGTGTGGGATGGTGATCCATTCCCAGGCGATGCCGCGCAATGCCGACGCCAGGTTCCGCTACCAGATAACGCGTACTGCCATAACGCAGATGGTCGCCGTGCGCGTGCGTGATGACTGCCGTCGGCACCGGTCGCCACGGATCGATGTGAAACTCACCGGCCGGGCAATACAGGCCGTTCTCGGTGACGGTCACCAGCGGTGGGGGCATCGCGGACATCTGTAAGTCAAATGTGTCCTCAGGCGGCGAGTTCCCGCGCGCGGCGCAAATCGCCGACCAGGTGAGTGCGCAATTGCTCGGCGTTCGTCGGATCGGCCCGCAGGATGGCGGATGGATGGTATGTGCACACGATTTGCGCCCCGCTCGCATGAGGAATGTGCAACTGGCGGGCGGACTCGATGGAATCCGTCCGCCCGGCGATCGCGCGCAGCGCCGATGCGCCCAGCGCCACGATGATGCGAGGTTTGACTTGTGAGATCTCGGCATCGAGCCAATGATTGCAAGCGGCGATTTCTGCTGCCTCCGGCCGTTTGTGCAGCCGACGCTTGCCGCGCGGCTGCCATTTGAAATGTTTGACGGCGTTGGTGATGTACAGCTCGCTGCGTTCCAAACTGGCGTCTTTGATGGCGGCGTTGAGCACGCGACCGGCGGGGCCGACGAAGGGGCGGCCACGCAGGTCTTCCTCATCGCCCGGCTGCTCGCCAACCAGCATGATCACGGCTGATGTCGAGCCCTCGCCGAGGACGGCTTGAGTCGCATGACGCCAGATATCGCAGCGTCGGCAGGCCGCCGGCCCTCCCGTGTAATCAGGCAAGTCGGCGAGGGCGCGTTGCATGGCGCGGGCTTTGGCTAATTCCATGTCCAACGCTTCCTTTTGACGCTGCTCGAAATTCGCCTGGCCATCGCGTAACAGCGTCTGAATCTCGACCGACTCGGGCAGGTTGCGCCAGTAACGCTGCGGCATCTCACGCCGCATGGCTGGCGGGTTGATCCGCGAGACATTGCAGATGTTTCGATAGTACGTGCGCCACAGCCCTTCGTGTGCGTCCGCCTTGGGGAGCAACGATTTATCCGGCGTCTCGACGAATTGGAGCTCGCCGTCTTGCCACAGCGCGGCGCCATCGGGCGTGGCGATCATCCAGTCCATGTTCGGGAAGCGTTTGCAGAAGAACGGCACGCCCAAACGAAGAATCTCATGCGTGGGCTCGAACCACGCGAAGTATTTCTTCACGCCGTTCTCGTCCGTCATTTCGCGGAAGCGGACGAACGCGTGCATCTTGTGAACTTCGCGATTGACGGCGTTTTCCATTTGCATCGCGCGATGCACGTCCAGATCGGCTGCATCTTCCAGCAGATGCGGCTGTCGCAGCGAGCGCCACGCCAGGCGATACATGAGGTCCCAGCGGCCGTCGTGGCGATAGCAGCTGATGGTTTCCAGCAGCTCGATCAAGCGGCGGGACAGTCGCAGCCGTGTCGCTTCCGGCATTGCAAGTTGCAATGGCTCGAAGCGTTGCCCCAGCCGCCATTCCATGTTCTCCGGCGCGACGTCGGCGGAGAGCAGCGGACGCGCCACGTCTCGCCATTGCGCATACTCTTGCACGCAAGCCGAATACATATTCAGAACAACGACTGCTGTTGCGGGCTCGTCAGCAAAGCGCGACGCAGCCCGTCGGAGTCGCGATCGGTCTGCGGGGGCCGATAGTCGGCCGTGCAGATGAAATGACGGGCGCGTTTCAGCGTCGCGCCCATTGTTTTCAGGTCTTCGTAGCGTAGCCGCCGATGCCTACGTGAGCTGATGATGCGATCGATCACGCGCACTCCGAGCCCAGGGACTCGCAGCAGTAAATGCCGATCGGCGGTGTTCACGTCGACAGGGAACTGATCACGATTGGCGAGCGCCCAGGTCGTCTTGGGGTCCACGCTCAAATCCAACTTGCCGCCGGGCATGGCATGCGACAGCTCGCCGAGCGAGAATTCGTAGTAACGCATGAGCCAATCGGCCTGATACAAACGGTGCTCGCGCATCAGCGGTGGCGCGCGATTGGGCAGGCGTGCTGATGCGCGCTGAATCGGGCTGAAGGCTGAGTAGTAGATCCGACGCAGCTTGTACGAGCGATACAGCGCGTCGGCCGTCTCCATGATCGAAGCGTCCGAGCTGTCATCCGCGCCGACGATGAGCTGAGTGCTTTGACCAGCGGGCGAGAACTTCGGGGCATTGGCGCCGGCTTCAGCCTTTTCATCGAGTTTGAGGCGGATCTCGCCCATGGCGCGCTTGATGGAAACATCGCTCTTTTCGGGTGCCAGGGTGGTGAGCGCCTCGCGCGTCGGCAGTTCGATATTGACGCTCAGGCGATCCGCATAACGTCCGGCGGCTTCGACCAACTCCGGGCTGGCTTCGGGGATCGTCTTCAAATGTATGTAGCCGCGGAACTCGTGTTCCTCGCGCAGGGTGCGTGCGACGAGAACCAGTTGCTCCATGGTGTAGTCGGCGTTGCGAATGATGCCGGAGCTGAGGAACAACCCTTCGATATAGTTGCGCCTATAGAAAGAGAGTGTGAGATCGACGACTTCCTGCACCGAGAACCGCGCTCGCGGAATATCGCTCGAGCGTCGGTTGATGCAGTAGAGGCAGTCGTACAGGCAGAAGTTGGTCAGCAGGATCTTGAGCAGCGAGACGCAGCGGCCGTCGGGCGTGTAGCTGTGGCAGATGCCCATGCCGGTCGTCGAGCCCATGCCTTTGCCCGGAGCGGCGCTGCGCTTGGGCGCGCCACTGCTGGCGCACGAGGCATCGTACTTGGCGGCGTCGGCCAGAATGGCGAGCTTGGTTTCCAACTCCATGGCTGGCTGTATATACAGCCGCGCCACGCGGCGCAAGCTCGGCGCATTCCTGTCGGCCGAAGTCGCTCAACTGGCTAAAAACTGGCAGGTTTCAGCGTTCGAATTTGGTCGAGAGCACGATGGACGAGGTGGTGCGTTCGACGCCGTCGAGCTCGCCGATGGCGTCGATCAGCTCGTCCATGTCGGTGATCGAATCGGCCACCGCGAGCGCCATCATGTCGAACGAGCCGCTGACCGCCTGAAGCACTCGCACTTCGCTGAGCTTGCGGACCTCGCGCTCGACCTGGCTCGCGTGTTTGGGTTTGACCGTGATCATGATGTAAGCGTGCACGGCGCCGCGTTCTTGCGCTTCGGACAGGCGCACCGAGTAACCGGTGATGACCTTGGAGCGCTCTAGCCGTTCGAGCCGGCTTTGCACGGTCGTGCGCGACAAGCCGAGGCTGCGCGCCAGGGCGGCGGTCGGGGCGCGAGCGTTCTCCCGCAACAACGCAATCAGTTGCTGATCGACGGAATCCAGAGGTTGCGGGCGCTGCTTCATGCGAAAACGGATGGGCTCACGGCAAAACGACGAGGGTAACCGACAAAACGCCGAAACATTGCCGGCAGCTCGGCGCTTTGGCAATACCGGCTGACGCGGGCGCTATCCACAATGCGGTCATGAAACACATCGTGGTCGCAGGCGCCGGCAAAATCGGCGTCACCATTGCCGATATGCTCGCCGCCAGCGGCGACTATCGCGTTACCCTGGCCGATCGAGCCATGGGCCGCTTCAATGGCTTGAATCCCGCCATCGAAACCAAGGCGGTGGATGTGACCGATCCGCGCGCTCTGAGCTCCTTGCTCAAGGGCAGTTTCGCGGTGTTGAGCGCGGTGCCGTTCAATCTGACCGGCGACATCGCCGTCGCAGCCAAGGAAGTTGGCGCGCACTATCTGGATCTCACCGAGGACGTGGCGACCACGCGCAAGGTGAAGCGTCTGGCGGAAGGAGCGCAGACGGCGTTCATTCCTCAGTGCGGTCTCGCGCCGGGCTTCATCACTATTGCCGCGTACGATCTGGTGCGTCGATTCGACACGTTGCACGACGTGCGCATGCGGGTGGGGGCGCTGCCGAAGTTTCCGTCCAATGCGCTGAACTACAACCTGACGTGGAGCACCGAGGGGCTCATCAACGAGTATTGCGAGCCCTGCGAAGCCATCGTCAATGGCGAGCGTCGCGAAGTGCCCCCGATGGAGGAGCTGGAAGAGTTCTCGCTGGACGGTGTGACCTACGAGGCATTCAACACGTCGGGCGGTTTGGGTTCGATGTGCGAAACGCTGGCTGGCAAGGTGCGCAACCTCAATTACCGCACCATTCGTTATCCCGGCCACGCCGCCATCATGAAGGCGCTGTTGAACGATCTGAGGTTGCGAGATCGGCGCGATGTGCTCAAGGACATTCTCGAGAACGCGCTGCCGGCGACGCTGCAGGATGTGGTGATTGTGTTCGTCACTGTGAGTGGCATGCGCAACGGTCAGCTCGTGCAGGACACGTACGCTAACAAGATTTACAGCGCCGAGATCGGCGGCGTCATGCGGAGCGCGATTCAAATCACGACCGCCGCCGGCATCACCGGCGTTCTCGACCTGCTCGCCA
The DNA here is from genome assembly GCF_036402275.1 of Steroidobacter sp. NCBI lineage: Bacteria > Pseudomonadati > Pseudomonadota > Gammaproteobacteria > Steroidobacterales > Steroidobacteraceae > Steroidobacter > Steroidobacter sp. The sequence goes on along the minus strand of NZ_DASWTF010000009.1, from coordinate 77,405 downwards.
CTGGAAAGATCGCTGACCGTGGGTTCATTCGGCAGGAAGACATCGATTTGCAAACTTTCCTGTCGAATCGCTTCGGGCGCGCCTACGCGGGGTAATCATGACTCAGTTGAACGTCATCCAGGATGTGGGCGAAACCTTGGCGCGACTCGGCGTGTCGTCGGAGCGGTTTCAGAATGGCAGTTTGATCGCGCGATCGCCGATTAGCGGCGATGTGGTAACGCGAGTGCCGGAGTGCTCGGCGAAAGAGGCGAGCGAGTCGATCGAGCGGGCGCATCGGGCGTTTCTGGTGTGGCGGGCGGTGCCGGCGCCGAAACGTGGAGAACTGGTGCGGTTGCTTGGTGAGGAACTGCGGGCCGCGCGAGATGATTTGGGACGGCTCGTCACGCTGCAGGCGGGCAAGATCCTGTCGGAAGGGCAGGGTGAAGTGCAGGAGATGATCGACATCTGCGACTACGCCGTCGGCTTGTCGCGGCAGTTGTGCGGCCTGACGATTGCTTCCGAGCGCGCCGAGCATCGGCTGATGGAGAACTGGCATCCGCTGGGTGTCGTCGGAGTGATCTCCGCGTTCAATTTCCCGGTCGCGGTGTGGTCGTGGAACGCCGCGCTCGCACTGGTATGCGGCAACTCGGTGGTGTGGAAACCGTCGGAGAAAACTCCGCTGACCGCCTTGGCCGTTCAGACGCTCTTCGAGCGGGCGGCCAAGAAGTTCGGCGGCGTGCCTGACGGACTCTCGACATTGCTCATTGGTGGCCGCGACATTGGCGAAGTGCTCGTCGACCATCCTCGCATTCCGCTTGTCTCCGCGACCGGCTCGACACACATGGGCCGCACTGTCGCACCGAAGCTGGCTGCGCGATTCGCGAAGTCCATTCTCGAACTGGGCGGCAACAACGGCGCAATCGTTTCCCCCACTGCCGACATGGATCTCGCCCTGCGCGCGATCGCTTTCGGCGCGATGGGAACAGCGGGGCAGCGTTGCACGAGCCTGCGAAGGTTGTTTGTGCATACCGCAGTGTACGAAGACTGCGTGGCGCGCCTGAAGAAAGTCTATGACTCCGTCTCCATCGGCGACCCCCGCCGAGCGGATGTGCTGATCGGTCCGCTGGTCGACAAACAGTCGTACCAAACCATGCAGCAGTCCCTACAACAGGCCACGGCCATCGGCGGGAAAGTGCTCGGCGGCGCCCGCGTACAGCCCGAGATGGGCGACGATGCGTACTACGTCCGTCCGGCGCTGGTCGAAGTCAACTCACAAGACGACGTGGTGCGCCGTGAGACGTTCGCGCCGATTCTGTACGTGATGAAGTACGAGAATCTCCACGAAGCGATTCGCCTGCACAACGAAGTCCCCCAGGGCCTGTCCTCGTGCATCTTCACCAACGACCTGCGCGAGGCCGAATATTTCCTGTCGGCGCTCGGCTCCGACTGCGGCATCGCCAACGTGAACATCGGGCCCTCGGGCGCCGAGATCGGCGGCGCATTCGGTGGCGAGAAGGAAACCGGCGGCGGCCGCGAAGCCGGCTCGGATTGCTGGAAGAGCTACATGCGCCGCGCGACCAACACGATCAACTACGGCTCTCGCCTGCCGCTGGCGCAGGGAGTGAAGTTCGATATTTGATTGTTAGTGCAGGATGCAGAACTTCGGCACAGTGTCGCGAGGCACTGTGTCCTTGAATGTGATGCCCTGGCAGGTGGGTGTGTTAAATGGGGCGGGCTGTGAGACCAGCGAGCCCGCGAAGGGACCGCCGAAGTACACACGCACCTGTCGATCAACGGTCGAATCCTGGTGCGTGCCCCAGTTCTTGGTGCCGACGCCGTCTCTGATCTCGACGGGGCTGTAATCCGACCAATCGCGTGCGAGCAACTGCGCGACGACTTTGACGCCGTGGTGTAGTTCATCGCGCAGCCTCGCGCCGTCGTTCGCCGACCATTGTTCCATCAGCGGCTCGCGAAACTTCTCCAACGTGGTGCCGGCGCCCGCTTCCTTGAGCTCGGTCTGCATTTGCGCCTGCTCTTGCTTGCTGAGCTTGCGCCCTTTGTACTTTGCCTTGACCGCGGCCACGTCCGCTTTGATTTCGTCCTTGGTCTTGATGTGCGGCCGGCTCAGCAACGGGCTGATGTAGTCGATGCGGTTGCGATACACGCGGCCCTCGGCCTTGGGGTTCGCGGCCGATGCCGAAGGGCTCAGCTCGTAAGCGAACGCGGTGACTTGCAGGCCTCGGTAGTCCATCAGCAGCGAAGCGTACAGCTCGACGATCAATGCCGGATCTTCGCTGAAGGCGCTGACGTCAGTCGGAGCGCCGGGCGTAAGCGGCTTGACTTCCACCGGGGCTGAGAACAAAGGCAAGCTGGCTAGGCTTTCGGACAACGCCAACTCCAGCTCACGTTGCGCGGCGTCTCGATTCATTAGTGCCGAGTACGCGTTTGCGTCCTTCTCAGATAGTTCCGTGGCATTGGCGTCTGCCAACCTGTCGGCCGCCGCGCCGATGATGCTGCCAGCCAACCCTCCGACCAACGTACCGACCTGAGCGCCGGTCGAGCTATCGCGCCGATACTGGAATCCCAAGCCGGTGTCCGCCACGCGTGCATACACGACCGGCTGCCTGGAGCGAATGGCTTCGTTCCTCACTTCCTTATAGGGCAAGGTGGCGGCGCTCGCAGCCAACGGCGCCGCCAGCAGCAGCGCCGAGAATATGGCAACAACTTTCATTCGCTAGCCGGATTCAGGAGGGAACTTGGCGTCGCCATACTAGCAGCCGGTTATTGGCCGGCATTGTGTGGTCCTTCACGAGTTGGCAGCCGATTCCGCGCGCCAGACGGTCTACCGCTTCGAAATCGCGAATGGCGCTCAGTGCCGAGCGTTGTTTCAGCCAGCCGTCGAATTCACGGTTGCTTTCGCTCGTGTATGCGCCGTTGTAGTTGAATGGACCGTAGACGGCGAGCACGCCTCCCGGCTCCAACACGTGAGCGACGCCTGCGAAGAACTGCTCCACCGCCGACCAAGGCATGATGTGCAGTGAGTTCGCCGAGAACACAGCATCGAAGCGATCGCGCGGCCACGTGCCAGTGACATCGAGCGTAATAGGCGGAGGCAGGTTGGGTAACGCCGCCTCGTCCAGCCACATGCGAATGCCGGGAAGGTTCTCCTCGACATCCGAGGTCTGCCACGTCGCTTCAGGAAACGCCGGCGCGAAGAACACGGCGTGCTGGCCGGTGCCGCTGCCGATTTCCAGCACGCGCCGGCGGTCGTGAAAATGTTGCCGGAGCACTTCCAGAATGGGATCTTGATTGCGCTCGCAAGCGGGCGCGAAGGGCTTGTGCGTTGGCATGGCGGCGGGCGTGGCAGTTCGATCGTGGAACTGCAGTCTACGCCCATGCGGCCGGTGGCGAGCCCACCGGAAGGTTGATCCTTCGCGGTGGGCTGCCGTGCGCGCTCAGCGCTTACTCGCCCCTTGGAAGCGGAGCTTGCGTGCGCTGGTCTTGTCGGCGGAGGCGCCGTTCACGATGGCGGGCGCGTTGAGCGGCTCGTAATCGTAGAAGCGAACCAGCGTCGTCGGGATGCCTTCTTCCAGCGTGCCGCCGATGGGCGCGGTCTGACGGTATTCCATCCAGTAGAAGCGACTGCCGTTGCGGGCGAGCGGCACCAGGTGACGCTGATCCCAAACGATGCAGTCGGTGGCGCCGCGCTCGCAGTTGTACTGCAGGCTTTGCACATCGAACGTGTGCTCGACCACCACGTCTTCGCCGTCCACGTTCCAGAAGAAGCCCAGCGACGGAGTGTTGGCGTCGCTCTGGGTCACGAGTTGATCGGCTTCGATGAAGTCGTTCTCCTGCGAGCCCGTGCCGTCGCCATCGAAGCGCAGACGGAAGCCCTTGGTGCGAGTATCGCTGCTGCCTTCGACGCCCATGCCGAATTGATAGAAGCGGCCGACCATGTCGTTGGCTGTGAACACCAGCGGCAACTCAGGATCGGCATACACGGACGCGCCTGCGTCGGTGAAGCGCGCGGTCGGGGTTACGATCTCATACAAAAGATCGGTGGTGACAAAGTCCACCGGGCCGAGCGAGCGGAATCTCGCCACCGTGCCGTCGCTGAAAGTCACCACGACTACACGGCCGCTCGCGTCGAGCGCCCAGGTGAACTGCTTCTGGAAGGCCCACGTGGAGCCGGTGCCGTCGGCGTTGAGGTCGGCGATGTCAGCTCTCACGCCCAGGCCGTCGACGTAAACGTAGATCGACTGAGTGGAGTCCTGGAGATCGTCTGGCCCGAGCACTTCGAAGTCTTCGTCCGAGAGGATCGTGCGCGCCACGGTGGTCGTCTCGGTGCGCGGTTCCATGTCGCACACTTCCGGATAGGAGATCTGGCTGGTCTCGGTGATGGCCAGCACGCGCTCGTTCAACAACGTGAGCTTGACGCCATTGCTGGTGTAAGTGACCGGCGTTTGTATGGCGTAGGCGGGGCACTCGGTGGCTTCGTAGCTGATGACTTCCACGGCCGAGCCATAGGTGATCCGGACGCCCGAACCCTCGATGGTCCAGGTAGTCGGCTGCTGCCAGTCGCCGGCGGCCGCCGTGCCCGTGCCGTCTGCGTTGAACGTGTACGAGCTCACGCGGTTGGTGTAGTTGAACGAGAAATCCGCAACGTCCGAAAGCATCGCGGCCGTCAGCGAGGCCGGTAACGTTTCGGCGCTCACTGGCTGCGTCAGCGTGCTGTCGCTCACGATCGCGCCCTGAGTGTTCGCAAACGTCGTCGGATTCTGATTGTAGGTCTCGTCGACGAACTGCTCGCGCGCCGCGCTGTCGGACAGCAGGGCGCTCAGGGAAGTCTCGCCATCGGGCATCGGATAATTCGCCGAGTCATCGACGACCAGCTTGATCGCCGTCGCCAGATCGAGCACTTCCTGGCTGTTCAAGCTCGCAGACAAAGTCTGCAGCAGCGCTTCGCTGGTGACCGGCTGACCCCCGTTGGCTTCTTTCAGCAGCACGGCTTGGGCGGTGCTCACGTTGGTGATCTGCGTGGCGAAGTTTTCGGTGTTCGACAACGTCTCGTCGCTGCCGGCCTGCGTTTGCAGCGATGCGAACGTGCCGGCAAGGCTGGTGAATTCGACAAACGACTGCGAACCCACGCCGCGCGCGGACAAGGTCACGAAGCCGTCAGTGGCGTCTTCCTCGACTTCGATCTCCAGGCTGTAATTGCCGTTGGCGTCGGCATTGACGGTGAATGTTTCATCGCCGATCGTGGCAGTGACGACCGCGTTGGCGATCGGAGCATCGGTCACTGTGCCAGTCAGCGTCAGGCGACTCATGGTCGGCTGTGGGGGCGGCGGAGGCGGCGGATTCGGGTTGGGGTTGCCGCTCGGCGGCGGCGTCGGAGTCGTGTCGTTGTCGCTGCCACCGCAGCCGGCGAGCGTCGCCAGCAACAAAGTCGACAGGACCGCCGTGCTCAGGCGGCGGCTGGACCGGAAACAATTCATGCGCAGGATCCTCGTGTGCCAGTTTTTTGCTGCCCGCATGCGGGGCTTGGAGGCACGGTAGTCGAGGGGCTTTTTTCAACGCATTACCAATATTGGATATGCGCAGCGCGAGTTTCGCAATCTGTGAAATTGGCCTCGCGATGGGTGAGAAGCACGTCGCAAGGCGCACACGACCGATGAGCTGACAACGGTCGCGCCGTGCGTGAGCTCACACTCGTTCTGTGACGGAAGCCTTGCTCGCCTGAAGCATGCGCTCACGCAGCGCGTGAAACTGGCCGGCGGTGAAGAAGCTCGCGAACATCAATCCCGACGCGAGTGTCGACAGCGTCACAATCGCGAAGGCCGAGACGACGAGGTCCGTCAGCAGATGTGACTGCAACGGTCGCGGCCGGTAGATCGCGACGCCGGCGAACGCCAGCCAGTGGCTGAGACAGAAGAAGCACTTCGCCAGATCGCCCAGCAGCTTGTTCTGGCGCATGATCCAGGCGCGCAGCGGATCGAACATGGAACCTTGCGTGAAAGACATCGCGATGCCCGAGCAGGCGAGTGCGATGACGAGGCAGGTGCTGAGCTCTTCCGGTTGGAAAGTCATACGGCGGATTGTGGTCTTCCGCTGCGGCCGACGACAGAGACTAGTTTGTCGAGTTGTGCGCGCCGTTTGCGCGTCGCCAGGCGGCGGGCGTGGCGCCCGTCAGCTGACGGAAGGTGCGGTTGAGCTGCGATACATCGCCGTAGCCGACGGCCTCGGCGACCGTGGCCGTTGAATTCTGTGAGGTGAGTAACAGTGTTTTGGCCGCTTCGACGCGTGTATGCATGATCCATTCGCTGGGCGAGCGGCCGGTCCGGCGCTGCAGCTCATGGCTGAGATGAGCGGCGGAGATGCCAAGTCGCTCGGCGATGTCCCTGGGGCGCAGCGGCTGTGCATATTCCGCGCTGATGATCTCCAGAGCGCCGGCGACCACACGGGACTCGTTTCCGCAGCGGGCGATGCCGACGACGCGGGCGCATTCGATATGTAGTGCGCGAGTGAGCGTTTCACAAAGTGCGCGGGAGCACGCATCGCGATTGCGTTGTTCGATGAGGATGCGATTGAGCCAGCCGCGCAGATCGGCAGCTCGCGGCTGATCGAGACGTGTCACCACCTTTTTGGGATCGCGCAGGTCGAAGCGCGCGCCGAGGTCGAAGCCCCAGCCGGTGGCTTCGGGCGACAGCGCGCCATAGAACGAATGCGGCGCGCCGGCCGGAATCACATACAGGTCGCCTTCGCAAACCGAGAAGCGCCGATCCAGCCCGACCTCCGCGCATCCGGACGTCATGAGAATGGCCTTCGCGGTCGCATGCCCGTCGGAGCTGCCAACGCGCAGGGCCGAAAAATCGAGGTGCTGAACGGTGTGGAGCGGGCGCATGTCCCTATCATAAGCCAATGGCGCGTCCGCGGGCGGCGCACTAGCATGTCTTCCTCATTCATCTGGACGGGGGATGCTCGTGCGAACATTCTGGGCGGCATGGATCATTGCGAGCATGGGAATGGCAATGGCAACGGCTGAAGCCGGACCGCGTTGGGCGATCGTCGTGCACGGCGGCGCGGGCGTGATCGAGCGCCAGCAACTTTCCGCCGAGCAGGAGCGCGCGTATCGGGACGCCATGCGCAAGGTCACCGAGAGCGGCGCCAAACAGTTGGCGGCGGGCAAGCCGGCTCTGGATGTGATCGAGGCAACCATCGGCATGATGGAGGACGATCCGCTGTTCAATGCCGGTCGCGGCGCGGTGTTCACGGCTCAGGGCCGCAACGAGCTCGACGCCGCCATCATGGATGGCAAGACTCTGAAGGCAGGCGCGGTCGCTGGCGTGACTCGCACCCGACATCCGATCTCGCTGGCACGTCGCGTCATGTCAGCGTCGCCGCACGTGATGCTGGTGGGCACGGGCGCGGACGAGTTCTCTTCCCAGCAGGGACTGGAGCAGGTCGAGCCCGGATATTTCTATACGCAGCGCCGCTGGGATGCGTTGATCAAATATCTGCAGGCCAACAAGCTGCCCATCCCGGCCAAACCTTCCGGCATCCGGACCGAAGATCCGGCCAAGGGCCTGGCGCATGACGAAGGCAAGAAAGGCACCGTCGGCGTGGTGGTGCTCGATATGTCGGGCAATGTCGCGGCCGGAACTTCGACGGGCGGCACGACCGGCAAGCGTTGGGGCCGCGTGGGCGACAGTCCCATCGTCGGCGCGGGTACGTATGCCTCGAATCGATCCTGCGCCGTGTCCGCCACCGGCACTGGAGAATATTTCATCCGGCTGAGTGTCGCGCACGAGATCTGCTCGCTGGTGCGCTATCGCGGCATGAGCTTGCAGGCCGCGGCCGATGACGTGATTCAGAAACAGCTCACCGAGCTGAAGGGTGACGGCGGCATCATCGCAGTCGCGCCCGACGGCCAGATGGCATGGAGCTTCAACACATCCGGAATGTATCGGGCGCGCGCCGCCGAAGGTCAGCCGGTGACCATCGGCATTTTCAAGGATGAGAGCTGACGCGCTTTTCCGTGCTCTGATGGCGGTGCGCGGCATCGTCGACGTGAGCGAGCACCGTAACCATCAGTTGCGTGACGGAGTGGCGCGATTTGACCAGCGCTACATCGACCGCGTTGCGTAACGCCCGTGACGGTTCGTCGGCGGTGTAGGAAACAATCACGGTGGCCGGTTCGCCGGGACGGGTCTGGATGGGCAGCAGATCCAGGCCCGAGCCGTCCGGCAACGTGACATCCAGAATGACCGCGTCGAAATGTTTTTCGGCCAGCTGCTGGCGGCCAGCCGCGACCGACATCACCGAAGTGACGACCGCGTTGCGCGACATGGCTTCGCGCATGATGGCGGTGAGCGACTGATCGTCCTCCACGTGCAGAATGTGCGGCAGCCTCTCGCCGGCCAACGCCGGGCCGCGTTCCATTTCATCGGATGTTTGCACGGGCGTGAGCGTGTTCGAGGCCTCGGCGCTCGTCAGTTCGTGGATCGGCAGCACGATATAAAAACTCGTGCCCTTGCCCGGCACGGTGTCGAAGCCGATGCGTCCGCCGAGCTTTTCGGTAATGGTCTTGGCGATGGACAGCCCGAGACCAGTGCCGCCCTTGGCGCGGGTGTCGGACGCGTCGGCCTGTGCGAATTTCTGGAAGATGCGCGCACAGAAATCCGCCGGAATGCCCGGCCCGTTGTCGCTCACCGTGACGCGCACGTCGGCGTCGTTTTCGCGATTGATTCGAATGCGCACCACACCGCCGGGAGGAGAGAACTTGGCGGCGTTGGAAATCAAGTTGGTCAGCACCTGAGTGAGCCGGTCGCTATCGATGAGCACGTTGTAGTCGTCGCCATCCTCCAGCTCGATCGCCACGCCCAGGCTTTGCGCGAAGCCGCGGTTGTACTCCGCGACCGCCGCGACTTCGTCGCGCAGCGAGCGCACGACGAGCGCGAAGTCCAGTTTGCCGGCTTCGGCCTTTTCCAGGTCGAGAATGTCGTTGATCAGCCGGATCAGCCGCTCGCTGTTCTGGCGGGCGATGCCGACCAGGCGTGCGACCTTGGGCGGTGTCTCTCCAGCCGCGCCACCCGAAATGAGGGTGAGCGAGCCGGCAATCGAGGTCAGCGGCGTGCGCAGTTCGTGACTGATGGTGGAGACGAACTCCGACTTCATGCGCTCGACCTCCCGCCGTACCGAGATGTCGTGCAGGACGGCCACATAGAGGCGCTGCTCGTTGATGATCATTTCCCGGATCGAGACCTCGATGGGCACGATGCGGCCGTTGCTGTGACGGCCCTCCATCTCCATCCGCCCGGCCTGGATGCGCTCGCCGCTCTGAATGTAACGTGACAGCTGCGATGCATGCGGCTCCGGCAACAGGAGGCGCGCGTCCTTGCCGACGATGTCCTGCGCGCTGTACCCGAACAGATGCTGAGCGCCGTGATTCCAGGATTCGATATTGCCGCCGGCGTTGATGACGACGATGGCGTCTTCGACGCTGTCGAACAGCGTGGCCAGCCGGGTCGCCTGGTCGCGATACAACCGCTCGCTGTCCTGCAAGCGTTCGTGAGTTTCTCTGAGCTCCAGCTCGCCCCGCTTCAGCAAGGTGAGATTGCGAACCGTCGCCACCATCGTGCTGCGCGTCGTCTGGTCCAGCCAGGCGAATTCCACTTGCAGATGCAGCTTCTCGCGGTCCTCGCCGTCGGGGTGATATTCCCTGGCCGGCTCGCTGGCGCAATGGGCGAGCGAGCGCATGCCATGCTCGTCGGGGCGCAGTTCCAGGCCCGGCAGCAGCGTCGTGAGATTTTCACCAACGATGGCGCGTGAGTCGAACAGCCGCCGGAACGCCGGATTCGCGCTCAACACCGTGCCGATCCGATTGACGGTGATGATGCCGTCGCCGGCGGTATCCATGATGGCGGCAAGATGCATGGCGCTATCGTTGGCGCGCAAGCGGGCGGCGACCACCTTCGCGATCAGCGGCGCGATCTGCCAACGCAGGATCCAGACTGCGCCGCCGACCAGGCCGATCATCAACAACAGCAGCATGTTCAGGCGCTGACGCAGGTCGCTGTACAACGTGTCCAGCGGAGTCGTCAGTGTCATCACCAGCGGCGTGCCGGCGATCGGGCCATACGCGGCGAAGAAACGGGCGCCACTCGGCTCCGCGCCGAGGGTCACGCCGCTGCGGCCGCTGAAGGCCAGATTCATCGCGCCGGCGCGGCCTGCGCCATCGCGAGTCATCGGTAGTGTGGCCAGGGGCGAAGCCGACAGGCGCAAGCACTGCATGGACTGCGGCGAGAGCGCCTGGCAAATGGAAGTATCGAAATCCTGGCTGGAAACGTCGGACAGCAACGCGGCGCTCAGTCGTGGCAACGCGAACTGCATGGTCATTTGTCCGCCGCTACCGGCAGAGTCGGGCGGCAGGGCGCGCTGAATCACTATGCGCGCGTCGTTACCTACTTCGATGCGAGTCGCGGCATCCAGTTGCACGATACTGGTCGGCGGTGGACCTACCGAGCCGGACTCGAACAACACTTGTCCGCTCGCGTCGCTCACTTCCACCGCTTGCAGGCCCGGACTCAGCGGCAGGCGGTGATCGGCCCAGTCGTGCAACTGTTCGCTCAGGGTAGGTTTGCTGGCCGCCGTGTAGTGCCGGGAAAGGATCTGCGCCAGCGACAGGCTCAATGCCACGCGCTCGCTCTCATGCCGTTGATTGGCGATCTCGGCGGCGATCAGCTCGACTTGATTACGCTGCTCGCGTCCGAGCGCGGCCTGCTGTAAGTCATGACTGTGGCGCACGACGACAGCGAAGCAAACGGCTGCGCACGTGATGGTGATTGCGACGATGACCGCCGTGGTCACCGCGAGGATGCGGCGCGAGTCGTTGGTGACGTCGTCGGACTTGTTGAACGAGCTTCGATACGTCAGTTGCGCCAGGCCCGCCGCTAACAGCAGCAACCCAGCCGCCGTGTGAGGCGCGATGCGGGTGGCGTAATGCCAGTCGTAGATGATGTCGAGCCGCAGCAGCCGGCCGAACAACGAGATCAGCGCGATCAGAAACACGATGCCGATGGCGAGCGGCGGCAGCCAGTGCATGCGACTGCTCTGCGGTCTCGACAGCTGCGCCAAAGCCAGGGCCGCGAAGGCGAAGGCGGTGGCCACCTGCGGGGCCATGCGGCCCTCGTGTGGGGCCGCCGCGAGGATCCATGAATGCCCGAACAGCTGATCGATGTATAGATCGATTTCGAAGAGGTGCTCGCACAACGTGAGCGCGCTGGGAATCAACAGCAGCAGTGCGAGCGCGAGCCGGACTCGCGGCCGGCCGCAGCTCAACGCCAGACCGGCGATGACAAAACTCACCGCGGCGTTGAGGGTCATGCCGATGTTGTCGAGCCCGACGCGGAGCGTCACGGGCCGATCCAACGCCCAACCAGCGATGACCATCGCGCCGAGCGCGACCAGTACCGTCGCGACGATGTCACTATTGCGAAAGGGCAGGCGCGGCGAGCTCGACAACTTCATGACACCTTTTCACGAAACCTTGGACTGATGCAAGGCGGCGGTCTGCGCCGCCACGTCGTCGGCATCCGGCAGCTCGAAGTAGAACGTCGTGCCGCCCGGGCCGGTTTCAAAGCCGATCTCGCCCCCCAGCCGCTCGACGATGGCGCGGCTGATGGCGAGCCCGAGGCCGGTGCCCGTGCGGCTGCGCGAGTCCGAGGAATCGGCCTGAGAGAACTTCTGGAAAATACGCGGCTGGAATTCCGGCGGAATGCCCTTGCCGAAATCGCGCACGGCGACGCGCACGCGATCTTTGAGACAGCGGGCCGTCACTTCGATGTTGGCGCCCGCTGGCGAGAACTTGCTGGCGTTCGACAGCAGGTTTGCCATGACTTGCAAAAAGCGCGTGGGATCGACCAGCACCGGGGCACTGCAGAGCGGCTCGGGTGTGACGAAGCGTACGCTCAGCGACTGGGCAAAGCCGGCATTTTCTTCCAGCGCGCGCATCACCAGCTCGCTCACGTCCATGCGGCGCATGTCGAAGCGCTGCCTGTCCGACTCCAGTTTTTCCATGTCCAGGATGTCGTTGATCAGCAGCGTCAGGCGCTCGCAGTTGTTCAACGCCATGCTGACCAATCCCGCCGCGCGGTCAGGCAGCTTGCCAGCCACACCCGCGGCGACCAGGCCCAGCGAGCCTCGAATGGAAGTGAGCGGAGTGCGCAACTCGTGCGACACCGTCGCGACGAACTCGTTCTTCATTCGTTCGACTCGCTGCACGTCGGTGATGTCCCAGATCAGTCCCGTCATGCGGATGGCGCGGCCGCTCGCGTTGCGCAGGGTCAGTCCCGAGGCGCTGACGACGCGCTCCTCGCCGCTGGGACGGATGATGCGGAACGTCGTGCGCAACTGAGGCTGCTTGCCGCTGAGCGCGGCGATCAACTCGCTGCGTGCTCGCTCGGCATCCTCCGGATGGAAGATGCGCATCATGTATTCCATGTTGGGTGTCAGGTCGCGTGGCGCGCCGTAGATCTCATACATGCGGTCGTCCCACGTCAGCGTGTCGCCCCTGATGTCCCAATCCCAAATACCCATGCCGCCGGAATGAGTCGCGAGCGCGAAGCGTTCGTTCATGCGCGTCAACGCTTCGGTGGCGCGCTTGCGCTCGCCGATGTCGATGGCGGTGACCAGGAAACCGGTAATGACGTCGGCGTGGCCGTGCGTCGGCGTCAGCACCATATCGACGTGCACCCGGCGTTCGTCCTTGGCCACGAACAGGCACTCGCGACGGAAGGAACCGGTCTGGCGGCTATGCTCCAGCAGTGCGGGCAGCCCGAACGAACGGCGCTCCGGCGTGCTCAGATCGGTGGCGATGTCCTGCAACTCATCCGCGTCCAGCAGCAACTCCAAGGTCAGCTTGTCAGCCAGTTCCCGCTCGGCATAGCCGAGCATTTTCTCGGCGCCGCGATTCATCATGATGACGATGCCGCTGTTGTCCAGCGCGATGATGGCGACGTGATCGGCCGCGTCGATGAAGTCGCGCAGCTGATGATTGGCAACGGCGAGCGCGCGCTCGGATCGTTCCTGAATGCGTTGCTGCTCGCTGGCCTGCAGCCGTAGCAGGATGTTCTCGCGAATGTGTTGACTCAGCCGCAACCCCGCCGAAGCGATCACGTACGCGTACAACCCGGTCATGATGCCCATGGTGGTGCCGAATGCGCCGGGCTCCATCACCAGCCGGACCGCAAGCGGCACGACGCATGGCAGGACGAACCCGAGCGCCGCGCGTTTGTCGGCGGCCAGCGTCGTCACCGCGCCAGCCGAGACACCTGCAATCAGGAAGGCCAGAAAGGACTGCGCATCGGTATCGCCCGCGGGAAATACCAGCACCGCGGCCAGGCCCCAGGAGGTGCCGGCGGCGACGCAGCCGATGAAAAACAACTTGGACCATGCAATGTTTTCACGCCGCGGGTGGTGCCGGTAAGCCAGCAACAACACGAGTCGGCACGCGGTAACCATGGAGATGACCGCCGCTGCAATCGCGGTCAGCGTCACGTCGACCTCGCCGGTCAGCGCCGCGACGGCGACGGTCAGGCTCACCAGCACGAGCGTGGCGAGCAGAGACGAGGGCAGCGCTGCAAACAACAGCTGCAGCTGCTCGTCTCGCATGTTCTGTTCTGTTTGATCTGGTCGGTCCAATGACGCCCCTCGCGACGGCGGATCGCGAATGCCAGTCGAATCGTCCGTCACATTCTCGATCAGGGCGCATGCTGGCGCTTATTGCATCTCGGTTAAATACGCTCCTTTGCCAAGGGGCTCATGTCGGCGGCGGATTACGGCAATCACTCATGCCAACGCCATCGGCTACCTGATCTCATGCGGCGGCGCACGCGCCCAAGCTGCGGACAACGCTTACATATGCATTCAACGCGATCGCTCCCATGAGCCATCCCCCAGATTTATCGGCGGCGCGGCCGCCCCAGCGAGTGTTGCTGGTCGATGACGACGAGCTGGAACTGGAGCTGATGGCCGACCGGCTCAGGGCGCTGGGCTTCGAGACTCACACCGTCAGCGACGGCAGCGCGGCGCTCGAATTGCTGCAAACCCAGTCGTTCCCTGTGGTGATCACCGATTGGCAGATGCCCCGCATGGATGGCATTCGGCTGACAGAGAGCCTGCGCGGCCAGGGCGACAGCGATACCTATATCATCATGCTCACGGTGCTCGATGACGACAGCTCGCACGAGCGCGGCTACTTTGCCGGCGTCGACGACTATTTGAGCAAACGTGCCCCGGACGCGAAAGTCGTCGCCGGTATTCGCGCTGCTTTCCGCGCGGTGGAAATGAGACAGGCGCTGCATGCCGTCAGGCAGCAGCAGGGCGCGAGCCTCGTGAGCGATGTGGCGACCGGCGTGCTTGCCGATCGCATGCGCGCCGAAGTGAAGCGAGCCGTGCGCTACGGTCGGAATCTTTCGCTGCTGGTGTTGCAGTTGGAGTCGGACAACGGCGCGGCCATTGCAGACATGATGGCGCGAGCGATAGATATCGTCAGCACCAGCATCCGCGTCGATATCGATTTTGCCACTCGTTATCGGGGTCTCGACGGCGTGCAGCGTATCGCGATCGTTCTACCGGAGACCGCGAAGGCTGCCGCCACTGTCGTGGGGGCGCGTCTCAGCGCCGCGCTGGCGGCGGGGTTGCAGACGCCGATCGATTCGTTCACGGCGCGGGTGGGGTGTGCGTCTTTCACCCCGGGTGAGGACACGCGGCCTTCGCAGCAGATTTCCGCAAATATAGAAGCACTGTTGCGTGAGGCCGAAGCGGGCGCGCGGGTCGCGCCGTTGCCGGCGTCCCGGCGTAGTGAAACAGGCTGAAGCGCCATGGATTCCGATCCCAGCGAGTTCGAACAGACGATGACGCTGGAACTGAGCGCGCTGCGGCCCGAGCTGCGGGTGCTGATCGTCGATGACGATGCCGACGCGCGCGACTATCTCGTCGCGGTCGTGCAGGAGGCCGGCTATAAAACGACGGTAGCCTCCAGCGGGGAAGAAGCCTTGCAGCTGCTGGAGCGTGAGTTCTGTCCCATCATGATCACCGATCGCAACATGCCCGGCATGGACGGCGTCACGCTGTGCAAGCGGGCGCGCGAGGGGCAGTACCCGGGATATCTCTATATCTTTCTGTTGACCGCGCACAACGCCAGCGAAGACATCGTCTCCGGCTTGAAGGCCGGCGCCGACGACTACCTCGGAAAAAGAAATATTTCGGCGCCCGAGCTGGTGGCGCGTCTGGGGAACGCCCGGCGTATCGTCAGTCTCGAGCAGGCATTGCGCCGCGCGCTCGATCAGAAGCGTCAGATGGCGAACACCGACATGCTCACTGGCGCTTACAGCAGGCGCTATCTGGAGCGACAGCTGTCGCTGGAGCTGGAGCGGACGCGCCGTTTCAATCATCCGTTGACGGTGCTGCTAATCGACATCGATTATTTCAAACGCATCAACGATCGTTATGGCCATACGACCGGCGATGAGGTCCTGCGTAACACATATCGGCGCATGCGCGAGTTGTTGCCGCGCGCCTGCGACTGGATCGGTCGGTATGGCGGAGAAGAGTTTCTGATCGTGCTGATCGACACCGATCTGCGCGGCGCCGAGAACGTCGCGCAACGTCTGGTCAGCGGCATGGCCGAGCAGCCCGTCGAAACATCGTCCGGCCCGATTCCGGTTACCATCAGCGTCGGCGCCGCCGAGGCCGCGCAGATGTTTTCGAACGAGGTCAATTTCAAGGGCCTGCTGGAGATCGCCGACCAATGTCTGTATGCCAGCAAGCGTGACGGTCGCAATCGCTACACGATGCTGCTCGCCGGCGAATCGCCGCTCGCGCCTCGCCCCGGCGGGGACCATGAACAGGGAGCCGCGCGTCAGCAATGAATAGAGACAATCTGCGCGAAATTCTGTACGTCGACGACGAGCCCGACATCCGGGAAATCGTCCAGATGGCGCTGGGCCTGGTGCCCACCTTGTCGATAAGCACGGCGGACTCCGGGCTGCACGCTCTGCAAAGCATGCAGGCGAGCCGGCCCGACCTGGTGCTGCTCGATGTCATGATGCCCAACATGGACGGACCCACCACCTTGCAGCAGATGCGCAGCCAGCCCGAGCTGCAGTCCATCCCGGTGATCTTCATGACCGCCAAGGCCATGCCGCAGGAAGTGGCGCGCTTTCGCGCGCTCGGAGCGGCGGCGGTGATCGCCAAACCCTTCGATCCCATGCTGCTGGCCGAGCATGTGTTCGGTATTTGGGAAACACTCTGATGTCCACCACGCCGGAAGAGCTGCGCGCCAAAATGGTCCAGATCGCCGGCCGCTATCTCGACCGGGTAACCAAGGAAGTGATTCAGCTGCGCGGCATGATCGACAGTGCAGCCGGCGGCGATCTGGCCGTAGTGCGTGAGATCGAGACGCTCACTCATCGCATGCATGGCAGCGGCGCGATGTTGCAGTTCAATGAGATCGCCGAGCGCGCCGGCGAACTGGAGCGCATGGCCGCGGGGTTCGTTGCGGCCGGTACGTTCGATCAGCCGCGCATGCTCGACGTGTTCCAACAATTGCAGGCGGCGATTGAAAAAGCGCTCGCCGAGCGCTCCGCCTCAACGGGGCTGCAGCCCTAGCTCGAACAGCTCGATGAAACGTTGCGCGATCTCGCTGGCCGCGAGTTTGTCGTCGCTGCGATACCAGTGCGCGATCCAGTTCAACGCACCGGCCAGCGCGAACGCCGTCATCTTTTCATCGCAAGGGCGGATCGAGCCGTCGGCGACGCCGGCGCGAATCAAACTGCGCAGTCCCTGGTCGATCTCGCTCTTGAGCGCCTTGACCTTGCGGCTCATGGTCGGGCTCAGGTCCTGGTTCTCCGCCTGCACCATGCACCAGCCGAAATCCGAAGTGATGGCTTCGGCGTAGCGCGCGATCACGGCGGCCAGCCGCTCGCGGCCCGTGGCGGTCGACTCTCGTTGTTCCTCGATGCCGTTCATGATGAGCGCGAGGCCCGAGCGGAAACATTCGAACAGCAGTTGTTCCTTGTTCTCGACGTAGTGATACACCGTCGGCTTGGTGACATTCAGCTCGCTCGCGATGTCGTCCAGCGAGGTGTTGTGATAACCGCGCTCCCGGAACGCCCGCGCGGCGGTCATGATGACCGCGTCCCGCTTGCGCTCCCGATCGCGCACCCGCGCCCCGACCGAGGCCCATAGGGCCGGGCCGCTGGCCCGTTGCGGATTGCTCTTGCGCGCTTGTCGACCTGCCACCGGGACGCTGCTCCTGAAGAATCGAGGCCCCGATCATAACGTGCCGCCCGACCGGCCGGGGGGCCTGATTGACCCGGTGGGGCGGGTCTAAATATACTCGTGGGTAAATTAGGGCTCCAGCCCCTTTTGCTCTTGAAATGCCATCAATTCGCCCCGAGGCGAGCCGACATGAATACAGCCGCTGTCCTGCCGTTCCGTGCCGACAACCGAGCGACCCGTCCGGAGGCCCACCCGCTCCGGTTCGTCAGCGCCGCGTCGTTGTTCGACGGGCACGACGCCGCGATCAACATGATCCGTCGGCTGCTGCAGTCTCATGGCGCGGAAGTCGTGCACCTCGGCCACAACCGCAGCGTCGCCGACATCGTGCGGGCGGCGATTCAGGAGGATGCGGACGGGATCGCCGTGTCGTCCTACCAGGGCGGACATAACGAATATTTCGCCTACATGGTGGACATGCTCCGCGAGCAGGGCGTCGAGCACATTCGCGTCATCGTCGGTGGCGGCGGCACGATTGCTCCACACGAAGTGCAGGCGCTCGAATCGCATGGCGTGGAGAAGATCTATACGCCCGAGGACGGCCGGCGCATGGGCCTCGACGGCATGATCGACGATGTGATGAAGCGCGTCGCCGCTTCGGCCAAGCCGAACTATGCCTTCAGCGCGGGAAGCTCGTTGAATCCGCGCGATCATCACCAGCTCGCGCAGGCCATTTCGTTGCTCGAAGCCTCCGGCGAAGACGACGCGGCGAGTCAGGAGATTCGCAAGGCGATTGCCAAGGTGCAGGGGGGCGCGCCGGTCATCGGCCTGACCGGCACGGGCGGTGCGGGTAAATCCAGCTTGAACGACGAGTTGCTGCAACGGTTCGTGCGGCACTTCCCGGATAGAAACATTGCCGTCGTGGCGATGGATCCGACGCGGCGTCGTTCCGGTGGGGCGTTGCTGGGCGATCGCATTCGCATGAATTCGCTGGCCGCCGCCAATGTGTTCATGCGCTCGCTGGCGACCCGTCGGCAGAACCTCGCGACCAGCGCGGTGCTCAAAGATGTGATCGGCCTGCTGCGGCTGGCGAACTTCGATCTGATCATCGTCGAGACGGCCGGCATCGGCCAGTCGGACACCGAGATCACGGACCTGGTCGATATTTCGGCTTATGTGATGACCAGCGAATATGGCGCGGCCAGCCAGCTCGAAAAAATCGACATGCTGGATTTCGCCGATGTGATCGTCCTGAACAAGTTCGAGAAGCGCGGCGCCGAAGACGCGTTGCGTGACGTGCGCAAGCAGTGGCGTCGCAATCATCCGGATCGCGCGCGCCTGCCGGACGAGCAGCTTCCGGTGTTTCCGACGATCGCCAGCCGGTTCAACGATCCTGGCGTGAATCATCTGTTTGCCGAGCTGTGCAAGTTGCTCAATGGGAAGCAGGGCGAGCAGCCGTGGTCGCCAGGCGATGTAGGCCCGACCAGGTTCGTGTCGCGCGATCCGCTGATTCCCGGTACGCGCAGCCGCTATCTCGCCGAGATCGCGAGCGCCGGTCGCAAAGTTCGATCGAACATCGAAGCGATGGTCGACGCTGCGCGCCGCGCGTCGGGACTCTACGAATCGCTGCGCGCTCTCCACGATGCGCGTCTGCCGGGGCCGCTAGATCGATTCCCCGAGGAAGCGCTCAACGATCAGTCCATCGACGCCACTCGACGCGAGCTGCGCGCCGCTTATAACAAGGCGCTGGATGAAGTCGGCGCTGAAGGCGTGGGCGAGCTGAAGCGCTGGCCGCAGCGGGTCAGCGGCGTCAGCGACGAGAAGTATTCTTATAAGGTGCGCGACAAGGTCGTGACCGGCGATAACTACGTGACTTCGCTGAGTGGCAACGCCATGCCGAAGATCGCCGTGCCGCGGTTCAAGGACTGGGGCGAAACTTTACAGTTCATCCTTTCGGAGAATCTGCCGGGCAGCTATCCGTACACCGGCGGCGTGTATCCGTATCGCCGCGAGGAAGAAGATCCGATCCGCATGTTTGCGGGTGAGGGCGGGCCGGAGCGAACCAACCGGCGCTTCCATTATCTTGCCAGCGGACACGGCGCGACGCGTCTATCGACGGCGTTCGATTCCACGACGTTGTATGGCGAAGATCCGGACACGCGGCCGGACATTTACGGTCGCACCGGTAATTCAGGGGTGTCGATCGCGACGCTCGACGATATGAAGAAGCTGTATTCCGGCTTCGATCTGTGCGCGCCAACCACGTCCGTGTCCATGACCATCAATGGCCCGGCGCCGATGCTGCTCGCCATGTTCATGAATACGGCGATCGATCAGCGCGTCGAACGTTTCCTGCGCGCCGAAGGTCGCTGGGACGCGGCGGAAAAGCGCATCGCGACGCTGCGCGGTGAAATGACTTCCAAGGGGCTCGAGCCGGCGATCTACAACGGCGGGCTGCCGCAAGGGCACGACGGCTCCGGTATTGCCTTGCTGGGCATCACCAGCGATCAGTTGATCGCGCCGGGCGTGCTGACTGCCGAAGAGCACGCTAAGCTGCGCGCCGAGGCCATGTCGCTGGTGCGGGGCACGGTGCAGGCCGACATCCTCAAGGAGGATCAGGCGCAGAACACCTGCATCTTCTCGACCGAGTTCGCGCTGCGGATGATGGGCGACGTGCAGCAGTTCTTCATCGACAACAAGGTGCGGAACTTCTACTCGGTGTCGATCTCCGGATATCACATCGCCGAGGCGGGTGCGAATCCGATCAGCCAGCTGGCGTTCACGTTGTCGAACGGCTTCACCATCGTCGAGTACTACCTCGCTCGCGGCATGAAGATCGACGACTTCGCGCCGAACCTGTCCTTCTTCTTTTCCAATGGCATGGATCCCGAGTACGCTGTCATCGGTCGCGTCGCTCGCCGTATTTGGGCGCGCGCCATGCGCGATCTGTATGGCGCGGGTCCGCGCAGTCAGATGCTCAAGTATCACGTGCAGACGTCGGGTCGTTCGCTGCACGCGCAGGAGATTCAGTTCAACGACATCCGGACGACGCTGCAGGCCATGTACGCGCTGTTCGACAATTGCAACTCTCTGCACACGAATGCGTATGACGAGGCGCTCACAACTCCGACGGAGGAGAGCGTGCGTCGCGCGGTAGCGATCCAGCTCATCATCAATAAGGAGCTGGGTCTGAACAACAACCAGAATCCCTGGCAGGGCTCATTCTTCCTGGAGCAGCTCACGGATCTGGTGGAAGAGGCCGTGTATCGTGAGTTCGAGTCGCTGTCCGAACGCGGTGGCGTGCTCGGCGCTATGGAGACGATGTATCAGCGTGGCAAGATCCAGGAAGAGAGCATGTATTACGAGAAGCGTAAGCACGATGGCTCGCTGCCGCTGATCGGTGTGAACACGTTCCTCTCGGAGACCGACGCCACCGAAGCGACCAAGAGCGTCGCGCTGATTCGGTCCACCGACGAGGAGAAGGACTTCCAGGTCGCGTCCGTGAAAAGCTTCCAGCAGCGCAATGCAGCTCACACGGCCGAGGCACTGGCGAAGCTGCAAAAGGCAGCTACGTCGGGCGGCAATGTCTTTGCCGAGCTGGTGAACGCGGTTAAGGTATGTTCCCTTGGCCAGATCTCCCGCGCGCTGTACGAAGTCGGCGGGCAGTATCGGCGCAGCATGTAGCCCCTGATAGTTTTCATATTCCTATGTACAAAGCACCTCTGAAAGAGCTCCGCTTCGCCATCCACCAGCTCATTGGCGACCAGAAGCTGGTGGGACTGCCGGGGCTGCCCGACTATTCGACCGAGTTCACCGACGCCGTGCTGGAGGAGGCCGCCCGCTTTGCCGAAGGGGTGCTCGATCCCATCAATCGCGTGGGCGATCGCACTGGCGCCAAGTGGACTGCCGAGGGCGTTCGCATGCCGGCCGAGTTCAAGGCGGCGTACGGCAAGTTCGTCGAGGGCGGCTGGACTCAGCTGCGTGCCGACGCGGAGTTCGGTGGGCAGGGTGCGCCGATCATGCTGGGCACGGCGGTCGAAGAGCTGTGGGCGTCGTCGAATCTCGCCTTCAAGCTTTGTCCCATGCTCACGCAGGGCGCGGTCGAAGCCATCGATCGCTGCGGCACTGAAGAGCAGAAGCAGAAGTACCTGCCGAAAATGGTGAGCGGCGAATGGACCGGCACCATGAATCTCACCGAGCCTCAGGCCGGGTCTGATCTGGCGGCGATTCGCACTCGCGCCGTGCGTGAAGGGGATCACTATCGCTTGTACGGCCAGAAGATCTTCATCACTTACGGCGATCACGACTACACGTCGAACATCATTCACATGGTGCTCGGCCGCGTCGAAGGCGCGCCTGCGGGTGTGCGTGGCATCTCGTTGTTCATCGTGCCCAAGGTGCTGGTGAACGACGATGGCAGTCTCGGAGCGCGGAACGACGTGCGATGTGTGTCCATAGAGCACAAGCTGGGCATTCATGCGAGCCCGACTTGCGTGCTGTCGTACGGTGACAAGGAAGGGGCGATTGCGTATCTGGTCGGCGAAGAGAATCGCGGCCTCGAATATATGTTCATCATGATGAACGCCGCTCGTTTGTCCGTTGGCCTCGAAGGCTATGCGCTTGCTGAGCGGGCTTATCAGCAGTCGCTCGAATATGCGCGCACGCGGGTTCAAGGTAAGCCGAAGACGAAGAATGTGCCTGAGGGGAAGGTGCAGCCGATTGCGTATCACCCTGACATCAAGCGCATGCTGCTCACCATGAAGGCGTATACGGATGCGGCGCGGTCCGTCGCGTTGTACGCGGCGTTGCAGTTGGATCTTGGTAAGCAGCTGCCCGATGGCGATGAGAAGGCCAAGGCTCAGGCGCGCGGCGATTTGCTGATTCCCATCGTCAAAGGCTGGTCTACCGAACTGGGCGTGTTGATGGCCTCGCTCGGTGTTCAAGTTCACGGCGGCATGGGTTTCATCGAAGAGACCGGCGCGGCTCAGACCCTGCGCGACTCGCGCATCGCGCCGATTTACGAAGGCACGACGGGCATCCAGGCGAATGATTTAGTCGGTCGCAAAGTCGGCCGCGACAATGGCGCTGCGATGTTTGCGCTGATCGCCGATATGCAGGCGGAGCTTGAAAAGCTTTCTTCCAACGACGCAGGCGTCGCCGCGAGCAAGGCCGCAGCACTCGAAGGCGTGGCCGCGCTGAAGGAAGCGACAGCAGCGATCCTCAAGGACCCTGATGGCGCGCTCGCAACGTGCGTTCCTTATCTCATGCTCGGCGGCGTCGCCGTCGGCGGCTGGCTCACCGCCAAAGCCCACGACCTCGCCGTCCGCCAGGCGTCGGACGATCCGGAGTTCTTCGCCGCCAAACAGCAGATCGCACGGTTCTACGCGTCGAATCTTCTGCCCGAAGCGTTGACGTTGGCTCGCGTCGTTAAGTCAGGCGCCGCCGCGATCCTCGACGCGGATCCGGCGAAGCTGTAATCGCGGCGTTGCAGACCCACCCCCTAACCCCCTCCCGTGCACGGGAGGGGGTTGCCACTCCAAAGTCCGGTGGGCGTTTCAAGTTACCACGGGCCTGGCTCTGCACGGTCGGGGTGGGTCGGCGGACATTTGGCGGGCGCCGCCGCGCGACGGTTTGCAGTTCGGCGGCTGGAGAGGTGGGAAGGCTCAACTGACACCCGTGACGCCGAACTCTCCGTCGCGCAAGGCTCGCCAATGATTTCGAGCTGTCTTCAGCTCGAAATCATTGAAGCGCGCCCGCCCCATGTCCGCCGACCCACCCCGACCGTGCAGAGCCAGCACCCCGGCTAGTGCCACTCTTTCGGGGGGCAGGCAATACAGAATCAAGCCGGCTTCTTGGGCAGAACTTCCAACAGTCGGTCGATGTCGTTCATGTCGTTGAACACAGCGACCGACACTCGGAAGCGGTTTTGCGACACCGTGATGCGGACGTTGGCTTCTTTGAGCTTGTCGGCAAGCTTCGTCCGCGCGTCCTTCAGGGCGAAGGCGACCATGGAAGTTTTCGAGTCCAAAGGCGTCATTGGTTGATAGCCGCGGGCGCGAAGCTCTTTTTGCAGGGTATCGATCATGGGCTGTCGCCACGCCTGAATCTGTGCGATGCCGACTTTCTCCAGCCAAGAGAGTGAGTGATTCAAGTGCACGACACCGGTCCATGACGTCGTGCCCATGGCGAACCGGCCAGCGGTGTCAGGAGATGACGAATAACTGGCGACGCCCGGGCCGGGTTCGTCGAAGGGAAAGACGTGCGTGCGGAAGCTGGCGAGCTGGTGATAGCCCCACCAGGGCCGACGGATCTTGTCCTGCACTTCACGCCGCACATATAAAAAGCCGAGGCCGAAGTCGCCCATCAACCATTTGTATGAAGAGCACGCCGCGAAATCCACGCCGCTGGCTCGCAAGTCAGTGGGCACCGTGCCAGCCGCATGCACGATGTCGGCATAAACATAAGCTCCATGCGCGTGCGCGATATCGCACACACGTTTCAAATCATGTTGGAAGCCGTTAATCGTAGACACGAGGCTGACCGACACGAGCCGAGTGCGATCGTCGACCGCTTTCTCCAGCTCGGCCATGTCGATGCGTCCCTCGCTCGTCATGGGCAGCGTCACAACATCCATGCCTGCTTTGCCGAGCTCACCGTAGGTGTAGAACGAGCCGAAGAAATGCAGCACATCCGTGACGATGCGGCCGCCGGCTTGCGGAAAACCTAACGCTTGCAACACCAGGTTCTCGCCCATGGTCGTCGACTGCACGAAGCACAGCTCTTCAGGCTGCGCGCCGATCAGCCGGCCGAAGCTGGCAAGCACGGCTTTTTCCATCGCGCTGACGCTGTAGCCGGGCAGCGAGCCATCCTGCGTTTTGTAGCGCAGATACTCTTCCAGCGCGGCCTTCGCGCCGAGGCTCATCGGGTGCGTCGAGCCCGAATCGAGATATGTCATCGGCATGCGAGCGAACGCCGACTTTGCCGGCAACATCGCGGGCGCGACGGTTTCGGCAACCGCAACTTTGGAGATCGCCGGCAGGGCCGCGGCGCCGGCCAGCACCGCTCGTCGGGTGAGGTTCATCGCAGTTTTCGCGCCTTGAGCGGGATGGCGGTGGTGCTCTTGGTTTCCACCAGCGTGACGATGGAACGCACGTCCTGCACGCCCGGCAGTTTGAGCAGCGTGGAGAAAATAAATTCCTGATACCAGGTGACATCGGGCGCGATGATCTTGAGCATCACGTCCATCTCGCCGAACACCGTGTAGCACTCGAGGATCTCGGGGATGTTCTGGATGGCGCGCACGAAGTCGGCGCGTTCCGATTCGCTCAGTCGCGCCATTTTCATCTGCGCGAACATCTGCATGTGATAGCCGAGCTTGAGGCGGTCGACGATCACCACCTGCGCCTTGATGTAGCCTTCCTCGCGCATTCGTTGGATGCGCCGCCAGCACGGCGATTGGGACAGGCCGACCCGTTCGGCCAGCTCGGCCGTGGACAGCGACGCGTCCTGCTGCATCAGACTCAGGATCTTCAAATCGATGGTGTCGAGTTCGGATGGCATAGCTTATGTTCCGAGCAGGCTCGCTGGAGTATAACGCATGCTTCAACTCAAGGTAGATGCGCTTTGAACGAAAAGAAATACCTGACCGTGCCGCATAGGATTCGCGCCGACACCCTCCGTAAAGGACGCCTCTCGTCTATGTCCATGAAGCGCATCGTCCTGATCCTGGCCATGGTCCTGGCCACTGCCGGCGCGGCCAGCGCCTCCGAAGCGGCCCGCGAGCCAGTGGCGGCCGTGACCAAACACGTCGGCACGTTCAACAAGCAGCGGGTGAAGTACTCGGCGACGGTCGCCGAGACCGTTCTCGATGGTCCGGACGGCAAGGCGGCTGCGTCGATGATCAACACGGCCTACGTTCGCGAGGACGTGAAGGATCGCGCCAGCCGGCCGGTGATGTTCGTGTTCAACGGCGGCCCGGGTGCGTCATCGTCGCCGTTGCACATGAGTGCGTTCGGCCCACGACGAATCGGCGGCGAGCCGACCGAGCGCAAGCTCATCGACAATCTCTACAGCCCGCTCGACACAGTTGACCTGGTGTTCGTCGATCCCGTCGGCACCGGCTTCTCGCGGCCTTTGCCGGGCGTCGATGGTCAGCCGTTCTGGAGCATCGAGGGCGATGCGGCTTCGGTCGTCACCTTCATCAAGAAGTGGCGCAAAGAAAACAATCGCGAGGCGTCGCCGCTGTTTATTTGTGGCGAGAGCTACGGCACGACGCGTGCGGCCCAGATTGTGAGCTCGGCGCCCGACCTGCCGTTGCGCGGCGTGTTGCTGCTGTCCATGACCGGTGGTCCGGACGGCCCCGACATGCCCTACGTGATCACGTTGCCCACCTTCGCGGTCACCGCGGCATTCCATGGCAAGACGGATGCGCAAGGGCGTTCGCCGGCGCAGATCTTCGCTGAGACAGTGCAGTTCGCGCGCACCGATTACATCGCGGCATTGATTCAGGGCGATTCGTTGCCCGCTGCGGAGAAGTCACGAATCGCGCAGGAATTATCGAGGCGCATCGGTCTGCCTGCCGACTTCATCGCTGACAGCAATCTTCGCATCAGCAAGCCGGAGTTCATGTTGAACCTGCTCAAGGATCGCGGCCTGCGCACCGGCCAACTCGATGCTCGTGCGACCGGTGCACTCGCTGAGTACGCGGACAAGAAGCCGCCGCGTGATGATCCTTCGATGTTCGCGGGCGGCTCGACCGCGCCGCTGGTTCACGACTACTTCACACGCGAGCTTAAATTCCCAGCGACGGACAACTACCGCACGCTGAATCTGGAAGTGAATTCGAAGTGGCAGTTCAAGGGTGACGCACTGGCGAATCCCGCCGGCCTGGTGGGCAAGGCCATGAAGGAGCGCCCCGAGTTGCGTGCCTTCTGGGGCGCCGGCTACTACGACATCACCACGCCGCTATACGCCGGACGTTACATCCTGGATCACGCCGGCATTCCGCCGGAGCGGCTGGTGGTCGCGGAGTTCGCGACCGGCCACACCGTGTTCGATGGCGACGAGAATCTCGATCGATTCACTCAGGCGGTGCGTGCGTTCATCGTGAGCCGATGAACTGACGCACATCGTCGGTCAGCGCCTTCAAGGCGGCCTCGCTGGTGTACGCCATGTGGCCGCCTTCGTAAGTACGCACGACGACGCGAGCGGCGGGAAAGTTACTGCGAGTCACCATGTATCGCACCGGACCGAACGTCGTCGTCGTGTCGTAGACGCCGGTGCCGATGAACAAACGAAACTCCGGCTGCGCGCTCATCACATGTGAGATCGCGGCCGGGAAGTCGTAATCGGAAAAGGGCGAGGGCGGCGCGCCGTAATCCCACGCGTTCGGTCCGCGAATCGCTGCATCGACGGAACGGTACTCGTCGTTCAACGTCACGCGCAGATTGTTCTTCAGATGATCCGTGACGGCAGCGACGAATGCAGGCTGCACCTTCATCGAAGGATCGCTTGCGCGCTTGCCGGGCTCCGCCGCAGGAGCGGTATAACGAGCGTCGTACATGCCGACGATCAGTCCCTTGTCCTTCAACAGCTCCGAGCGGAATTTCTCCTTGGAGATCGCCAGACCGTTGGCGAGGTAATACTCGGCGCCGATGCCCGTCAAAGCGGCCAGACGCGCGGCGATCTGCTCGCGGCGGGGCTGTGACAATCGATTTCCCTGAGCGAGCGCGGTCAGATAGTCGGTCATCGCGAAGTCATAGGACTCGTCGATCAACGCCTGCTGCGAACGACCCGCGACATCGATGCGGCCGTGATACGCAGCGATGCTGGTGAGCGCGGGCAGATTGACTGCGTAGCCCACGATGTTGCCGGAGCGCTGGACGGTTTCGACGATATTGACTGCCTGGCCGAACAGGATCACACCCGCAAGCGGACGTTGCTTCGCAAGCTCCTCAGCGACCAGCGTGGCGCGAATGGTGCCGTAGCTTTCGCCCAAGACATATTTAGGCGAGCCGTCGCGACTGTTGCTTTCGCTCCATTTGACGATGAACTGCGCGATGGCCTTGGCGTCGCCGGCAGCCGAGCGAAACTGCTTCGGATCCACGCCGCTGAGCACACGCGAATAGCCGGTCTCCGGCGGATCGATGAATACGACATCGGCCACGTCCAGCACCGTATAGCTGTTGTCCACGAGCTGAAACGGCGGTGTCACATCGGCGGCAACGTCTTGCGGCAACTTGACGCGTTTCGGACCGAACGCGCCCACGTGCAACCACATCGACGCGGCGCCTGGCCCCCCGTTGAACAAGAACAACACGGGACGTTGTGGAATATCCCGCGGTTTAACGTCTTTACGAACATAAGACGTCGCGAACAGGCTCGCCGTCGGTGTGCCGGTCTCATCCTGCAGAATGATTTCGCCGACGTTGGCGCTGTACCGCAGCTTGACGCCGTTGAAGGTTCCGCGGTGCTCTGTGGTGAAGGCCCGTAGCGGAGCGGGCGTTTGCGCCTGCGTTTCAGGCTGGGCCAGAGCCGCGGGACACAGCGGAGTGGAAAGGGTGGCGACCCCGATGGCAACAGCATGCAGCAGTCTGGTTTTCATAAGGCGGCCAGAGTACGGACCGCGTCGAGAAATTTCTTGCCCTTGTAGGGCGCGAACTGGCGCGGGCAGCGCATAGGTGGCAGCACGTCACACTGCCCCGTGCATGAACAATCCCTGGTGGAGGGCCTCGGTGGGAAAAAACGAAAAGAAATCTCCCGGGGTGAATCCGACAATGAACGAAGTCCCGCGTGGGAGATCTGTCTTGCAAGAGGAATCGGTGCGGCCGCCGGCCCCGCCATCGAGCGAACCAGCGCGTTCCAAGTCGGGGCGGCCGGCAACACGAGCCCCGGCGGACGACGTGTTCGCGAATCCGGATTATGTCGGCTGGTATCGCGAGCTGTCGGCGCTGCTGACCGCGGGCGAGAAGGGCCGGCTGCTGTTCGACAGCACCATCCTGGAGCCGACCGCGCAGTTATATTCACGGGCGCGTCAGGCGTTTGACGCTGGCCAACCCTCGCCATTCCGCAGCACCTTCGGTTGGGGCAGCCCGCTGCTCATCGCCGCGATCGCGAAGCGTTACGGCGTCGATGAGCGCAGCATCCTCACGACGACGGGTTGCACGGGCGCCATCTGGCACGTCTACACGGCGTATCTCAAGGCGGGCGCGCACGTCATCATCGAACGGCCTTATTTCGAATTGTTGCCACGCTTTGCCAAGAGCCGTGGCGCGAGCATCAGTTTCCTGCCGAGACTCGAGCCGGGCCATGGCGTCGACCTCGAGCAACTGGAGGCATTGATTCAGCCCAACACCGAGCTGATCGTGCTGACCAACGCACACAATCCCACTGGCGCCTATCTCGACGACGCCGCCCTTCGTGACATCGCCCGTGTCGCCAACAAACATGGCGTGGCGGTTCTGGTCGACGAGGTGTATGGCGACTTCGTGCCGAGTAACGTTCGCAGCGGGCCGGCGGCGCGCATCGACCCATGTTTCATCAGCGTCAGCAGCCTCACCAAGGTGTATGGCTTGCACGGTTTGAAGTGCGGCTGGCTGATCGCCGCTGACGACGTATTACAACGTTTGCGCCCGGTGTATGCCGAATTTGAAATCGGCTCCTCCAAAATCACTCATGGCATCGCGGCCCTGATCCTCGACGACATCGCGGAATTCGGAGCGCACTGGCGCTCGGTGTTGGCGCGCAATCGACCGTTGTTGGTCGAGACGGTGCGTCGGTTGCAGGCCGAAGGGCTGATGGCCGGAGCGGTTCCGGAGTATGGTTGCATGTATTTCCCGCGCCTGACGCAGGTCAAGGACACGCGGCGTTTTGCTTCCTGGATGTGGGAACGGTCACGATTGGGCCTGGCGCCCGGCGATTTCTTTGGCGCCCCCGGTCACATTCGCTTGGGATTCGGTCAATCTCATCAGGAGCTCGCCGCGGGCCTGGCGTTACTCGCGGACGGATTGCGCGAATACCGGGAACCTCCAGTTTCATGAGTCATACCACCTCGACGGAACTGCTAGTCATCAGCGGCGCCGATGTTCGGCGCTTGTTGTCCATGCGGGATTGCATTCCCGTCGTCGAGAGCGCCATGCGCGAAGTCTCGCGAGGCGGCGCGCAACTGCCATTGCGCATCGGCTGCATCCCGCCGGGAACTCAAAACATCATGGCGGTGATGCCTGGCTATCTCGACGAGCCAGCCAGCATGGGCGCGAAGGTCATTGCCGTTTATCCATCGAATGCGCAGCGCGGCCTGTCGTCGCACATGGGCGTGGTCGTTCTGTTCGATCCGCGTGAAGGCGTGCCGCTCGCAGTCATCGACGCTGCGTCGATCACTGGTATGCGTACGGCGGCTGCCACCGCAGTGGCCACCAAGGCGCTATCGTCGGAAGGCGCGGGCGATCTTGCGATCATCGGCACGGGCGAGCAGGCGGCTGCGCATCTGCATTCGATCAGCATCGTTCGTAAGCTGCGTTCGATTCGCGTCTGGGGCCGATCGGCAGACAAAGCACGCGCGTTCGCCGATCGCGAGGCACTTCCTGGGCAGCCGCGCATCGAAGTGTGCGAGACGATTCGCGATGCCGTGGCCGATGCCGATATCGTCTGCACGACGACGGGCTCGCGCGAGCCCATCCTCGAAGGCGCATGGATCGCTCGAGGTGCGCACGTGAATCTGGTTGGCGCAAGTTCGGCCGCCGCGCGCGAAGCCGACGACGCGTTAGTCTTGCGCAGCAGCTTCTTCGTCGACTTTCGCGGCTCGGCGCTGGCTCAAGCCGGCGAGCTGTTGGGGGCGATGGGCTCGAACGCCGCCAAACACATTCGGGGTGAGATCGGTGAAGTGCTCAATGGCAGCGTGCCGGGCCGCACCGCCGAAGATGAAGTCACCGTGTATAAATCGCTGGGCATCGCGGCACAGGATCTGGCCGCGGCCCATGCGATCTATCATCGCGCGCAGCAGTCCGGCCTTGGCGTGCGTGCTTTGCTCTGACCGGTGGTCGTCCTGCAAGACTCTTCGATGCTGAGGACCAGCGCGTGCACGTTGGTGATCACCGTGAGCTTGTCCTGCTCGATCAGCCAGCGCCGGTTCAATTCATGCAGCTCGTTGTTAGGATCGAAACGGTTCAAATAAACCACGGTCGGCATCTGGCCGACGGCCGCCAGCGTCAATCGCACTGAGTTGATGGTGCCGAGCTCGGCGTCGGCCACCAGCAAGATCTGATCCACTTCCAATCGCCGCAGCAGATCGATGCTGTCCCCGTCGCATGCGAGCGGCGAGCGCGCGCCGCCCGCTGTCTCCACGAATCCGATGTCGACATTCGCCGGCCACCGAAGCTCGCTGAGTATTTCCGACATCCACACCGGGCCGCGCCCCAGCGCGTTAGCCGCCATCGGCGGAGCCAGCGCTAACGGATACCAACGATGCGCGGGACAAATGTCTGCTACGTCTTCGCCGCTCGCGCCGGCGAGGCGGGCAGCGTCGGTATTGATATCGTCCGGCGCATACGACTGCACCGGTTTTCGTGCGGCTACTCGTGCACCGCGCAGCTTCAGCGTCGCCAAAAGCTGCGAGGTCACCCAGGTCTTTCCTACTTCCGTGTTCGTACCGATGACACCAATCAATAGGGAAGGTCTGGAAACAATCAGAGTCATGCGTGGAGCGGAGTCGAGTGAACGGAGTTGAGTTTAGCGAGCGCGCCTTGCAGCGAGCTGACCATGGTTTCGGTATGCGAGGCGGAGAGCGCGACGCGCAGCCGTGCCGTTCCCTTGGGAACGGTCGGTGGGCGAATCGCCGGCACATGGATGCCCATGGCTCTGAGCTCCGCGGCCGCAGCCAGCGCCGCGGCGTCTTCACCGAGGATCACCGGCACGATGGCCGACGGATGACCCGGACGAAGCCTGTCGATGAGAGAACGCAGCCTTGCTCGCAATTGGTCGCCTTCCTGGCTTTGAACGATTCGCACTGCCGCCAATGCGGCGGCCGTGTCGGCGGGTGACAGGCCCGTGGTGAAAATAAACGTCCTCGCGCGATTGACGAGTAACTCGATCAGGCGCCCGGACCCAGCCACGAACCCACCCAAGGAGCCTAGCGTCTTCGAAAGCGTGCCGACGTGCAAGACCTCCAGCCCGCGAATCGGCCGGAGTTTGGGGCCGAGCGCGGCGTGCGCTTCGTCGATCACGAGTAATGCTCCGTGCTCCACGCACAATTCCCCGAGCGCCGACAGCGGCGCGGTGTCGCCATCCATGGAGAACACCGATTCGGTGACCACGACTTTGCGACCTGGAGTTTGTCTAAGCAGGCTCTGCAGGTGCTCGAGATCCAAATGGCGATAGATCGCGGTGCGCGCCTTCGCCAGGCGGCAGCCGTCGATGATGGAAGCATGATTGAGCTCGTCGCTGAAAAGCGTCACATCCTGTTCGCCTAAAGTTGTTAGCGCGCCGAGGTTCGCCGAGTACCCGGACGAGAACACGAGTGCGCGCTCCGAAAGGTTCCATCCCGCGAGCTCGGATTCCAGTTCGACGTGCAGGCTGCGCGTGCCGACGACCAGACGGGAGGCCATCGCCCCCGTGCCGAAGCGCTCGATCGCCGAAATCGCGGCGAGCTTGACCTGCGGATGCGACGCCAGGCCCAGGTAATCGTTGGATGCGAACGAAATCAGCGCTCGATCGCCCACCTGGCCCAAGGGACCGTCGCCGTCGAACGGGATCGGCTCGCGATATCTGCTGATGGCGCGCAGGCCGGCGAGCTCGCGTTCGGCCCAGAGGTTCCAAGCGCTCATGTCGTCTCCTGGAGGGCTGCGGCCAGAGTGGCGACGATGCGCTCGATCTCCGCTGCGGTGATGGTGAGTGGCGGAACAATGGTGATCACGGGCCCCATGGAGCGCGAAAGAACGCCTCGCTTCACCATAGCTGCACCGGTTCGGCGCGCGAGCTTGGGGTCGTCGCTCGTATCTAACTCGACCGCGCCCATCAGTCCCGCGAGCCGAATTTGTTTAACGCGCTTGAACGGGCCGATCCGCGTCTCCAGCGCCACGCGCAATTGGCTGGAGCGCTCACGAACGTTGTCAAGGACGGGCAGAGACGTCATCAGCTGTAAATGCTTGAGGGCGACCGCGGCGGCGAGCGCATTACCGCCATAGGAGTGGCCGTGATACAGCGTCTTCTCGCTTAGATCAGGTCCGAGGAAGGCAGCGAACACTCGCTGGGACGCGACCGTTGCCGACATCGGCAGATAACCGCCGGTGATTCCCTTGCCGAGACACAGCAGGTCCGGGCGCAGTCCGCACTGTTCCGATGCGAACAAAGTGCCGGTCCGGCCGAAGCCCGTCGCGACCTCGTCGCAGATGAGCAGCACGCCAGTCTCGTGACACGCTTTGCCGAGCGCGGCGAAATCATCGGCGGGCGCGATCAACATGCCGGCCGCGCCTTGCACCAGCGGTTCGATGACCACAGCGGCGAGCTTGCGATGATGCTCACGAACCATCTCGGCAGCGGCGCGCAGGGCGCCGGGCTCGGAGAAGGAGGGGGCGCGGATCACCGGGAAGCGCAGTGGATCGAAGATCTGAGTACCGAAGCCGCCGCCGCCCAAAGAGAGCGAGCCGATGGTGTCGCCGTGATAACCATCGCCGAAGGCGAGATAGGTGGTGCGGCCCTGTTCGCCCTTGTTGGTCCAGTACTGAAACGCGATCTTCAGCGCCTGCTCGACGGCGGCCGCGCCGTCGGACGCAAACAATGTGTGTGCTCGATCGACGGGCACGACCCGCGCCAGCGCCTCTGCGAACTCGATGACGATGCGATTGCCGTTGCCGAGCATGGTGGAGTGAGCGACGCGATCGAGCTGGTCGCGCAGGGCCTGGTCGAGCTCGGGGACTCGATGACCGAGGGTCGTGACCCATAGCGACGAGATGGCGTCCAGGTAGCGGCGACCCTCGACGTCGATCAGCTCCCGGCCTTCGGCCCGCTCCACGATCACGGGGCTGTTCGCGCCGTAGCAGTCCATTTGAGTGAAGCCGTGCCACACGGCGGCGGCGTCGCGTTCGAGCCAGTTCATGCTGTCAACCTCGTCTACGAAAGCAGGTCGACAGTGTAAGCGAGTTCGGCGGACGATGTATGATCAGGCCATGGAAAAAACCTATATCTCGGCCGAATCCCTGCTGCGGGACTCGCTGGCGCTGGGCTTGCAGATCGTGCGCAGCGGCTTTCGCCCGTCGTTTCTGGTGGGCATTTGGCGTGGCGGGGCGCCGATAGGCATCTCTGTACAAGAGGTGCTGGAGTTCAACGGCATCGAGTGCGATCACATCTCGATTCGCACCTCGTCTTACACGGCGATGGATCGGCAGGCGAAAACCGTGCGCGTGCACGCGATCGACTATCTGGTGTCGAGGTTGACCTTCGAGGACCGGTTGCTGTTGATCGACGATGTGTTCGACTCAGGTCGCAGTCTCGAAGCCGTCGTCGCCGAGTTGCAGCGCCGTTGCCGCCGCAACATGCCCGAGCATGTGAGGATCGCGACGGTTTACTACAAACCCACCCGGAATAAGAGCTCGCTGCGGCCGGACTACTACGTTCGCGAGACGGATCAATGGTTGGTGTTCCCTCACGAGCTTCAGGGGCTGACTCGGGAAGAGATCCTTGCGAACAAGCCGGTCGGGGAAGACTTCTTCTTGTCTTAGTTTCCTCGCATTAGATCAGCGAGCGTCAGTGCGATTACAGCGGTGGCCTTTCTGAGGTCGTCGAGGCGCAGGCATTCGTCAGGCCCGTGCCCGTTGGCTTCTTGCAAGGTTCGCGGGCCAGCGCCGTAGAGGACGGTGGGAATGCCAGCAGTGGAGTAGTGTCTTGCGTCCGTGTACAGCGGCACGCCGTGCACGGGAATTGCGACGCCGAATTCTTCTTCGGCATGCGTGCGCAGCGAGATGATCATGCGAGCGGCGCCGGGGAGTTCGAGCAACGGTTCGGCGAGCAGGATGCGTTTGATGTCGACGGTGATGTCGGGGCGATGAGCGACGGCGTCTAAGATCAGCTCGCGCAAATGAGATTCGGCCGTCGCGCCTGATTCTTCCGGGATGATGCGACGGTCGAGGCGCAGCGTCACTTGATCGGGCACGACGTTGGTATTGATGCCGCCTTGAATGAGACCGACGTTGAGCGTCGCCGCCGTGATGCCAGGCACCTTGGAATGACGTCGCGACAGCTCATCGCGATATTCATATAAAACATTGAGGATATCCGTCGCCGCTTCCAGCGCATCCGCGCCCGAGGACGGTAGGGCCGCATGACCGGCTTTGCCGTTGACGACGATTTCCAGATGCAGACAACCGTTGTGCGCGCTCGTCACGGCATAAGAGAAGCCAGCGCAGATCGCGAGGTCCGGTTTGCTCAGCCGCTGTTCGAGCAGGCGTTTCGGGCCGACGTTGCCGCCCGTTTCTTCGTCATAGGTGAAGTGCAGCTCGACGACGCCGTTCAAAGGCACGCCTTGTTTTTGCAACTCGATCAATGCCAGCAAGGCCCACGTGTAAGTCGCGAAATCCGATTTGCTCACGGCGACGCCGCGGCCGAACATCACCAACCCGTGCTCCGGATCGTCGATTATCTCCGCGCCGTAAGGGTCGCGCGTCCAGCCGTTTCCAGGTGGGACGACGTCCCCATGCGCGTTGAGTGCGATGGTCGGTCCGCCGTGACCGAAGCGCCGGCGCACGATGAGATTCGTCGCCGAGATCATGCCAGCTGCTTTCGCGGTGGCTGCAGGTACTACATCTGTTTCGACCTCCAGATCGAGCAGACTTTCCAGCAGCTCATGCGCCCGTTCAGCCGCGGAGGAGCAATCGCCGGGAGGATTGTCGCTGGGCACGCGCACCAGCTCGGCGAGAAATTCCACTTGCCGGATGAACTCGCGCTCCAGGAAGGCATGCAAAATGGCGCGGGCGGTTGCGGACATTCGGTCGATCCCTGGCGAAAGGCTTATGGTTTCAACACCGCATAGGCGCGCACCGGAAACGTGCCCATTCCCTTGATCTTTGGCGGCACGGCCGAGAAGCGAAACCCTGAATCGGGCAACTGTTCCAGCCCACGCATGTGCTCGACGATGGGAATGCCAGCGCCGAGCAGCACTGTATGAACGGGGCGGTGGCCGTCGTCCGTGTTGTCGATGTTATAGGAATCGATGCCCACCAGGGTCACGCCGCGATCGCGCAGGTATTCGGCGGCGTCGCTGGTGAGGAACGGATGCCCCTCGAAATATCGATCCGTCCGCCAATGCATCGCCCAGTTTGTATGAACGAGCACGGCCTTGCCCGCCACGTCCACCGTTTCGAACGCAGCTCGTGAGATGGCGCGCGACGATCTGTTCAGTTGCCGAACGACGACACCTTCGACTTCGGTGATGGACTCCAGTGGCAGGCCGGACAGATCGAAACCGGCTTCGAAACGATGAAACGGCGTATCGATGTAAGTGCCGGTGTTGGAGACCAGCGTGATCTTGCCGATCTGAAATTCCGTGCCTTCTGCATAGGTCTGTCTGGATTGGGCCCGACTGATGTGATCGCAGATCACCGGCGCAGGCAGGCCTTTATAAGTCAGCATGCCGTCTTCGATGACGTGACTCAGCTCGATCAAGCGTGTGCTCTGCTGCATCGTTGCGACGACTGGCGTGTGTGTGATGCAGGCATTATAAAGATCGCGAGACGGTCGACGCAGTGGACGTCATTGACGAAACATTGACATTCATTATCAATGCACACCGTTTTGGAACCATCGGTGAGGTTGACCGCTTAGTAGGGGACCCGAATCCATCGGACACTCTGTGGAGGATGAAGACATGCGTGCCTACGCTTTGCTTGCCGTGTCAGCTCTGTTGCTCGCGGCCGGTTGCGCTAAAAAGGATGACAGTGCGGACATGACCACGCCGCCGGCCGATACCGCGCCGACGACGCCAGCGCCGGCTGAACCGGCTCCGAGCCCGACTCCGTCGGATACGCCGCCGGATACGACGACGCCGCCGACGGACACCACTACGCCGCCGCCCGATCAGGGCACTACGCCGCCTCCGCCGGCGCAGTAATCTTTCGACCCGAGTTGGTTCGATCGCGGAGCAAAGGGGCGGCGTCACAGTGACGCCGCCTCGATTTCTAAAACAATCCCGCCGAAGTCTCATAACCGCCGATAACGTCCTTATCACCGCGACGTTACTGACACGCCCCATGGGCGCCTGCAGAATCGCTGCTCCTGAAACTATCGCGCGGCGTGTATGAAGATTCGTCCCTGGTGGGTTCTGCTCGGCTTGTTGCTCGCTCCGGCGGCGTTCTCGCAGGAGCTGCTCAACGCGTCATACGACGTGGCGCGTGAATTGTTCGACGATATCAATCCGGCGTTTATCGCCGAGTACAACAAGACGTCCCAGCAGAAGGTGAAGATTCGCCAGTCGCACGGCGGCTCTTCCAAGCAGGCACGAGCGGTTGCGGATGGACTGCCCGCCGACGTGGTGACGTTCAATCAGGTCACCGACATCCAGTTACTGCATACCCGAGGACTGGTCGGCGCCGACTGGCGTCAACGTCTGCCCAACAATTCCTCGCCGTTCTATTCCTTGCCGGTGCTGTTGGTGCGCCAGGGCAATCCCAAGCAGGTGAAGGACTGGTCCGATCTCGCCCGGCCCGGCATTCAAGTGGTGTTTCCCAACCCGAAGACGTCGGGGAACGGTCGTTACACCTATCTCGCCGCGTATGCATACGCGCTGGCGCAGAACAAAGGCGACGCCGCGAAGGCGAAAGATTTCGTTTCCAGGGTGCTCGCGAACGTGCCGGTGTTCGATACTGGCGGACGCGGCGCTTCGACCACGTTCATCGAACGCGGCATCGGCGATGTTCTTGTGACGTTCGAAAGTGAGATCACGGCCATCCGTCGCGAATACGGCAAGAGCAACCTGCAGGAAGTCGTTCCTTCGATGAGCCTGCGCGCCGACTTCCCCGTCGCGGTGGTGGACAAAGTGGTGGATCGCAAGGGCACTCGCGCCGCCGCCACCGCTTACCTGCGTTATCTGTATAGCCCGGCAGGACAGGAGATCATCGCCAGGCACTACAACCGGGTTCACGATGCCAATGTCGCGAAGAAGTACGCCGCACAGTTCCCGCCGGTGAAACTAGTCACCGTCGAGGAGGTTTTCGGGGGGTGGGACGCGGTGATGAAAACCCATTTCGCCGACCGCGGCATTCTCGATCAAGCCCTGGTGAACGCGCCGGCGCGCTGACCGCAAGACCGATCAAACGCGCGCGGGTGGCAGGCACGAGAATGGCGTCGTGCCTCGTGAGCATCCGTCATGAATCCAATCAACAGCGCGCTTTGGTATATCGAAAGCCATCTGACGACTGACCTGTCGCTCGAAACCATCGCCGCGCAGGTCAAAGTCTCACCGTATTACCTGACGCGCGCCTTCCATCACCTGTCGGGCCTGCCCATCATGCGTTACGTGCGCGGCCGCCGTTTGAGCATGGCCGCGCGCTTGCTGGCGGATGGTGCGCCCGATGTGCTGTCGGTTGCATTGGCGGCGGGCTATGGCTCTCACGAGGCATTCACGCGAGCGTTTCGCGACCAGTTCGGGCTCACTCCCGAGGCGGTGCGCGGACAACGCCACATCGACAATCTTGCCATCGTGGAGCCTATCGCCATGACTCATCAGCAACTCACCGAGCTCGAGCCGCCGCGTTTCGAACAGGGCAAGGCGCTGCTCATCGCCGGCGTCGCCGCGCGCTACAAATGCGACAACAAGGCGGGCATCCCGTCGCAGTGGGAACGTTTGATGAGCTACTTCGGACACATTCCCGATCAAGTCGGTAACGTCGCGTACGGGGTGGTGCACAACGTGGACGATGCCGGCAACATGGAGTATCTGTGCGGCGTGCAGGTGCGGGATTTCAGTCGCACTCCGCAAGAGCTCGCCCCGCTGCGTATTCCGCCGCAACGTTACGCCATCTTCAAACACCGCGAGCACGTGTCCACCATCAGCGGCACGTTCGCCGCGATCTGGGGCAAGTGGCTGCCCGAGTCCGGCCACGAAGTGGTCGATGCGCCCACGCTCGAGGTCTACGGCCCCGAGTTCGATTCGCGAACCGGGCAGGGCGGGTTCGAAGTGTGGCTGCCGATCAAGAGTTGACGGTGGCGTGTTGGTCTCGACGCTCGGCGCGATACGCCGGTGCGTCGAGCGCCTTTCCGCCAGCGTCGCGTGTGAGGGTTGCGCGGATTTGCGGGAGGCTGTCCGGATGCTGTTTCTGCAGAAACGCGATGAGCTTTTCGCGGATCTCACAACGCAAGTCGAATGACTGACCTGCGTCCGGTGAGCTGACGATCACGCGCACTTCGACGGTGTGTTGTTTGGTGTCGGTGACCTGCAATGCAGACACTTTCCGGTCCCAGAGCGGCGAGGCATCCAGAATCCGCTGCAACTCGGCGCGCAGCGGCTGCAGCGGCACGTTGTAATCGAGATAAAGAAACACCGAGCCGATCACTTCGGCGGTGGTGCGCGTCCAGTTCTGGAATGGCTTTTCGATGAAATACGAGATCGGCAGCACCAGCCGCCGCCAGTCCCAGATGCAGACCACCACGTAGGTCAGCGTGATTTCTTCGATGCGGCCCCATTCGCCTTCGACGATCACCACGTCGTCGATCCGGATCGGCTGAGTCAACGCAATCTGCACGCCCGCCAGCAGCGTCGCGATACTTTTCTGCGCGGCGAAGCCGAGGATGATGCCGGCGACGCCGGCCGAGGCGATGATGGCCGTGCCGAAGTGACGGACCGAATCGAACACCATCAGCATGGAAGCGATCGCGATCAATGCGAGCACGGATGTGACGATTTTTCGAAGCATCGTCACCTGCGTATAGATCTCGCGAGCCCGGCGATTGTCACTCACCTTCAGCTGCTGTTTCTGCAATATCAGCGAGGTGCCGACCTGAATCAATTGCAGGCCGATGTAGGCCAGCGTCGCGATGATCAGGATGCTGATCGACCGTTGCACGATCAGCTCAGTCCGGGGCGACACGGCCAGTGCGGGCGCGCCGAGCAGGATCGCCATCAAAGGCAGCACCCAGCGCACGGCGCGGCCGGCGAAGGGCACCAGGATCACGCTCCAATTGTTATCGCGACGGACCGCGATCTTGCGCAGAGCCTCGTCTATCGTGACGCCGATGCGAATCATCAACCACGTGATCGCGGCCAGGTTACCGATGCCCTGAAACCACTTCAGCGTGGCCAGCATGTCGATAGAGAATCGATATTCCTCGAGGTCGGCCACTAACGTCGCGGCCACGAAATGCAGGCCGTTGATCCAGATCAGTACCGCAAGTGGACGAATACACCGAGTAGCGCCTCGCCAGATCCAGCGACGGATCGCGGCCTGCGTGCCGTCTTCCAGCGGCATGTGCGTCTTTACCTCGCGTGCCGCTTTGTACTTGATACACCAGCTCAGAATTACATGCGCCAGCGCCAGGCCGAGGAGTGCGAGTCCGACTGTGGTGATCGTCGCTCCGTCGAGACTGGCGAAGGCCGCGCTCAGCTCTTGCATGAGGTCTCCGTCATAAAGCAAATGCGCGGACCAGGGTGCGCCGCGCATCCCTGATTAACCACGCACGCGCCGCAAAGTTCGAAGGAACACCGCTATTTATGTCCGCGTTGCTTCAGCAATCCCCGAAATTCCGTCGTGCGTAGCCCGACGCCCCCGAGTCACAGTGCCCACGAATCGAGACAAACGCTCCATTCACGTGCCCGAGCCGCGCAAGCTCGGAGTGTCGGCGCAGGTCGACAAACAAACGTTCCTGACGCGTTTTCACGAGCGCTTCTACGATCCCGCGTTCGACGGATCGAGAGCGCAGATCGATGCGCTCGCGGAGATCGCCTGGCAAGCGTACGAGGAGGGCCGCAAAGCGCCTCGCACGCGTGCCGCAGGTCCCGAGTTCGCGAACCCGGAATATCAGCTTTCCGAACAGTGGCTGCAGGCCCGAGAAGAGATTCGCAAGGCGCAGAAACTACACGAAGACCCTAGCCGGCCACCGCGTGTATTAATCATCAGCGGCGCGGCACGCCACGAGCAAACATGTCCCGGTGAAGTGTCGAAGTCCTATCGATTGTGTCAGCTCGCCGAGCAGACGCTGGTGGCGGAGCATGCGGATGTCGATCTGCTCGATCTCGGCCATCTAGCGGCCGAGTACGGGCGCGTGATTTATCCCTGCAAGGCGTGCGTGGCCACGGCAATGCCGCTGTGTCACTGGCCGTGCTCGTGCTATCCGAATCATTCGTTGGGCCAGGTCAACGACTGGATGAACGAAATCTATCCGCGCTGGGTCGCGGCACATGGCGTGATGATCGTGTCGCCGGTGTATTGGTACCAGGCGCCGGCGGCGTTGAAGTTGATGATAGATCGCCTGGTCTGCGCCGACGGCGGCAATCCCGATCCCACGCGCACCGACGGCAAGAACGCGAAGAAGGCCAAGGCCATCGAGCTGGAAGGTTGGGATTATCCACGTCATCTGAAGGGACGTGCGTTCTCGGTGATCGTCCACGGCGACACGGTCGGCGCCGAGACATTACGTCGCAATCTCCACGACTGGCTGTGTGACATGCAGCTCGTGCCCGCCGGCGGCGACGCCAACATCGACCGCTACATTGGCTACTACGAACCCTATGCCACCAGCCACGAAGCGCTGGACCGGGACGAAGCCATTCAGCAGGAAGTTCGCAATGCGGCTCGTCACTTGCTGGCGACGGTGGGTCGGCTGCGAAGAGGCGATCTGCGCGAGAGCGTGCCGCCGAGTGCTCG
Organism: Steroidobacter sp.; assembly: GCF_036402275.1. Lineage (NCBI taxonomy): Bacteria > Pseudomonadati > Pseudomonadota > Gammaproteobacteria > Steroidobacterales > Steroidobacteraceae > Steroidobacter > Steroidobacter sp. The sequence goes on along the minus strand of NZ_DASWTF010000009.1, from coordinate 36,306 downwards.
TCCGAAATAGCCCGCTGTCGTATAAGGTCATTGTCAGTCGGCCCACACCATTGCGTGCGGGGCCTCTTCGGGCCATCCTGCCGAGTCAGTGGTTCGCGGGGGAGATTCTCAATGACCGATGTGCAGTATGAAGAGCGGGGACGGATTGCCATCGTCACCCTCAACCGAGCGGACGCGCTGAACACTTTCACGCACGAGATGCGCGTCGGCATCATCGATGCTTTCAAGAAACTTGCTGCCGCGGATCATGTTCGCGCCGTCGTGCTCACCGGTGCGGGCAGGGGCTTCAGCGCGGGCGCGGACCTCAACGGCCTGCCGCCGTCCGGCGTCGAAGTCGCCGGCCTGCTGGAAAAAGAATTCGGCCCGGGCATCCTGGCCATCGCCGAACTGCCCAAGCCCGTGATCGCCGCGGTGAATGGTTTTGCCAGCGGCATCGGCGCGGGCTACGCGCTGGCGAGCGATATGCTTCTGATGGGCGAGAAAGCATTTTTACAGTTGCCGTTCGCAAAGATCGGGCTGGTGCCCGATGGCGGCCTGACCTGGCAATTCGCCGCACGAGTCGGTGCGCGACTGGCTTTCGAGCTGGCGCTGAGCGGTGAGCGAATTCCGGCGGCGCGTTGTGTCGAGCTGGGACTTGCAAACAAAGTCGTTGCCGACGCCGAGTTGCTCAACGAGGCTTGCGCGCTCGCCGAGAAATTGGCCGATGCCGCGCCGCTGGCAGTTGCTGGCACGAAGCGCCTGCTTCGGACCGTCCCGTCCATGGAACTGGGCGAGGCTATTCTCGCGGAGGGCGCAATTCAGAAAGACTGCATCGACAGCGAAGACTTCCGCGAAGGCGTGAAGGCGTTTTTCGAGAAGCGTCCGCCTAAGTTCACGGGGCGCTGATCCAGACACACTGCGTGTGAAATCGGTTGCCTTCACTGCCTTGCCTGGATTGCCGGAGATCGCGGCAGGCGCCGATCTCCCGCAGCTCATCGCTGCTGCCGTCGAGCGCGCCGGGCTTACGCCGGCGCCGTTCGATGTGGTCGTGGTCGCGCAGAAAATCGTTTCCAAAGCCGAAGGCTGCGTGGTCGACCTTCGCACCGTCACGCCGTCACCGCGCGGTCTAGAGCTGGCTGCTACGACCCGCAAGGACCCGCGCCTTGTAGAGGTTGTTCTGTCAGAGTCTCAGGAAGTTCTGCGGGCCGTGCCCAACGTGCTCATCGTTCGGCATCGGCTGGGTTATGTGATGGCGAATGCCGGCGTCGATCGGTCCAATGTGCCCGCGGCCGATCAGGATCGGGTGCTGCTTCTGCCCGAGGACCCCGACGCGTCCGCCGCTCGTCTGCGTCACGAGCTCATGACCCGCTGGCAAGTCCCCGTGGCGGTGCTGATTAGCGACAGTTTTGGCCGCGCCTGGCGTCACGGCGTGGTCAATGTGGCGCTCGGCGTCGCCGGCCTGCCATCCATTCTGGACCGCCGAGGCGAATATGACCGGGAAGGTCGCGCGCTGGAAATGACGGAGGTCGCTTTGGCCGACGCCATTGCCGCCGGCGCCGCGTTGGTCATGGGTGAGGCAAATGAGGGAACCCCAGTGGTGATCGCACGAGGATTGGAGTGGACGGCGTCGGAACGGAATGGGGCGGCGCTGCTGCGACCCATGGAACAGGACCTGTTCCGATGACGCAGGTAGTGGCGCTTTCAGGAGGCATCGGCGGAGCGAAGCTCGCGTTCGGCTTGCAACATATCCTGCCGCCCGGCGACCTCACCGTCGCCGTCAACACAGGCGACGATTTCGAGCACCTGGGTCTGTCGATCTCGCCGGACATCGACACGGTGATCTACACACTGAGCGGGATGTCGAACCCGGAACTGGGCTGGGGCCGCGCCGGCGACAGCTGGAACTTCATGGCGGAAATCGAGCGGCTGGGCGGCGAGAACTGGTTCCGACTCGGCGACAAGGATCTGGCGGTCCACATCGAGCGCACGCGCCGGCTGAATGCTGGCGAAAAGCTGTCGGGCGTCACGGCCGACCACGCGCGTCACTTCGGCGTTCTGGGCCGGGTGGTGCCAATGTCGAACGACCTGGTGCGCACAATGTTGATCACCGACGAAGGCACGCTGGATTTTCAGCACTATTTCGTGGCGCGCCGCTGCGAGCCGGTCGTGAAAGGCATCGCTTATGCGGGCGCAGCCGACGCGCGGCTGCCGGCGTTGTTGCAGGAAGACCTGCAAGATCCGTCGTTACAAGCTATTGTCATCTGCCCGTCGAATCCCTGGCTGAGCATCGCGCCCATCCTGGAAATTCCGGCGTGGCGGGAGGCGTTGCTCGAAGCGACCGCGCCGGTGATCGCAGTATCACCACTGGTCAACGGCCAGGCCGTGAAAGGGCCCACGACCAAGATCATGAGCGAGCTGCAGATGGAGCTTTCCTCGGCTTCGATCGCGAGGTTCTACGAAGGCATCATCGACGGGTTCGTGATAGACAAGTCCGAGGCGCACGTGGCGCCCGAGATCGGCGTGGCCACGCACGTGACCGCGACGCTCATGAAAACGCCTGCGGACAAGCAGCGACTGGCTCGCGAGGTGCTGGAATTCGCCAGGTCATTCGGCAGGTTGTGACCTTCGGGGGCGGCCGTTCACCTATCGAACGGCTGGTCTGGCCACTGACGCGCGTGCGGAAATTCGCGGCGGTGGGGTGTGCGCGATGCGCAGTCTGGGTCACAATGGCGCGCTTGGTCGCGAGCCCCGCGACACCATTAAATAGACAGCCTGGCACAGAGTCGGTTGGAGCAATTGAATGAGTATTCGTTTGAACGTGGTGGACCGCAACGGCGGCGAGCACGAGGTGGAGACGGCGCCGGAAGGCTCCTTGATGGAAACACTGCGCGAGCTGGACTACGGTGTCGCAGCCATTTGCGGCGGCATGTGTTCCTGCGCCACTTGTCACGTGTACATCGCTCCGGAATGGCTCGACAAGTTGCCGGCGCGGCAGAGCGACGAAGGGGATCTGCTCGCCGAGTTGCAATTCCGTCAGGACAACTCGCGTCTGTCGTGCCAGGTGCAATTGAAGCCGGAATATAACGGGCTGCGCCTGACGCTCGCCCCGGAAGAATGATCGCGCAGTAGAACTATCGCTCATGTCCACCGATACGCACACCGAAGATCACGTTTACGTCGTCGGCGCGGGTCATGCCGGCGGCGAGCTCGCGTTCGCGCTCCGTCAGCAAGGCTATACCGGACCGCTGACGGTCATCGGCGAAGAGGCGCATCTGCCGTATCAACGACCGCCGCTGTCCAAAGCGTATTTGAAAGGCGAGTGCGAAGCGCCGTCGCTATACTTGCGACAACAGGCCGCTTACGAAAAAGCAAACATCGGTTTGTTACTCAGCCGCCGTGTGGAGCGCATCGATCGGGCGGGCAAGAAGCTGGTGTTCGACGATGGGCGCGAGGTGAAGTATTCGAAGCTCGCGCTGGCGACTGGCGGGCGCGCGCGTCGCATGACCATCAACGATGCGGCTCGCGCCGAGCGCACCAAGAACTTCCATTACCTGCGCAGCATCGACGACGTGATGGCGATTCGCTCGCGCTTCGAAGCGGGGCAGCGCCTGGTGATCGTGGGCGGCGGTTACATTGGATTGGAAGTCGCGGCTTCAGCCATCGCGCGTGATTTGAATGTCACGGTGCTCGAAGCGCTGCCGCGCGTGTTGGCTCGTGTGACGGCGCCGCAGATGTCTGCGTTTTATGAGCAGGTGCATCGGAACGCCGGCGTCGATCTGCGCACCAACGTCGAAGTGACCGGGCTGGAATTCAATGCGGCGGGTGACGCCGTCACCGCAGTTCACTGCACTGGTGGCGTCGTGATTCAGGCGGACCTCGTGGTGGTCGGCATCGGTTTGTTACCGAACACCGAGGTGGCTCAGGCCGCCGGGCTGGACGTGGATAACGGCATCGTGGTCAACGAGCATGCCGTGACATCCGATCCGCATATCGTCGCCGCCGGCGATTGCACCAATCACCCCAGCCTATTCTGCGGTCGGCGCATACGTCTGGAATCGGTGCCGAATGCGGTTGAGCAGGCGCGCGTGGCTGCTGCGTACCTGGCTGGCAAGCCGCGCGTGTACGACTCGGTGCCGTGGTTCTGGTCTGACCAGTACGATTTGAAGTTGCAAATGACGGGGCTGTCGCAGGGCTACGATCAGTTCGTGCTGCGCGGCTCGATGGAAAACAAGTCGTTTGCCGCCTTCTATTTGAAAGAGGGCCGGCTGATCGCCTGCGACGCCGTCAATCGTGCGCAGGAGTTCATGATCGCCAAGCGCATGGTCGCCGCCTGCAAGCCGTTCGATCCGGCCGCGCTCGCCGATGAAACGGTGCCGCTGAAGACGCTGGCTCCGCCCGTGCAGGCCGCCACCGCTCCCGCCTGACAGCGCTGCCGTGCGGCGCCGGCTTCGGCACAGCCCCATAGTGTGTGGCCCTGATATAAAGTGGGCCTGATATCAAGTGGTATGGACGCCTGATATCAGGCGTCACTCATTCCGCGGAAACTCAGGGGGTACGCGATGACCGAAGCAAGCTCGACCGCCGGCTTCAAGCCGAAAAAATCCGTCGCACTGTCCGGCGTGACCGCTGGCAACACCGCGCTGTGCACGGTCGGCCGCAGCGGCAACGATCTGCATTATCGCGGCTATGACATCCTGGATGTCGCCAAGAGTTGCGAGTTCGAGGAAATCGCCTACCTGCTGATTCACGGCAAGCTGCCGAATCGCGCCGAACTGGCCGGTTATAAGGCCAAGCTCGCGCGCCTGCGCGGCCTGCCTGCGGCGGTGAAATCGGTATTGGAAGAATTGCCAGCCGCGGCGCATCCGATGGATGTGATGCGTACTGGTGTTTCCACGCTTGGTTGCGTGTTACCGGAACCCGAGCATCACGCCGCCTCATCCGCTCGTGACATCGCCGATCGTTTGATCGCGAGCCTCGGCTCGATGCTCACATACTGGTATCACTACAGCCATCGCGGCCGTCGTATCGACGTGGAAACGGAGGACGACTCCATCGGCGGCCACTTCCTGCACCTGTTGCATCAGGAGACCCCGTCGCGTGAGTGGGTGCATGCGATGCATACATCGCTCATCTTGTATGCCGAGCATGAGTTCAATGCGTCTACGTTCACCGGGCGCGTTATCGCTGGCACGGGATCGGATATGTACTCCGCGATCACAGGCGCGATCGGCGCGCTGCGTGGGCCCAAGCACGGCGGGGCGAACGAAGTCGCATTCGAAATCCAGCAGCGCTATGACTCGCCCGATCAGGCGGATGAGGACATTCGCAAGCGGGTGGCGAACAAGGAAGTGATCATTGGCTTCGGACATCCGGTCTATACGATTTCGGATCCGCGCAATGAAGTCATCAAGGATGTGGCGCGCCAGCTCGCGCAGGACGCGGGCGACACCAAGATGTTCGACATCGCCGCGCGCCTGGAAAAGGTGATGAAAGAGGTCAAGAACATGTTTCCGAATCTCGACTGGTACTCCGCCGTGTCCTATCACCTGATGGGAGTGCCGACGGCGATGTTCACGCCGCTGTTCGTGATCGCGCGCACCACGGGATGGGCGGCCCACGTGATCGAGCAGCGCGAGGACGGCAAGATCATCCGTCCGAGCGCCAATTACATCGGGCCGGAGAATCTCGAGTTCGTGCCTTTGGATCAACGGAAATAAGTTCTAACGTCATGTCTCTCCACGACATCAAATCCGCCGAGCGCCCCGCGCCTGACGATGTTCTGACCGCTATCGCCGATTACGCGCTGTCGTACCAGGTGAGCAGCGAGGCTGCTTACGAGACGGCGTATTACTGTTTGATGGATACGTTGGCGTGCGGGTTTCAAGCGCTGCAGTACCCGGCCTGCACGAAGTTGCTTGGGCCGGTGGTGGCGGGGGCGGTGATGCCGGGTGGCTCGCGAGTGCCGGGCACGAGCTTCGAGCTCGACCCAGTGCAAGCTGCGTTCAACATCGGCGCCATGGTTCGTTGGCTCGACTTCAACGACACGTGGCTGGCGGCGGAGTGGGGACATCCTTCGGACAATCTCGGCGCTCTGCTGGCGGTTGCGGATTACATGTCCCGGCGGAATGCGGCCCAGGGGAAGAGTTCGTTCAAGGTGCGAGACCTGCTGACTTTCATGATCAAGGCGCACGAGATTCAGGGTGTCGCGGCGCTGGAGAACAGCTTCAATCGCGTCGGCCTGGATCATGTGTTGTTGGTGCGCGTTGCGTCGACCGCGGTCGCGACTGTGATGCTCGGTGGGACGCGAGAGCAGGTCATCAATGCGATTTCCAATGCGTGGATCGATGGCGGCGCGCTGCGAACTTATCGCCACGCGCCGAACACAGGCTCACGCAAGAGTTGGGCGGCTGGCGATGCGACCAGCCGCGCTGTGCGTCACGCGTTGATGGCGATTGCGGGGGAAATGGGTTATCCCTCGGCGATCACAGCGCCGACGTGGGGTTTCCAGGATGTATTGATGAAAGGCAAACCGCTGTCGTTCCCGCAGCCGTTCGGCAGCTATGTCATGGAGAACATCCTGTTCAAGATTTCCTTCCCCGCGGAGTTTCATGGTCAGACGGCGGTGGAGGCGGCGATGAAGCTGCATCCGCAGGTGAAGCGTCATCTCGATGACATCGAACGAATCGTGATCGAGACGCAGGAGTCGGGCGTGCGCATCATCGACAAGACCGGCCCGCTCGCCAACCCCGCGGATCGCGATCACTGCATTCAGTACATGGTCGCTGTGCCGCTGATCTTTGGACGGCTGCAGGCGTCAGACTATGAACACGCCGTCGCCAGCGATCCGCGCATCGACGCTCTACGAGAGAAAATGGTCGTCAGCGAGAACGCCACGTTCACCGAGGAGTATTACGCGCCCGATAAACGGCACATCGGCAACGCGATCCAGGTGTTCTTCAAGGACGGCACTCGAACCGAACGCGTTCAAATCGACGTCCCCCTCGGCCACCGCAAACGCCGCGCCGAAGGCATGCCCGTTCTCGTGCAGAAGTTCGAAGCGTCTCTCGCCGCCCACTTCTCAGCCAAGCAGTGCGAAGCCATCAAGGCAACGTTCGCTGACCGGAGCAAGCTGGAGAAGATGGCCGTGCACGAGTTCGTCGCGGGGATCGTGAAGAATCACTGACGGCGCAAGGAACCTACTGACGTGAGACGCCTCAATTGACGGTAGCGTTGGTGTTGTGATCCAATCTCTGCAACCTCCCGGCCTGCCAATCCGACAAGAACGGAAAAGCGACCGGGCGCAAAAGCCGCCGCGAGGCGGTTTTTGCACATCTGGGCCAGAGAAAGCCTACGCGGATGCAGCAAGGCACCGAAGAACAAAACGCGCTTAGAACGCGGGTCTATATCGACGGTTATAACCTGTACTACGGTTGTCTCAAGCGCTCGCTCGATAAGTGGCTCGACCCTCGGGCGCTCGTCGAATCCATCCTTCCTGGCATTCTTTACCAGCAGAATGGCGAGCCTATTCGCTATCGTTTTCAAACGCCCGCCGTCAAGTACTTCACCGCGCCGATTCTGGAAGCATTTGCAACCTCCAATGATTCGATGGCGTGTCAGAGTCACTATCACGCTGCCCTGCAAGGTCAACTTCAGGGAGAGCTTCAAATCATCAAGGGTTATCACGATGCGAGGCCCGCCCGCGCTCACCAGTGGGAAGAAGGGAAAGTTGCGCGAGAGTGCCCCAAGATCGACATCTGGAAGCTCGAAGAAAAGCAGTCCGACGTGGCGCTTGCATTGCACGCCTATAGCGACGCCATACGGGAGGAAGTCGATCAGATCGTCGTTCTGACAAACGACAGCGATTTCGTGCCAGCGATGCGTATGCTCCGTGAGCATACATCTGCGATCGTTGGCTTGATTGCACCGGTCAGGGATGGCCGCGGCGCTGTCAACACTGAGATCGAAAAGTATGCCCACTGGACGCGGAAACATATCCGCGACGAGGAATTCGCCCGTAGCCAGCTGCCACACATGGTCCGCTCCAAGAACGGCGCCATCCACAAGCCCATCACTTGGTACCCTCGGCCGGATCTGCTCATGCCTGTTTATGAAGAGGCGAAACGCGTGAAGCGCAGTGCCGGCGCCGCCAGGAAGTGGCTGAATCAACCCTGCGTTCACCTGAGAAATCGAATACCGATCGACATGTGCTCCGAAGACGGATCCGCGCAGGAGCTACGAGCGTACATGAATCGCTACGCCAAAGAATTTGGTGTATGAGGCAGGCGATTCATTGCAATTTGATGACGCCAGGTTGCATTGCTTGCAACGCGAGTAGCGCTCTGTGCGCTCGCCTGTCGTGATGGGCTGATCGAAGCTTGGTGGATCCTGGCAAGTTCGAGAAGCATTCATGCGTTCATTTAGTCCCTCCCTGAGTCGCTCTCTCTGCGCAGCGGTCTCCGTGGTGTTGGGCACGGCTGCATCTGCGCAGGACGCTGAGTTGGAACTGGCGGAAGTGGTGGTCGTGGGTAGTCGTGGGACGCCGAGGTTGGTGACGGAGGCTGCGTCGCCGATTGATTTGATCGACGGGGAACAGCTGCGGGCGACGGGGTTCAACGATCTGAGTAAGGCGCTGCAGTTCCTCGCGCCTTCGGTGAACTTCCCGCGTTCGGCGACGGCGCCATCGGCAGCAAACACGCGAGGAGTGACCTTGCGCGGATTGAGCCCGGATCAAGTGCTCGTGCTGGTCGACGGCAAGCGTCGGCACGCGTCGTCGGTGTTGAATTTCAACAACGTGGTGGGTCGCGGGACCGTGCCAGTGGATTTGAACACCATTCCACTGTCTGCGGTCGAACGAGTGGAAATCCTCCGCGACGGCGCGGCCGCGCAGTACGGGTCGGATGCGATCGCTGGCGTTGTGAACATCGTTTTGCGTGGCGAAGGATCGCAATCGTTTACGTCGGTTCAAGGCGGCGCCACCGAGAATGGCGATGGCGAAACCGCCATCGTTGCCGCGGGTACGAGCTTCGATGTGGGCGAGGGCGGCGTAACGGTCACCGCCGAATCGCGATATCGAGATTTCACCAACAGCGCGGGGATCGACGGTCGCGTCGGCCGCATCACCAATCGTCAGGGCGACCCGGAATCTCTCGATCTGGGAATGGTCGTCAATGCGCGCTTGCCGGTCGGCGACAACGATCTATACGGCAACCTCATCGTGTCACGGCGCGATTCGGAAAGCGCCGCTCAGTATCGCGCTCCTAACGTATCGCCGCTGTACCCCAACGGTTTCCTGCCATTGATCGATCTAGACATGCTGGATATGGCCGCCACAGTAGGTTGGTCCCGTCCGCTGTCAGCGTGGACGCTGGATATCAGCAACACCTTCGGCAGTAACCGCGCAGATTTCAAAGTGAGCGACAGTGTGAACACATCGTTGGGCGCGGCGAGCCCGACATCGTTTGACGCCGGCGGTACGCGATATCAACAGAACGTGCTGGGCGTGACGCTGACGAGACCGCTCGATGTGCTGTCCGGCGCGAACCTGGCGTTCGGTCTCGAAAGCCGATACGAAGCATTCAAGATCGAGAATGGCGAACAGGCTTCGCTCGTCGGCGCGGGGGCGCAAGGATTCCCGGGCTTCAACCCGACAAGCCCCATTGACGAGAGCCGCAGCGCCTGGAGCGCCTTCGTCGACGCCGAGTTCCATCTGACGCCAGCGGTCACGGTCGGCGCGGCGGCTCGCTATGAAGACTACGACGACTTCGGCGACGAAGTGACGGGCAAGTTGTCCGCGATGTTCAAGCCAACATCCGTCATCGCTTTTCGCGCCACGGGCAGCACCGGCTTTCGGGCCCCGTCTTTGCAGCAACAATATTTCAGCACTGTCAGCAGCCAGTCCAGCGGCGGCGTGCTGGTAAACGTCGGCACGTTCGCAGTCGACGATCCGGTATCCCGCGCCCTGGGCGCGCAGTCGTTGCAGGCGGAAACATCCGAGCATGTGAGCGCCGGCATCGTGCTGACGCCGATGGAAGGCGTTACACTTTCTCTCGATGCCTTCCGCATCGATATCGAAGACCGCATTATTCTGAGCGAATCGTTGAGTGGCGCAGCAGTCACCGCGATTCTGCAGCAGGCAGGCATCACGAACGCAAGCCAGGTGAGGTTCTTCACCAACGCCGCCGACACGCAGACGGAAGGTTACGAGCTCACGGCCGCTTGGCAAGGAACTTGGTTCGACTCCGTGCGCAGCGCGCTGACGTTGGGCTACATGTCTGCGGATACGAAGCTGGAACGCGTGAAGACCAACCCGGTCATTCCTTCCGTTCCACTGCTGGGTCTGGCTTCCATCGATCTACTGACCGAGGCGCAGCCAGAGGACAAACTCACATTCAGTTCGATGCAGTCATGGGGCGCATGGCAGTTGCGTGTCGACGTGGCCCGGTTCGGCGAGTACCGCAACGTGCCTGTCGTAGCAGAACAGGTGTACGGCGCGGTCACCACCGTCGATCTCGGCGTCGACTACGAGATCACACCGTCGCTGCGATTGAGTGTGGGGGTAGTGAACCTGAACGACGAGTACCCCGACAAGATCGCTCAGCGCGCTTTGTTACAAGGCGGCAGTCTGCAATATTCGGAAGCAGGCGGTCTGGGCAGCGACGGGCGTGAATACTACGCGCGCCTGTGGGCAGGATTCTGAGCCACGCGCGTAGAGGGAAGATGCACCGGCGGAACATTTGCGTGTTCCAAACCGCCGGCGCGGGCAACCGCGTCGGCGAAGTGCTGCTGCGAGCGGGCGATCTCGCCGTGCAGCCAACGCGAAAACCGTCGCATGTCGGTCCGTCGGCTGATGGCTTCGCTGGCATAGACCATCGAGTACCAGTAATCGATGGGCTGTTTCAGCGAGAAGCAGGCCTGCAGCCGGCCATCGTCAAAATACTTCTCCATGAACAGCGGCAGGCCGAGCGTCACACCGAGACCCGCGGCCGCCGCCTCGTACATCATCAGTAATGTTTCATGACAAGTGAAGGACCACGAGCCCGTGGCGTCGAGTCCGGCGGCCGATAGCCACGTGTACCAGAGGCGGGGAGCATGTTCCTCACAAAGCACATGATGCCCAACAAGCTCCTGCGGATGACGAGGCGGCGTTCGGCCTCTCAACAATGTCGGCGCAGCGACCACCGTGGCCTCCAGCTCGATCAAACGATCCTGCGGAAAGCCGTGCGGCTCGTTCGGGCCGATAGCGATGACCGCATCCACTTTCCCGGCCCGCAGTTCGTCCAGACCGCGGCCGATGGTGACTTCCACTTCGATGTCCGGATTGAGCGCCATGAAGGTCGCGGTCCGTTGCAACAGCCAACTGATCGCAAACGAATGCGGCGCGCGAATGCGAAGAACGCCGGCGGGTTGCTCGCCGCGAAAATCGAGCGTGGCGCGAAACAACGCGTCCATCGCCGGCTCGATGGCTTGTAGATATTGCTGCCCGGCCGGAGTCAGCCGCGCGCTCGACTGGCTACGATCGAACAAGGGCGCGTGCAGGAACTCTTCGAGATTGCGTATGCGCCGCGAGAACGCGGACGGGCTGAGCGCCAGCTTGTCGGCGGCCGCGCGAAAACTGCCGGTGCGGGCGGCGGCGACAAAGGCTTCGATGAATTCCAGCGGTGGAGCTTTTCTGCGCAAGGGAGGGGGCCAGACAGCGAAGCCACCTAGCATCGAGCCCTTGTGTTGCAATTGGATGAATCGGTCAGCGCTCCGGATCGGCGCGGAACACCCAGCGCAGCACTTCGGTGAGACGATAACCGGCCAGCGTCAGCCGTTGCTCCGCGACCTGCATGGATTGATCTAGATAGCGCTTGGGCAGCTCTGGCGCCTTTTTCGCGGAATCGCTGGCGCGCAGATCGGGGCCATACGCCAATGACGTGGCGAGCTGATGGCTCTCCTGTGCCCACGCAGAGAACTCCGCCGGATTCTGGAACGGCTGCAATTCCTTGAACTGCGCGCGCGGCAACCGACGCGTGAGATCGCTGGCGCGACGCGTTGCCATCTCGGGCTCGCCGTCGCGGCTGACGATATCGTCCCAGAACCAGTGCAGGCTGATGGGCTCTCTATCGATGGGATCGAGCACGAATTGCAAGCTTCCGCCGCGGTCGCCTTCGGGAAATCGTTTGGAAACTTGCGACACGCTGTGCAGCGGCTGGTGCATGTCGCCGACCAGATGGAATATCCAGCACAGCGCGACCGCGCGTTCGCCCGCCGAGGCGCGCGGGTCCGAAGCAACGCTCAGATTGAGCGCGAACGCCTCCATCGACGATCCTTCCGGCCGGTCTTCCGGCAGCTTCGGTGGGGGCGACGAGGAATCCACGATGGGCCGCGACCAGTAGTGCCACGTCGGATGATCGTGAATGCTGCCGCGAGTATCGTCGGGCCAGCGCGCCAGCTCGAGAAAGAGGCGACGGCTGCGTTCTTCGCCTTTGGCACGGCCGATGGCGACTTCGAATGCGCCGCGATCCGGATGTTTCTCCGCGAGCGCCACGATCTTGTCGATGATCCGCGGTTCCTGCGCGCTCAGTTCCTCATAAGCAATGGCTGCGCTCACCATGTGGCCGGGACGGGACCACGCGTAGACGGTGGAGCAGGGCAGGACGGTGGCAAGCAGCAGTGCGACGAGTGGCTTCATCGATACATCCACGACATTTCGGAACACTGGCATGAATAACAGACCCGGCGCCGCTCCAGGGCAGCGTGGCCTCGAACCAGTGTTGCACGAAATGCAAGCCGGGATGACGAATTCTGCGCAGCCGGTCGTGACGGGACTATGACGCCTGATGCCTGGTCGCACCCACCGATTCGCGCAGCACGTCACAGTCGGCGGCTGGGGCGGCATGCTTCCATTCAGCCAGCCGGTGCGGCTACGCTGCCGCGCTGGGAGGATAGGCATGGCCGACTGGCTCAAGGCTGCCGAAACGAAGCAGCTCAGAGAATCATTTGACTGGCACCTGGCGAATGTCACCGACGATCGCGCGCTGCGCGACCGGCTGGAGGGCATGGCCGCGGCATTGCGCTTCAAGGCGCTGGGCTGGTATTGGGCGCCGCCCCTGTACCGGCGCAATCGCGCCGTGTTCCTGCCGTTCATCCAGCAGCATTTCGCCGAACATTTCGTCGATCCCGACAAGAATCGCTGGCACGCCATCGCCTGGAGCGGCGAAGTCGCGGCGGCGCTCGATCCCTGGATGGGTGAGTTGGAGAAGCGCGGCGAGGCGCGCCTGTTCCGCCGCCTTTACGAATGGAAGCATCGCCACGCCAAGGGCTGGGGATTGAATACCGAGGAATGGCGTAAGGATCTGCTCCAGCGCTTCAGCGACAGTTCAGCGGCGCAGCGATCGCAGGTGTTGCAGTTATTCGATATGCACGCGGAGCTCGACGAGGCGAGCGCGCTTGCTTTGTATCGAGCGGATGCCAATCTCGCCGGCCCTTTCATTCTCAAGCACGTGCCGCGTCGCTGGTATGGCGAGGACACCAAGCGGCAGTTGTGGCGCGAACTGGCGGACCTTGCCCGACAGCGCGGCGCTACGGACTTCTATTTCAAGCTCTATCGGGCACAGATCCCACTGGCGGACTGGCAGCGCGACACGCTGGAGCTTTGCGCGAAGATCCCCGATGCGGACGCGCTCGTGGCGGCTTTGGAACAGCATCATCCCGAAGGCACGTGGGACGGGCTCGGCAAACAGTTTTACAAACTGCTCGAGTTGCGCGGCCGGGATGTCATGCCTTACGTGCGCAAGCACCTGCGGCGCATTTTCGGTTGGGGCCGCAGCGATGCCTATGGCGACATCGTCGCGCTCGCCAAACAGCGCGACTGGCTGGATCTGTGGGCCGCGGTCATCGTGACCTGCGGTCAGCCCAAGCAGTACAACGAAGCCATCCGTGAAGTGCTCAAGAGCAGCTCGCTCCCAGAGGATGAGCGCGTGCGGCGCTTGTTGCTGCTCTCCGGCGTTTCGAGCGAGTGGAATGGATTGGGGTGGGGCATCGCCAGGGTGCAACAGCTGGACGAGCCCAATGCGCTGGAGTTGTACGAGCGCTATCCGGCGATGTTGCGCCAGACGTTCAAGGCGCACCTGACGCCCGCGTGGTCGGACGGTCATTTCGAGCTGTTCGAACGCGCCTGGGAACAGGGCGACGAGGAGCTGGCGGACTATCTCGCCAGTCGCTATGTCACGCGGAACTATTTTTCCAAGCGCACCAAGAACAGCATCAACGAGCTGGTCGCCGACAAGTTCGTGGCATTGAAGCTCGAGGACACGGACTTCGCGCGCCGCGCGGCCAATGTGCTGACGCTGGTGCCGGCTTACTCGATCTTCAATTACAACCATCTGGTGCGCGAGAACCGGCTCGCTCGATTGCTGTTCGAGCGCTCGATCAAGAGCTTTCTGAGCTCGCCCGCCGCCGTGCGCGACCTGGTCGAGGGCGGCGAGGTTCACGTCCAGCAGCTCGCGTATCGAGTTCTGTCGAGCAAAGATCGGCGGGCAGAGGAGTTGGCCCGCGACAATCTGGATATTCTGATCGGCACGCTGCTGCGTCCGCTGCATCGTCGTACCCGGTTCGCGGCGTTCGGCGCTCTCGTCAACGCCGCGACGACTCTGGATTGCGCGCGACGCGTATTGGAGAAGGCGCGTGCGGCCTTCGCTTTGCCCGACAAGCGTTATCCCAAAGAGCAGCTGGTCGGCGTGATCGCGAAAATTCTGGCGCGCTATCCCGAGCTTGGCGGGCCTCGCGAGCAACGTGTGATCTATCGTCGCGCCGGGTAACTCAGCATGTTTGCTTCCATCGCTTACGCCAGTCCCAGCGCTTTCAACTCCACGCGCGAGCGGGCGGATCTATCGATAGCGGCGTCGCAGACGCGGCCGGTGAGCTTTCACGGCGAGGTCGTTCGCAACGGTTTCACGCTGCGGGTTGCTTTGCGCGCGCTGGGCTCGGCCATCTGGTCCGAGGACGTTTGGGACAGCGAGGCGGATTTCGTTTCGCGCATCCTCGATCCCGTCATCACCGTCCACCCGGATCGTTTGTGGTTCGAGGCTTTCAGCCAAGACATGAGCGTGTACTCCGCGCTGATCGTCGATCCGGATTCGTTCCGTCTGGAAGGAACGCCGAGCTACGGCACCACCAATATCGATTTCACAGCATGGCTGTGGGGCGCGCTGGATGAAATGCGCACCAGCCGGCGCACGCACTTTCGAGTCGGCGCGGAAGGCTTCGAAGTGAGTACGAGTTCGGCTGGCGGGCGCTTCGAAAGCAAGGTCGATATTCCCGACGCGTGGGTGCGCGGCTTCTTGCAAGTGCAGGGCGCGATGGCGTTGCCCGGCACGCGCCTGTCAGTCCGTGCCGTGGATCTGTTGTCCGCGATTCGTTTCCTGCGCTTCAACAAGGCCAAGATCAGTCCGCGCGCCCTGCGTTACGAGATGGAGCCGGAGAAATTCGCGCAGCTGGTGATCGAGCCCTGGGATCACGTCGTGCCGCTCGAAGGCGCGACGCATGGCTACACGGAGAAACGCGTCATCCGCACCTGGGGGCGTCGTCGTCTACGATTGATCGAGCCGCTGCTGCCGTTCGCTGAGCGCGTCGATATCTATCTCAAGGGCCGCGCGTTGCCGAGTTTCTATGCGGTGAAGCTCCCGGGCATGACCTTCCTGTTGGGCCTGAGCAGCTTTGGAGGCGAAGGCGGATTCGGCGGCTCCTCCGGTTTCGATCTCACCACGCCGACACAGGACAACTCACACGCTCCCGCCGTGCTGAGCGCGCTTGCACCGGCCTTCCACCTGAGCACGGCGGAAGTCGCTCAGCGTGCAAACATTCCAGTGGCTGACGCCGCCAGAACGTTGACTTCGTTGAGCTACGCAGGGCGAGCGATGTACGACCTCGAAGCGCAGCGTTGGCGCTATCGTGAGTTGTTCGATCCGCCCATCGATCCGGTTCGTTTCTATCCGCCGGACCCGCGTCGTGAAGCCGCCGATCGGTTGCTGGCGCAAGGACTGAGTGACATCGAGGTCACCGCCGAAGACGCCCGCAAGGCGCGCCGTTACGTCAACCCGAATACGGGCGAAAAGGTGGAGCGCGAGCTCGTGTTTCGCCAGTGGCGCATTGGCGGCAGCTGCGAGGGCGAGCGCACGAGCATTGTTGTAAATGCCGAGGAGCGGATCATCTTCGGACAGTGCGGCTGCGAGTTCTTCAAGGAACACGTCATGAATTTCGGTCCTTGCGCGCACATGCTGGCCTTGTATCAAGCCAGCGCGGCACAGCGGGTGCTCGAATGAGACACAGTACGTTGACAACGCGCGCGACCATCGCCGATAGTCGCCTCGCCCGGCGGCCTGCAGCTAGCCATCTGTCCCTGGTGTTTCGCCAGGGCGGCGCCTTGAGCGTATTACTTCGCCACGGTTCCCACGTACGTAACGCGGGAAGCCATGAGTCCACAGCCTTGCAGGTAGCCTCGCCGCCGGGTCTTTCCCTTCCGCTCGAGCTCGCAATCGCAAAAGGTGCCGCATGAGGCTCCTGTTGATCATGTTTGTGGGCTATGCGCTCTGGTACCTGATCAACAGGTACTGGCCGAAACGCGCGACGCGCGATTTGTCCCGACTCCAGTCCGATGACGACGAGGCCGCCGAAGAGGAAGTGCTGGAGACAGTGGACGTCGACGGCGGTCCGCTGAAAGAAAAACATCGCCGCCTGGCTCTGCGCGACGCCCGCCTGCTGCCAAAACCGAAGCCGCGCGCTCACACCTGGCCGCCGAAGCCCAAGCCGAAAGTCATGGCCATGGACGAGGCGACCCGGCTGTTTGCCGGCACGCTGCGGACGAAGAATCGTAAGCTGCGCGATCTGCGCAGCGACGAAGATCAATTGGAACGTTACGGGCTGCCGCTGTGGAAGTCGGAGGAAGACGTCGCCCGCGCGCTGGGCATCGGCGTGTCACGCATGCGCCATTACAGCATTCATCGCGAGAAGGAGCGCGTTGCTCATTACGTGAGCTTTGCGATTCCCAAGCGCAGTGGCGGCGAACGCATCATCATGGCTCCGAAGCGCGAGCTGAAGAAACTGCAGCGTCAGCTCGATCAACTGTTGGTCGCCAAGTTGCCGGTGTCCGAATACGCGCACGGATTTCGCAAGGCCCGTTCGATTGCCACGCATGCCGCTGCTCATGTCGGTCGCAAAGTGGTGGTGCGGCTGGATCTGAAGGATTTCTTTCCATCGCTGCATGTCGGACGGGTGCGGGGCCTGTTGATCGCTCTGGGGTACAGCTATCCGGTCGCTGCGACATTGGCGACCTTGATGACGGAAGCTGTGCGTCAGCCGGTGCGAGTGGGCGAAGAACTATTCCATGCGCCGGTCGGCGGTCGCCACGCCGTGCAGGGTGCGCCGACCAGTCCGGGTCTCGCGAATGCACTGGCGATCACGCTCGACCGCCGGCTCGCCGGCGTGGCGAGACAGTTCGGCTTCACTTACACGCGCTATGCAGATGATTTGACCTTCAGCGGAGACGACAGCGACAAAGCGCGCCAGCTGATTCGAAGCTGCCAGCGCATCGTGCACGCCGAGGGGTTTGCGCTCAACGACGCAAAGACTCGAGTGATGACTCAGCGTGGCGCGCAGCTCGTGACCGGCGTCGTGGTCAATCGAGAGATGGGATTGTCGCGACGTCGTCGGCGTTTGTTGAGGGCGGAGCTGCATCGGGCTCAACGTCAAGGCGGCGATGCTAGTTGGTGGCGAAAGCTGCGCGGCAAGCTGGCATTCGTTTCGATGTTGAATTCGCGGCAGGCGCAGGCGTTGGCTAAAAACGTTCGTTTTCCGACTTGAGCGCCGGCGGCGCAATGGCCGCCGGCTCTCACAGACAATCGGCTATTTCAGTCCCATGCAGTTCGCATAGTAAGTCACGGTCGCCGGCCAGTCGGAGAAGATGCCGATGACGCCGACCTTGCGCGCCAGCACGTCCAGCGCCTTGTACATGTCGCTGTCTTTCTTCAGCGCGCGGCCAGTCGGATCGAAGCTGTAGTAGAAGCCCGCGCCGACGCCGCCGTTACGCAGGTCTGCCCGCTCGAACGACCACGTGATGATGTCGAAGCCGAGGCTCTTGATATCGACCGCATACTGCGACGGGACGATCTCGTTCGCGTCGTTCACCGCCAGCAGCACGCCCATCGGCGGAGCGATGATCTTCACGCCTTGTTTCTTGAGCTGCTTCAGCTCGTCGAGCGACAGGCGCGGCAGATTGGCCGACGGATCGACGTCGTCGAGATACACGGCCTGCTGACCGAAGCGCGGCTCGTTCTTGATCCAGTACAGCACGTCGCGAATGTCGAAGGACTGCGGCCACACATCTTTGGGATTCACTCCCGCCGCTTTGAATTCGTCGATCATTTTCTGCGCGTAGTTCTCCTGACCGCCGAACACTGTCTGCAGGCGCTGCGGATCGCCAGACTTCAGCTCCGGCGTGTGCTTGACGCCCAGCTTCTTGTTGAGCTCGATGCTCTCGCGCAGCGTGAGCAGAGTGCCGCGGCCGGTGTAGAGATCGGTGCGCCAGGAAGCGGTGCCGCCGAGATAACCCTTCGCGGTGGTCGCGTTCGGATTGGACGCGTCCATCTTGCCCTTCAACGTCTTGAACTGGGCGAGCGTGATGTCACTGGCGCAGCACTTGGGGTTGGAGCCCGGGCCCGACCACGGCTTGGTGCATTGGCCGTTCAATTCGGTGTCGACGATGTTGGTGGTGGTGTGCAGATCGCACTCGGCGTGCCGACACACCAGTTCGCCGTCCTTGGTGAAAGTCACATCGCATTCGACGATGCCCGCGCCCTGGCGCGCGCCGGCTTCGTAGGCTTCCTTGGTGTGCTCGGGAAACTGCAGGGGCGCGCCGCGGTGAGCGATGGAGAAATCGGTCTTGTAGAACGGACCGTTCTCGCAACGTTGCAGCTTGTCTTTCAGGCGCCCGTCGTCGAGCCCGTCGACCAGATAAAACGGACGGTCGCCGACTTGCACCGAGTGGCGCGGGCCGCGGCCATCGTGATGGTTATCGTGGCCGTCGTCGCGACCGTGGTCGCCAGCCAACGAGGCAAAGGAGCAGAGCGCGGCCAGCAAAGCCGCGGGCGCGGCCAACTGCAAAGGATGGGGCATTGAACTCTCCTGCGAATGAGTAGGGGGTTCGGCGCCGCCTGCCTTGCAATTTACTTAATGAGGCGTCGCGAACCGGCCTACTGATACGCCGGCGAAGTTCAAACGAGGTTGCGGTTGGATGATCGCTTGATGACGATCCGCCCGACCGCGCGGGGTCATCAGCTGTGATTGGTCCGTTCCGCGTGCAGCACGTTGCGCACGAGGCGGGTGGCGATCACGGACACGAACGTCTTGACACGGGCTTGCGAATTCAGGCGCGCATGTTCGATTTCGTACAGCTCGCGCACATGTTCGACCGGGGCGTCGCTCTCCTTGGCGAGAGCTTCGATGGCTTGTTGCTGTTTGGCCGGATCACCTGCGTTATTGCGCAAGACGGTCATGATCCCTCCGGTGTGTTTTCGAAGACATATTCATCGGCGCGCGCATGTTAGCCGTAGTGGGGGCGCCAGCCGCCAACTTCCAGGTCCGTGCGCCATTCTGGTGCGGTTGCCCGATATTCTTTTTCTGCGGCGTCAGTCACTTGCGCCTGCTTGCTGGGCAGCCGCCGATAATCTGTCACATTCGCGGAACGCCTGGATTGCGCAAGTCAAGCAATAAGTTCCCTGACTGTAAGAAATTCCTGGCGAGCCGCTCCACCCTGGCGTTATTCGGCGAGATCGCCTAGGCCAATCCCCGAATCCCTCGACAGTCGATCAAGCTGACGACCCCCTGACCGATAAACCGCTGCAGCCCTTTGTTGATTTTCTTCGGGAGTTGTCGTGGCCTTGTCCAGACTCAGCATCAATACGCGACTGATCGCGGCCTTCGCGGTCGTGGTCGCCATTCTCATCGCATTGATCGCGGTGGCCACCGTGAGCCAGGGCAAGCAGGAAGCGGCCGAGCGCGCAAACGTCGAGACCTACGAGATCATCGAACAGGTCAACAGTCTGGGCGATGCGCTCATCAACATGGAGACCGGCGCGCGCGGCTTCCTGCTGACGGGCGTCGATTCGTTCCTCGAGCCGCTGACCAACGGGCGGCAGGAGTTCGAAACACACGCTGCGAACATCGAGCAGTCCACCAAAGATTCGCAGGTGTTGGAGAAGTTGCAAGCGATACGCGCTGCGCAGGCGGACTGGATGGCGCACGCCGTGGAGCCCGCGATCGGTCTGAGGCGCGAAGTGACCACCGGCGACGCGACGATGTCGGACGTGGTCGCGTTGGAACGTGAAGCGCGCGGCAAGAAAGGCATGGACGCCATGCGTGTCATGCTCGCCGACCTCGATAAAATCGAGCAGGACCTGTTGAAAGAGCGCGCCGCAGCCGCCGAGGAAGCGAGAGAGTTCGCTGCGACGGTGTTGATCGGCGGTGGCGCCATCGCCGTGATCCTGTCCATCGTTCTCGCCATTGCCATCGCACGCAGCATCGTGAATCCGTTGCGTCAGGTGTTGCGCGCGACTGAAGATTTGCGCGCCGGCGACGGCGATCTCACTTATCAGTTGCCGCAAATGGACGCCGAGTTCGGCGACATCGCGCGCTCGCTGAACGGCTTCATCGGCAAGTTGCACCAGATCATCTCGACCACTAAGTCTCTGTCGGCGTCGATGTCCAGCGGCGCGTTGCAGATTGCCCGCGGCAATGACGATCTCAATCAGCGCACGCAGGAACAGGCGGCCGCGCTCGAAGAAACGGCGTCGAGCATGGAAGAAATGACGGCGACGGTGAAACAAAACGCGGACAACGCGCGCCAGGCCAATCAGCTTTCCAGCAACGCGCGGTCGCATGCCGAGAAAGGCGGCCAGGTCGTGCAACGGGCCGTGGGCGCGATGGAAGAGATCAATGCCTCCAGCCGCAAGATCGCCGACATCATCGGCGTCATCGACGAAATCGCATTCCAGACCAACCTGCTGGCGTTGAACGCAGCAGTCGAGGCGGCACGCGCGGGTGAGCAGGGGCGTGGCTTCGCCGTGGTCGCGTCCGAAGTGCGCAGTCTCGCCCAGCGCAGCGCCAGCGCCGCGAAGGAGATCAAAGATCTCATCAACGATTCAGTCGGCAAGGTGCGCGCCGGCACCGAGCTGGTGGACGAGTCGGGCCGCACCCTGACGGACATCATGGAAGCCGTGAAGAAAGTCAGCGACATCGTGGCCGAGATTGCCGCGGCCAGCGAGGAGCAGGCGCAGGGCATCGATCAGGTGAACAACGCCGTGGCGCAGATGGATTCGATGACGCAGCAGAACGCCGCGCTCGTCGAAGAAGCCTCGGCCGCCAGCAAGTCGCTCGAGCAGCAGGGCCAGGGACTGGTGGCTCAGGTGGGGCAGTTCCGGACCGCCGACCATGTTTCTTCTCACGTCGCCGCGCCGGTCGTCGCGGTCAAGCCGATAGCGTCGGTCAAGCCGCTCAAGCAGCCTGCCAGCAAACCTAACAAGAAGCCTTCAGCAGCGACTCGCACGCCGGTCGCCCCGGCTCCGATGGCGAAGGCCAGCGGCGGCGACTGGCACGAGTTCTAGGACTCAGCATTCACCGCCGCGACGCTGTCGGCAGCCGATGCCGCAGCGTCCGGCAGCGTGAAATGAAACGCGGCGCCCTTGCCGACGGCGCTTTCGGCCCAGATGCGGCCGCCATATCGCTGCACGATGCGTGCACATGTGGCGAGACCGATGCCCACGCCGGGAAATTCTGCGAGCGTGTGCATGCGCCGGAACGGCTCGAACAAATGCTGCGCGAAATTCATATCGAAGCCGACGCCGTTGTCGCGGACCACGAAGGTCGGATCGGCATCGCCCTCGCCGCGGATCAGTTCCACCGACGGGCGCTCGGCGTGCTTTGTATATTTCCAGGCGTTACCGAGCAGGTTGAACAACAGACTGCGGATCAGCCTCGGATCGGCGAATAGCGCAGGGCCTGCGTCGATCCGGTAGTGCACGCGATGGTTGGGAAACTGCTGCTGCAGTTCCTGCACCACTTCGGTGGCGACGGCATTGAGATCCACCGGCCTGCGCACCAGCTCGATCTTGGTGAGCTGAGCCAGCCCCAGCATGCCGTCGATCACGTCGTTCATCCGTCGCACGGACGCATCGATGCGCTCCATGCGATGCCGCGCTTCCTCGTCCGGCAATTGTTTGATCAGATCGCGCAGCATGCCGCAGTGACCGGCCATGGCGTTCAGCGGCGCGCGCAAGTCATGTGCGGCCGAGGCGGTGAACTCTTCGAGGTCGCGATTGGCGAAAGTCAGCTCCTGGTTCATCACCTGCAGCTCGCGGGTCCGTTCCTGCACGCGACGTTCCAGCGAAGCGGTATGCCGGTCGAGATTCTCCCTCAGCAAGGCCTGCTGAAGCGCGATCGCTAGCTGGTCGGCAATGCTGTGCGCCGCTTGAATGTGATCCGCGGAAAAACAATGCGGCCGCGAATCGATCAGCTCCAGCATGCCGAGCAGGTGCTGCTCGCCTCGCAGCGGCAGGGCCGCATAAGACATCGCACCAGCGCGACGCAAGTCGCCGAACAGCTCTGAGTCCGAGGGAAGGGCGTTCAGGTTGCCCAGCAGGATGGCTGCGCCAGCGTCCGCTTCTCGCAAAGCCTGCTCGTAACTACCGATGGAATGCGCCCGAGGCAGGACGTTCGTATCTCCAAACGCGCCGGCGGCCAGCAAACGCCGTGCGCCGGAGTTTTGATCGAACACGATGAGACTGGCGCAGGCGCACGGCACCATGCGACGCAAATGATCCAGCGCCTTTTCGGCGATCTCCCTGGTGGAGCGCATGCCGAGAATGGCGCGATCCATTTCGGCCACGGCTTCGACGCGGCGCAAGTGGGCGCGCAGCGCTTTGTCGCTGCGGCGAACGGCCCGAGAGTTCCACCAGATCAGCATGGAGAAGATCAGGATGTTGGCGGCCGTGAAACAGGCGAGGCCGATTTCGGGGTCGTACCAGCCGCGTCGCTGACCTTGCAGCAACAACCAGCCGACCACACAGGGCAGAAGAATCGCGGCGGGAAACAATCGCCGCATTTCCGCGCCGGCCTGATCGGTCGCCGTGATCTGTCCGGCCAATAAGAAGCGCGGGTGCACGGTCAACAGCGCCGCGGCCAGTAACAGCAGACCCAGCGCTGTATGCAACGCGACCACGGAAAAGCCCGGCAGCGAGTACAACGAGGACGCCTGGTACGCATAACCCAGCAACATGACGAACGCGGCTACGGCGGTGACCAGCACCAGCAGCTCCATCGCCAGCCACAGTCGCGCGAGCCTCGTCGGCCACGGCAGCATCGCGACCGCGAGCAAGCTGAAGCTGATGGCGCTGATCGGTGACATGCGCCACGGAAACACGAGCAGGCTGTTGGGTGTGCTATCTGCCACCAGCAGCTTGTCGATGCCGGTGGCCAGGTTCAGCACGTAGCTGAGCAGAGTGAGGCTCGCGACCAGCAGTAACAGCAGCGCCGCCACGGGCTGGATCCGCGCCAGCGAGCGATCGATGACGTCATTGCGTCGCGACTGTGCAAGCGCCGCGATCGACAGTCCACTCAGCACGAAGCACAGCGCCGTGTTCGGCTTCATCGTGCCCAGGCCGGGCAGCACGCTGTTGAACAAAGGTTTGGACAGCCACCAGCCCACCAGCGCGGTGCCGCCCACCGCCATGCAGACCACCGCGACGGTGCGAGCAAACGGCATGAAGGCCGGCGGCCGACCCGCGTTAGCCGCGGTCACGCGGGCCGGAGTCAGGGAGGATTCGGAATGTTTGTTGTTCAGGGGATCTCCTCGTCGCGCGCCTCGTTTCCGATCGGCTTCGCTGCACCCTGGATTTTGCGAGCAGTCTAAGCGCGCGCCCATGGGGCGGCGTCCGCATCTATACGCACCTCCGCTTAAGGGAAGGTATCGGACAAACGTCCGAATACAGGCGTCGCCACATCGTTGTGTACAACGACTTGGCTTATGTTATTCCGCACAAAGAAAGGTCGTTCCGCAGGCGTTGCCTGGACCCGCAACAAAACAAACAAAAGGCGCGTCGCGAGCGTGCGGAAACATCCGCGTCGGTCAGTTCGCGCCTACGCTGGATTGTATGATCATGTGCATACGGACCAGGTGGGCCAGCGACTGTGCGCTCATTTTGTCCATGATGTTGCCGCGATGAACCTCGACGGTGCGCTCGCTCAAGCCGAGATCGAGCGCGATCACTTTATTGGCCCGTCCTTCCACCACCAGTTGCAACACTTCCTTCTCGCGAGCGCTCAGCGTCAGGAAGCGCGCGCGGATGTCGGCATGCCGGCGGATGCTCTCGCGATTGTTTGCATCCTTTTTCAAAGCGGTGCTGACGCGATCGAGCAGATCCTGCTGCCTGACCGGCTTTTCCAGGAAATCGAAGGCGCCTTCGCGCATGGCTTCGACCACCATCGGGATATCGGCGTGGTTGGTGATCAGGATCACCGGCAGGATGGAGCCGATGCGGTTCAAATGGCGCTGCAGCTCCAGGCCGCTCATTTCAGGCAGGCGCACGTCCAGGATCAAGGCGCCGGGCGTGGCGTGATCGAGTTTTTCCAGGAACAGCGACGGACGGCTGTAAGAAACCACGACATGGCCGGCTGCTTGCACCAAAGCCGTGAGCACGTCTCGCACTTCTTCGTCGTCATCCAATATATGGACGACCGGCTGCACTACTTTATTCATCCCCACTCTCCCTGATGTTTTAGTCTTGCCCGGCAGTGTACATCGCCTGGAAAAAAACCACGCATCTGGCGCCTGTTCGGATTGCCCACCACCGTTGGCGCGGCAACAAATTGCGGCTGTGCTGTAGGCGCGTTAACTACCGATTGCTAGCAGCACCCTCCGTATCTATCGTGCCGCGCGGCGTCCAAACGATGCGCACCGATCTGATGCTGAAACATTTACTGGATCATGCACGCCAGCTCGCTAGGACAGACCGGGCTGTCTGACCCCGCTCTCAGGACCGATCTTCTCGGGTCCGAGCATTTCAGGGCCCATCAGGGGCTGGCGCCAGCGGCCGCCACCCAACCAGAACCTACCCGTCGTTCGCTGCTCTCCGTCGGAGTGCGCATCGGCGCCGGCTTCGGCGTCGCATTGCTGTTGCTGGCGCTGCTGAGCATGGGGGTGAATTCCCGCCTGAGCGCCAGCCAGCAGGAACGCGGCTGGGTGCAGCACTCGTTGCGAGTGCTGAGCAGGAACGAGCATGCGTTGCGCCTGGTCAGGCAGGCCGAAGCCGCGGCGCGCGGCTTCAAATTGACCGGAGCGCCCGTATTTCGAGAACAGTTCGACGCCACCGTCATCGATGCCGAACGCACCCTTGCCGAGCTCAGGTCGCTGACGGCCGATAATTCCACGCAGCAACAAGCGGTGGGCACGTTGGTGCCGGTGGTGAGACAACGATTCGATAACCTGCGCCAGCTGTTCGATCCGCAGCATACGGACGCGGAAGCCATGGTGCTGGCCGGCACAGCGATCATGGACCGCATCGATCGACTCACCCGCGCCATCGATAGTGAAGACAATCGTTTGCTCACTGAACGCCGTGCGCGGGCGAAAGCCGCCGAAGCAGTGACCCGGCAGCTCACCACGTATGGATCCGTGGTCGCGGTGTTGCTGATCGCTCTGGCGGGATGGTTGGTGACTCGGAGCATCTTGCGACCCGTGTCGGCGCTCGCGGCCGGCGCGAGTCGGGTCGCGCGAGGCGATTATCAGCTCGCGGTCGCCGTTGGCCGGAACGACGAGCTGGGTCGCCTCGCGACTGCCTTCAATAATATGGCCGCACAGATCGCAGCACGCGAGCAGTCGTTGGCGGAACAGGATTGGTTGAACACCAGCCTGGCGCGCCTGTCGCGTTTGCTGGAAGGCGCGCGCGATCCAAACAAACTCGCCGAGAAGATCCTGAGCGAGCTGGCGGTGCTGGTCGGCGCGAGGCAATCGCTCATCTATGTGCCCACTGGCGAAGAGGGCATCGTGCTGGAGCTGCAAGCCAGCTACGCCGCCGACAATCCGCCGCAGCGGATCATTCGCGGTCAGGGCCTGATCGGTCAGTGTTATCGGGACTGCACCGGCGTGGTGCTCGATAAAGTTCCGGAAGACTATCTGCGCGTCAGCTCCGCGCTCGGTCGCGCGCCTGCCGCGCAGGTCGTGGTGATGCCGGCTGCGTTCGAAGGCAAGGTCAAGGCGGTGATCGAGCTGGCGACCTTGACGAGCTTCTCGCCGGTGCAGCTGACATTGCTCCAGCGCTTCTGTGACAGCTTCGGCACGGTGCTGCATGCGTTGCAGGCTGCGAAAAAAACCGAGGAGCTGCTGGCGGAGGCCACTGACTTGTCGGATAAGTTGCGCGAGCAGCAGGCCGAACTGCAGCAGACCAACGCGGAGATGGAGCAGGTCAACGAGGAGCTGCAGCAGAGCAACGTCGAAATGGAGGAACGCGCGACGGTTTTGCAGGAGCAGCGCGAAGCGCTGGAGCGCGCCAACAAGGAAGTGGAGCTGGCGCGCGGGGCGCTCGAAGAAAAGGTCCAGCAGCTGGCGCAGAGCTCCAAGTACAAATCCGAATTCCTCGCCAACATGTCGCACGAGCTGCGCACGCCGCTCAACAGTCTGCTGATCCTGTCCAAGATCCTGGCGGAGAACAACGAGGGCACGCTGACGGCCAAGCAGGTCGAGCGCGCCAACACCATTCACGGCGCAGGCAACGATCTGCTCGATCTGATCAACGATATCCTCGACCTGGCGAAGATCGAGTCGGGCACGGTCACCGCCGACGTGGCGCAGGTCCGTGTCAGCGACGTCACGCAGCAGATGCGACAGGCTTTCGATCATGTGGCCGAGAATGCGCATTTGAGATTCACCGTCGAAGTCGCGGCCGATGTGCCCGCGACGCTGGTGACCGACGGCCGGCGCTTGCAACAGATCCTGCGCAACCTGCTGTCGAACGCATTCAAGTTCACCTCCAAAGGCGGCGTGACTTTGAAGATCGAGCGCGCCACGTCCGGGTGGGGCAACAATGTTCCGACACTCGCAGCGGCCGGCGCAGTTGTCGCCTTTCGTGTGATCGATACGGGCATCGGCGTCGCGCCGGATCGACAGGAGATCGTGTTCGAAGCATTCCGGCAAGCGGACGCGGGCACGTCGCGGCGCTACGGCGGGACGGGGTTGGGGCTGTCCATCAGTCGCGAGCTCAGTCGTTTGTTACAAGGCGCGTTGACGCTCGACAGCACACCGGGCGTCGGCAGCACGTTCACTTTGTATTTGCCTACTGCAATGAGTGCCGATACTCCCGTGCAGAGGGCGCCGGAGCCGCCGCAAATGTCCCGTGCAACGCTGCGTGCGGTGGAGGAGCAAGAGACAACAGCGGAGCTCCCGTTGTTGGAAGACGCGTCGGGGCCGACGGATGACGATCGTTCCAATCTGGTGGCGGGCGATCGTATCCTGCTGGTCATCGAAGACGATCGCAGCTTCTCCGCGGTGCTCGCCGATTTCGCTCGCGAAAAAGGCTTCAAAGTGATCATCGAGCGTTCGGCGCAGGAAGGCCTTCGCGCCGCGCGCCGCTTCAAGCCCAGTGCGATCACTCTCGACCTGCTGCTGAAGGACAGCAACGGCTGGGCGGTGCTGGATCGTTTGAAACACGATCCGGAGCTGCGGCATGTGCCGGTGCACGTCATTTCGGTTGAGGATCAGCGTGAGCGCGCGCTCATGCAGGGCGCGCTGACATTTCTGCACAAGCCGGTCACGCGCGAAAGCCTCGACTCAGTGCTCGGCGAAACCCTGCAACTGCTCGACAACCCCACGCGCCGCCTGTTGATCGTCGAAGACGACAAGCGGCAACGCGACGCCGTGACCGATCTGTTCAGCGCCACCGATGTGGAAATCGTCGCCAGAGGCAGCGCGGCCGAGGCGCTGCAGGCGCTGGACGAAGGCCGGTTCCACTGCATGATCGCGGATCTCGTGCTGCCGGATATGAGCGGCGCGGATTTGATCGCCACCATGCAACGCCGCCATGGCAAGAACGCGCCGCCGGTAGTCATCTACACCGGTAAGCCTCTGTCGCGCACCGAAGAGACCGAGCTGCGCGCCGTTTCCGAGGCCATCATCATCAAGGACGCCAGCTCTCCCGAGCGCTTGCTGGACGAGACGGCGCTGCTGCTGCATTACCCGGCCTCACGGATGCCCGAGTCGCGTCGTCAGTTGCTGGAGCGGGCCCGCAAGGAAGATCCCACGCTGCGAGGTCGCAGCGTGCTGGTGGTCGACGACGATGTCCGCAATATCTTCGCCATCACCGCCGGCCTGGAAAGTCATCACATGCGCGTGCGCTACGCCGAGAGCGGGGCCGCTGCCATCGAGATCCTGCAGTCGCCGGAACATTTCGACGTGGTGCTGATGGATGTGATGATGCCCGAGATGGACGGCTTCGAAGCCATCCGTCGCATCCGGCGCATCGAGCGGCACGCCAATCTTCCTATCATCGTGCTCACTGCAAAAGCAATGGCGCGGGCGCGCGAAGAATGTTTGCAGTGTGGCGCGACCGATTATCTGGCGAAACCGGTCGATCTGGATCAACTGCGCTCCATGTTGCGCGTCTGGCTGTACAGGCAGCGCTAGCGGGCGACGCCAGGGCAGCTGCATGACTCCGGGCGAATTTCCAAGCAGCACGCACGTCGACGGTGTCGACGAGGGTCATGGCAGGGAGGCGGACCTGCAAGAGTTCCTGGATGAACTGTTCGATCTGAGCGGCGTGGACCTGAGCGGCTACGGCAAGCGCGCCTTGCAACGCCGTTTGCGCAGCGTGATCAAGGGCGAAGGCCTGTCCGGTCTGGGCGAGCTGACCGATCGCATTCACGGCGATCCGCGCTTTCTCGCCAAGGTGCTCGACCGGATCATGCTCCGGGTCACCACCATGTTTCGCGACCCGTCGTTCTTCCGTCTGTTTCGCGAGCGTGTCGTGCCGGTGCTGCGGACTTATCCCTATCCGCGCTTGTGGGTCGCCGGCTGTTCCACCGGACAGGAAGCTTTTTCGCTGGCGATCCTGCTGCGTGAAGAAGGGATGTACGACCGCTGCCGTATCTATGCCACCGACATCAACGAGGCGGTGCTGGAGCAGGCCCGGGCGGGCTCGCTGCCGCTGGCCTCGCTGGCCGAATACGAGCAGAACTATCGGATCGCCGGCGGCATCCGCAGTCTGTCCGATTACTACACGCGCGGCGAGTCGTCGGCGGTTCTCGATCCGGCGGTGCTGAACCGTATCGCCGTGTTCCGGCACGACCTGGCGCGCGACGCGTCGTTCAACGAATTCCATGTGATCTTCTGCCGCAACGTGCTCATGTATTTCGACGAAGCGCTGCGCGATCGCGTGCACCAGCTGTTCAGCGAAAGCCTGGTGCGGCTGGGATTTCTCGGGCTGGGCCAGAGCGAGTCGCTGCATTTGTCGCAGCACGAGTCGCATTACGAGTTGCTGTCGCCGCGACAGCGCCTGTATCGCAAGGTGGGTTAGCGGCGAGGTTGTTGTTGGAGGATCCCGCATGACGACCAAGACAGCTCACAAATCGAACATCCTGCTGGTCGACGACGAGCAGGCCAATCTGGACGCGTTGGAAGCGGTGCTGGAGGGCTTGGGTCAGAATCTGATCACCGCCTCGCGTGGCGAACAGGCGCTCAGGTGCGTGCTGGAACACGACTTCGCCGTGATCCTGCTCGACGTGCAGATGCCGGGCATGAGCGGCATCGAGACCGCGGCGCTGATCCGGGCGCGCGAGCGTTCGCGCGCCACGCCGATCATTTTTCTCACGGGCATGATGCGCACCGCCGAGATGGTCTTCAGCGGCTATTCGGCCGGCGCGGTCGATTATTTGATGAAGCCGCTGGAGCCCGAGGTCTTGCGCGCCAAGGTCGCGGTGTTCGTCGAGCTGGACAAAGCGCGTTACGAGCTGGAGCAGGAGATCGCCGAGCGGGTGCGCATCGCCGAGCAGGTCAGCGAATTGAACCGGGCCCTGCGTCAGAAGAATGACGATCTCCTGGCGGCCAATGCGGATCTGGAATCTTTCTGTCACTCGGTATCGCACGATCTGCGCATGCCGCTGCGTCACATCCATTCGTATGTGTCCATGCTCGAGGTGTCCGCCGGCAGCAAACTCAATAACGAAGAACGGCGTCACGTGCAGACCGTGCAGAAGGCGGCGATGCGCATGACCCGGTTGATCGACGACCTGCTGGCGTTCTCGCGCATCGGCCGCGCCGCCATGCATCGCCAGCGCATTCGCATGGACGAGTTGATCGACGAAACTTTCCAGGAGCTGGAGCCGGAGCTCAACGACCGGCACATCGACTGGGAGCGGCATTCGATTCCGGACATCGTGGGCGATCCGCAGCTCATGAAACAGGTCTGGGTCAACCTGCTGGCGAATGCCGTGAAGTACACGCGCCCGCGCGATCCGGCGAAGATCGAGATCGGCGCCGACGTGAACGACGAAGAGGTGGTTTATTACGTGCGCGACAACGGCGTCGGCTTCAACATGCAGTATGCCGATCGTCTATTCGGCGTGTTTCAGCGGCTGCACGCGGACAAGGACTTCGAAGGCACTGGCGTGGGCCTGGCGAACGTGCGGCGGATCGTGCAGCGTCATGGCGGCCGCACGTGGGCGGAGGGCGTGGAAGGGCGCGGCGCGACGGTTTATTTCTCGATGCCGACCGCTGGCAACGCCTGAGGTCGGCACCAGCGCTGCAGAACCCGCTCGAAATCCGCGCCGGAATAGGGCTTGGTGATGTAATCGTCCATGCCTGCCTCGATGCAACGCTCCCGATCCTGGCTCATGGCGTTGGCGGTGAGCGCGACGATGGGAGTGTGCGCGCCGCCGCCTGATCGCTCGCGGTCTCGGATGACGCGCGTGGCCTCGAAACCATCCATCTCGGGCATCTGACAGTCCATGAAGATCAGATCGTAAGCCTGCTGCGACGTGCGTTCGCAAGCGAACCGGCCGTTCTCGGCCAGATCCACTTCGCAACCGAGCTTGGCCAGCAGGCGCGTCGCGAGCATGCGATTGACGGCATGGTCTTCGACGATCAGCACGCGCGGGTGTGCTGCCGAGATCGACTGCTGATTGGCGGGCGCCAGCGAAGCGTCCAGCGTGAGGACACGATGGCTGCCGGTGGTCTCGCTGCGTTGTGCAAGCGGCAGCGTGAACCAGAACTTAGAACCGACCCCCGGCTCGCTGGCGCCGCCGATCTGACCGTTCATCAATTCGACCAGCTGTTTGGAAATCGCCAGGCCCAGCCCGGTGCCGCCGTACTTGCGGGTGGTCGACGAGTCCGCCTGCGTGAACTTCGCGAACAGGCGGGGCAGTTGCTCGGGGGTGATGCCGATGCCGGTGTCTTCGACTTCGATACGCACCATGCCCTCGCTTTCGCAAGCGGCGCGAATCGTCACACGGCCGTGGTCCGTGAACTTGATGGCGTTCGAGGCGAGGTTCACCAGCACCTGCCGCAGCCGGCCGGCGTCGGCGATCGTGCTGGTCGATATCGTGTCGGGCCACTGGACTTCGAAGTGCAGCTTTTTCTCCGCCGCGCGAGGCCGCAATAGCGTCAGCACGTCATGCGCGATTTTTCTGGCGTCGACCCGCGCGCGTTCGATGGTCACGCGGCCCGCTTCGATGCGCGAAAAATCCAGGATGTCGTCGATGATGGTCATCAGCGCGCGACCCGAGTCGCGGATGGTGCTGGCCATGCTCTGCTGTTCGGGCGTCAGCGATGTTTCCAACAACAAATCGGTGAAGCCGATGACGCCGTTCATGGGCGTGCGAATCTCGTGACTCATGGTCGCGAGGAAATCGCTCTTGGCCTTGCTGGCGCCCTCGGCGGCGTTGCGCGCCTTGATCAGTTCGGCTTCTACCAGCTTGAACGGCGTGATGTCCTGGTACGTCCCGAGCACGCCCCACACATCGCCGCGCGCGTCGATCAATGGCACTTTGCTGGTCGTGCGCCACTCGGTGTGCTCGCCTTGCGTGAACTGCTGCACCAGGTTCAGCACCGGCTGACGGCTATCCATGATGTGTTGTTCCACGGCCGAGTCGGCCAGCGTGTCGACCAGGCCGTCGACCTGGTTGCCTGCCCAGGGCACGTCGCTATCGGTCTTGCCAACGATTTCCTCCACCCCCGCGTCCATTTTGAAATTGCGGTTCGCGCCGAGGAAGCGGCCGTCGCGATCTTTCCAGAACACCCGCTGGGGCAGCAGGTCGATGACCGTCTTCAGCAGCGCCTCGGATTGCTCGGCCAGGCGCATCGCCTGTTTCAGTTCGGAGATTTCGATGGCCGTGCCGGAGATGCGTAACGCGAGGCCGTTCTGATCGCGCTTGTTGACCGAGCCGCGAAACAACATCGATACCCAGTGCCCATCCTTGTGGCGGATTCGTGCTTCGCTTTCGAAGAAGGGCGTCTCGCCCTGACAGTGCCGCTCGATTTGTTGCAACGTATGCGCCAGATCGTCGGGATGTACGGCGCGATTCAACGCGGCGCGCGACATGGGACCGACTTCCTCCCGGCCATGGCCGAGCATCGGGCCCCAGTTACCGTCGAACTGCAGGGCGTCGCGCACCAGATCCCAGTCCCACAGGCAGATGCCGGAGCCGTCGATGGCGAGCTTATGACGCTCTCGCAGCTTGGCCAGCATATCTTCGGCGCTCTTACGAGCCGTGATGTCCACGCACGCGGAGGTGTAACGCGTCACACGGCCGGAGCTGTCGGTGGTCGGAATAATGGTGATGTCCAGCCAGAAATAGCTGCCATCCTTGGCCCGGTTACGAATCTCACCGCGCCACGACTGACCGGTGGCGATGGTGCGATACATATCCATGAAGAATTTGCGATCGTGATGACCGGAGTTGATCAGGCTGTGGTTACGGCCAATCAGCTCCTCGCGCGTGTAGCCACTGATGCGACAGAACAGCTCGTTCACCTGAGTGATGCGGCCGCTGGCGTCGGTGCTGGAAACGATGCTGCAGCTGTTCAGCACGTCGAGCTCCGCTTCCAGCTGTTCGACGCGATTTCTGAGTCCGCCCACGAACGGCCTGGCTAGTAGCGCGCACGCTTGGAGTAGCGGGCGGTACCACGTTCGCGGCGGCGACTGCCCCCCGGGTTGTGCGTGTGCGCGCTCGCCAGATTCCGTAGCTGCACTTAGAGAAGCGGACAGTGGCATATGTCGGCCGAGGGTCCCGCAGGAGCAGCAGATCGTCACTACGGACTGACACCTATTCCGATTTGTTTGTTTCGGCGCTGCCGCATGAATCCGCGGGACCGCTTAGTGGTAATGGGCATGACCGCGTGCCGGTAACGACACCCAGATCATCCAGGCGCCGAATGTCAGCAACAACACCGCGCTGGCATAGCGGGGCCAGCGATTTTTCAGCAGCCGCTGCATTTGCGCAGCGAGCACGCTGCTGGTCAGCATCGACGGCAACGTGCCGAGGCCGAACGCGAGCAGGATGGCGGATCCATTCCATGCATCGGCGCTGAGCGCGGCAAACAGCAGCATCGAATAGACCAGGCCGCACGGCAGCCAGCCCCACAGAAAACCCAGCGCGATCGCGTGGGCGCTTCCGCTACGAGCGCCAGCGCTGAGAGTAAATGGCTGCA
The DNA here is from genome assembly GCF_036402275.1 of Steroidobacter sp. Lineage (NCBI taxonomy): Bacteria > Pseudomonadati > Pseudomonadota > Gammaproteobacteria > Steroidobacterales > Steroidobacteraceae > Steroidobacter > Steroidobacter sp. The sequence continues at coordinate 2,603 of NZ_DASWTF010000009.1, read as the reverse complement.
GACTGCGCCAGAACTTTGCACCCAATGTTTCTAGCCATCGTAGCGGATTCCAGGGCGACAACATTCGCAGCGCAATCGACAACAGCAATACGCCGCTCGCGATGCGAAGCGTCGCGCCGATACGCGCCAGGTCCAGCACTGTTTGCAGCGTGGCGCCAATCAAGCCGCAGATCGCGCCGGCGAGGGTGTACCCGCTCAGGCGGCCCACGTGATAGGAAAGGGCGTTGCTGAAGGCTGCACCGGCGCTGTTCGCGGTAACGCGAGCCCGCATACCGAGCGCTCCTGCCAGACCACCGCACATGGCAAAGCAGTGCGCACTGCCCGCCACACCCGCGATGAACGCGGCGGAAAGGCTGATGGCAGTCGAATCATTCATCCCGGAGCGCATCCCAGCCGGGCGATTCGAGGTCGTCGAACTGCCCCGCGCCGACGGCCCAGAAAAAACCCCAGCCCGCGAGCACGACCAGCGCCAGGCTCAGAGGAATCAGCACGAAAAGAATGTTCATGCCGTTAACTCCCGTGGTTGCAGTGAGGTCACGATCGGTGCAGGAATTTGCTCGGGCGCCCGAGGCAGGAGGCGTGTGGCATTCAGCACCACAGCGACTGAGCTGATGGACATGCCCAACGCGGCGAGCCAGGGTGGAATGAAGCCCAGCGCCGCCAACGGAATCGAAGCGAGGTTGTAAACGGCGGCCCACAACAGATTCTGTTTCGCGATTCGGAGCGTGCGCCGAGCAAGCAGGACGGCTTCGGGCAGCGCCGAAAGATTGTCGCTCACCAGCACCAGCTCGGCGCTTGCATGCGCCAAAGCGGCTCCTCGTCCCATGGCGATAGAAACATTCGCGGCGCCCAGCACGGGAGCGTCGTTGACCCCGTCGCCAACGACGGCCACGCGCTTGCCTTCATTCTGTAACCACAGTACGTGCGCGAGCTTTTGCTGGGCGGTACGGCTGGCGAAGTGCTCCGTGATGCCGCACTGGCGCGCCACACTCGCCACTGCGGTGTAGCCGTCGCCGCTCAGGATCTGCGGCTCGATGTTCAGCGAGCGCAACTGATCGATCGTCTCGGCGGCCGCCGGCCGCAGGGAATCGGCAAGTTCGAACCAGGCCAATGCCTCATGCTCGTCTCCGAGCATGATGACGCTGCCCACCAGTCCGGCCGGCGATGTTGGAGGAGAGGGTTGGTTGTGCAGTTCGGCAACGAAGTCCGGGCTGCCGATACGAAACAAGCGGCCCTCGACTCGGCCTTGCACGCCGCGACCGGCGACGGTCTGCATATCATCGACGACGCCTCTCTCGCGATAGGGCGCGAAGGCGCGCGCCAATGGATGCTCGGACGATTGTTCGAGCAGCGCCGCGGTTCGCAGGCACTGCGCTTCGCTCATGCCAGCCAAGGAAATACAGTTGGAAACGCGCAGTTCGCCTCGGGTCAGCGTTCCCGTCTTGTCGAACACGATGTGATCGACTTTTGCCAGACTTTCGAGGGCGTCTGCGTCGGTGACCAGAATGCCATGGCGTCCCAGGTTCGCCGTAGCTGCGGCGAGAGCAGCCGGCATCGCAATGGCAAAGGCGCAGGGACATGCCACCACCAGCACCGCGAGAGTGGCAGCGAACGCTCGCGATGGTTCGATGGCCAGCCACAGCGCGCAGGTCAGTCCCGCTCCAAGCAACACATAGTTGAGAAATCGCGCGGCCGCCGCGTCGGCATTGCGAGACAGCGCAGGCTTGTACGTTTGCGCACGCTGCATGAGTGAGACGATGTGAGATAGCGCCGTATCGCCGCCGAGCGCCTTCACCGTCATGCGCACGGGCTCATCGACGTTGAGCGTGCCGGCAACGATTCGTTCGCCTCGGCGCCTTCGTACGGGCAGCGACTCGCCGGTGAGCATGGCTTCGTCCAGCTGCGCCTCGGCGTCGAGTAGCTCGCCATCGGCCGGCAGCACTTCGCCTCGGCGAACCTGGATCACATCGCCGACGCGCAACGAGGTCACCGGCACGTCCTCAACGCCATCTGCGCGGATGCGATGCGCGATGGATGGCAGTTGCCTTGCCAGCGCATCGGTGACGCCGGCCGTGTGTTGACGCACGCTCATCTGCACGAATCGGCCGAGCGTGAGGAAGAAAATGAACATCGTGACGGAATCGAAGTACACCTCGCCGGCGGAACCGGTGAATGTGTTCCAGACGCTGGCCGCGTAAGCGAGCAGCAGCGCGATGCTCACCGGCACATCCATGCCGACCGCGCGGCTGCGCACGCTGCGCCATGCGCTCAGCAGAATCGGTGCGCCTGCATAGAACATCACTGGAGTGGCGACGAGCAGGCTCACGATGCGGAAGTAGCCATGGATCGCCGGATCCATGATTTCGTTCCCCAGCTCGGCCGAGTACACGGCCACTGCGAACATCATGACCTGCATCATGCCGAAGCCCGAGACCGCGAGTCGCTTCAGACTGTCGTGCCGTTCCTGACGCAAGGCTCGGCTTACCGTTTCATCGGATAGCGGATGCGGCACGTATCCAAGTTGCGCGATCGTGCGCATGACTTGTGCAAGATCGAGTTGTGAGCTGTCCCAGGTCACGCTGGCGCGACCGGTCGCGGCATTG